>JANMCG010000071.1:0-4453 GCA_031361075.1 Novosphingobium sp. | reverse complement strand
ACGCGCATGGCGGTACTGGTGATCGCGCATCGCGGCGCTTTGGCCGAAATTGCCGACCAGACTTACACGCTGGCGAGCGGCAAATTGCTCAGCTGAGCGCGGCGGCGTAGATTTCGGGCAAATGCCGCGGCGCCTGCGCTTCGGCCAGTTCGTGCGCGCGCGGATCATCGACGTCGAGCCACCAGGCCCCGCCGATCTCCCAGGTTGCCGCACGGCCGGCGTCGGCCAGCCGCTGCATGCCTTCGGACAAGCTGCCCGGCTGGCCCGCGGCAATTGCACCGCGGATCGCCTCGGCCAATTCAGGCGTGCACAAAAAAGCGCCACAATCGACCGCATCGTAAGCCATAATGTGCTTGCCGATCGCGCGGATGAAGCCTTGTTTGTTGCGTTCGACCCAGGTGGCGTCGTCGGGATCGATCAGCGGGTCGTCAATGCGCCGGTCGACCGCCAAGGTCACTGCGCGATCCGTCCCGCCTTGCCGCGCCAGACCCGCCAGGATCGGAGCCGAAAAAATGTGGTCGGACATCATCAGCAGATAATCGCTGGCGATCAGCTCAGCCCCGGCGATCACCGACCAGCCGTTCGGTTTAGTCCAGTCGTTCACTCGTGCCGGCTCGACCGCGATCCCGGTACGCGCAGCCAGCGCCGGTAGCGCCGCCTCAAGCCGTTCGGCCTCGTGCCCGGTCACCACCACCACCCGCGCCGCGCCGGCCGCTTTGGCCTGGCGTACGCCCAGTTCGAGCAACGGAATCCCGGCGACCGGAGTCATCGGCTTAGAATCCGAGATTGCGCGCAAGCGGCTGCCAAATCCGGCGGCGATAATCAACGCGTCCATACAGAGGCTTCCCGCAAATGCAGAGCGGCGCCAGTCAGTCTGCCCGACCGGCGCCGCTTCACAAGCTTGGTTATTGCGGCCCTATTCGGCAGCGAGCGGCACGTCAGCGATGAATTCATCAACCATTTGCGCCGCCAGATCATCATTGAACTGCTGCGGCGGGTGCTTGCAGAAATACGCCGACGGAGCGATCAGGGCGCCGCCCTCGCCGCGCTCGAGCGCAACCTTGGCGCAGCGAATGGCGTCCATCACGCAGGCTGCCGAGTTCGGGCTGTCTTCGACCGACAAGCGCAATTCCAGCTCCATCGGGACGTTGCCCCACTGCAACCCTTCAAGCCGCAGGAAGCACAGCTTGTTGTCCTTTTGCCACGGCACATAGTCCGACGGGCCGACGTGGATATTTTCATCGGCGAGGCGCTGCGCAAGCATGGCCTGCACCGCTTCGGTCTTCGATTCCTTCTTGCTGCCCAGCCGCTGACGGTCGAGCATGTTCATGAAATCGGTATTGCCGCCAGTGTTGAGCTGATACGTCCGCTCCACCGTGACCCCGCGCGCGGCGAACAGGCTGGACAGCACGCGGTGAACGATCGTCGCGCCGACTTGCGCCTTGATGTCATCGCCGATGATCGGGATGTTCTTGGCGGCAAACTTGGCTTCCCATTCAGGGCGGCTGGCGATGAAGACCGGCATGCAGTTCACCACCGCAACGCCCGCTTCAAGCGCGCATTCCATGTAGAATTCGGTAGCAATCTGCGATCCGACCGGCAGGAAGTTGATCAGCACTTCGGCGCCAGAATCCTTGATCGCCTTGACGATTTCGGCGTGCGTGGCTTCGGTATCGTTCGCAACGATAAAGCCCTTTTCGCCGACCGTTGTCATGTGCGGGGCAACCCCGTCCGAGACCATGCCCATGATGACCTTGTTGCCGGTCAGCGGCACATCCTGCTGGAATACCTTGGTGTTGTTAGGCGCGGCGAAGATGGCTTCGGCGATATCCTTGCCGACCTTGCGCTGATCGACATCGATGCCGAGCACAAATTCGACGTCACCGGCGCCGTAGCCACCGATCTTGTCATGGATCAAACCCTGCGAAGAGTTGTTCTGCCGGTAATAGGCGACGCCCTGGACGAGCGAACTTGCGCAGTTACCGACGCCAATCATGGCGACCTTGATAGGCTTCATTATCTGTAGTTCCCTTTCGAGCGTCGATGCGACGCCCATCAAGGGGCGGCGCAATAAGAAATTGCGCGCCAAAAGCAAGAGGTTTGGCGCAGGTCAGCCGGATCCCGACAGCATATGCAAGCCTTTAAGCGAGCAAACTTACGGTCACCGGTGCCAACTTTGCCGCAAATCCCGATGGACTTCCGCCGCACGTTGGCACGTGCCTGCGCAATGCAGGCCTATGAGTATAGCACCAAACGCGCGACACGCAAATCCACGTGTGAGCTTGATGAGCGGAATTTTGACCAGCGGTGTTTGGCACTGTATTCCTTGGCGGTTGCACTGCCGGGGTGGCGGTTTATGGCCGCTGAACGACGTGTCGGAAGGAGATACGAGTTGGATCCGGACAATGCTTCAAAAATTGTTCAATTTCCGCTGCGGCGGCCCGAGCGTCCGCGCGAACTGCAGGACCCGCTCAATTACTATCTTTACCATCCACTCGCCTGGCAACTTGCGCGGCTGCTGGCGCGGACCTCGCTGACCCCCAACATGGTTTCTGTCGTGGGCGCGGCATTGGTCGTGGCGGCGAGCCTGGCCTACACCCAGCTGGGCTGGCCGGTTTCGGCCGCGCTGGGCATGGCCTTGCACATGAGCTGGCACGTGGTTGACGGAGCCGATGGCGATCTGGCCCGGCTGACCGGACGCGTCAGCCCGATCGGCGAGATGGTTGACGGGTTGTGCGACTATGTCAGCCATGCGGTGCTCTACATCGTGCTGGCATTCTGGCTGCAGCACAACGGCGGAGATTTTGCGGGCTGGCACGCCTGGGCCCTGGTGGTGTTTGCCGGGCTGAGCCATGCAGTGCAGTCAAACCACGTCGAGGTGCAGCGGCGGCAGTACCAATACTGGGTCTATGGCACGCCGTGGCTGCGCAATTCGCACCAGCCGGGCGATTCGCAAACCCGGAACAGCTGGGGCGGGGCGCTGGTATCTGCCTATATCGCGGTGGCCAGTGGCATGACCCCGCACGCGCTGCGGATTGATGCCGCCGCCGCCGCCGCCACGGACAATCCTGCCCGACTGGCGCAGATCGCCGCTGCCGCCCGCGCCGAAGCGCCGCCGCTGTTGCTGCTGTGCAAATTCCTTGGCCCCAATCCGCGCGCAATCGTGCTGGGCTTGTCGATGTTTGCCGGCACCCCGTTATGGTACATGCTGTACCAGTCGATCGTGCTAAACGTGTTGCTGGTCATCTCGGTCAAGCTGCACAATGCCGCGGCCCAGCGGATCGCCCTGCGAATCGGAGCCTGACTTATGCTGCACGAAACTCTGCTGGCTGAAGCGCGCGCAATCGCGGGCGATATCATCAGTCTGCGCCGTGCGATCCATGCCGAACCCGAACTGGGGCTCGATACGCCAAAAACGCGCGACAAAGTCCGGGCGGCGCTGGCCGGTCTGCCGCTGTCCTGGCAGGAATCAGCCAAGACCAGTGGATTAGTCGCCACACTTAAAAGCGGCGCCGGGCACTCGGCAAACCCGGGCCGCTGCGTGCTGCTGCGCGGCGATATGGACGCTTTGCCGATGCCCGAGGAAACCGGGCTCGAGTTCGCCTCGACCATTGCCGGAGCGATGCACGCTTGCGGGCACGATACGCACACCGCGATGTTGGTCGGCGCGGCACGGCTGCTGTGCGCGCGTGCGGCGTCGCTCACCGGCGAAGTACGGTTCATGTTCCAGCCGGGTGAAGAAGGCTTTCATGGCGCGCGGCATATGCTCGACGAAGGGCTGCTGGGCGGGGCCGGGCACGGGCCACTCCCCGAAGCAGCGTTCGCGCTGCATGTGATGCCAAATGCGCAGCACGGACTGGTCGCTGGCCGGGCCGGGGCGCTGATGGCCTCGGCAGACCAGTTCGACATTGTGATCGAAGGCCGCGGCGGTCACGCCGCGATGCCGCACACGGCGCTCGATCCGGTGCCAATCGCCTGCGAGATTGTTACCGCACTGCAAGTCCATATCGCGCGCCAGTTCGACGCCGCCGATCCGGTGATCGCCACTGTCGCGCGGATCGAAGCCGGCACCGCTCACAACGTGATCGCCGATTTCGCCACGCTCAACGGCACGCTGCGCTCGCTTTCGCCGCGCCACCGCGCCAAGCTGCACGCGGCGGTCACCCAACTCGCCAATGGCATTGCCTCCGCCCACGGAGCCAGCGCCAAGGTTACGATCACCCCCGGCTTTCCAGTTACGCTGTGCGATCCGCGCGCGGTCGATCTGGGCGAGGCAGTAGCCGGCGCGCTGTTCGGGCCGCAATCGTTCAGACGGCTCGACGCGCCGATCATGGGCGCCGAAGATTTCTCGTACGTGCTCGAGCAAGTCCCCGGCGCAATGTTCTTCCTCGGCGTCGCGCACGAAGGCGTCGATTACCACAAATGCCCATCGATTCACTCGCCGCGGATGATG
>JANMCG010000066.1:0-4583 GCA_031361075.1 Novosphingobium sp. | reverse complement strand
CGACAGCCCCAACCGCAAGGTCGGGCACGAGGTGACCGCCTCGCCGCTGTCGAAGGTCTCGCACGAAGTGCGGATGATGAGCCTCGACAACGCCTTTGCCGAGGACGAGGTGGCGGAGTTTCTCGCCCGCGTCCGGCGGTTTCTGGCCTTGCCCGAGGATGCCGAAATCGCGGTCACCGCCGAGGACAAGATCGACGGACTGTCGTGCTCGCTGCGCTACGAGGAGGGGCGGCTGGTTCGCGCCGCGACGCGGGGCGACGGGATGGTGGGCGAGGACGTCACTGCCAACGTCGCGCACATCCCCGACATCCCGCAAATGCTGCGCGGAACCGCGCCTGCGGTGTTTGAGATTCGCGGCGAAGTTTACATGGCGAAAGCGGACTTTACCGCGCTTAACGAGGCGCAGCAGGCGCGCGGTGATAAGGTATTTGCCAACCCGCGCAATGCTGCGGCGGGGTCGCTGCGGCAGAAGGATCCGAGCGTTACTGCGAGCCGTCCGCTGCGCTTCCTCGCGCATGGCTGGGGGGCAACAAGCGAGGTGCCTGCCAAAATGCAATTCGGCATGATGGAGCTGATCGCGCAATGGGGCGCGCCGGTGTCGCCGCATCTGGTACGCTGCGAAGATGCTGCACAAATGCTGCAACATTACCGCACCATCGAAGCGGCCCGGGCCGACTTGCCCGATGACATTGACGGGGTGGTCTATAAGGTCGACCGGCTCGATTGGCAGGCGCGGCTGGGCTTTGTCGCCAAGGCCCCGCGCTGGGCGATCGCGCGCAAGTTCCCGGCCGAGCAGGCGCAAACCACGCTGGAGGCAATCGACATCCAGGTCGGCCGGACGGGCAAGCTTACCCCGGTCGGACGGCTCACTCCGGTGACTGTCGGCGGGGTGGTGGTGGCAAACGTCACGCTGCACAACCGCGACGAGATTGCCCGGCTGGGGGTGCGCCCGGGCGACCGGGTGACGATCCAGCGGGCCGGAGACGTGATCCCGCAAGTGGTCGCAAACCTCACCCGTGAGGAACCCCGCGCGGCTTACCATTTTCCCGATCACTGCCCAAAAGAGTACGGCGGATGCGGCAGCGAGGCGGTGGCCGCGGAGGGCGAGGTCGATGTGCGCTGCACCGGCGGGCTCATCTGCCCGGCGCAGCGCACCGAACGGCTCAAGCACTTCGTTAGCCGCGCTGCGCTCGATATCGAAGGGCTGGGCGAGAAGACCATCGACGAGTTTTTTGCAGCTGGCTGGCTGGAAAGCCCGGCGGATATCTTCCGGCTCAAGGCCCGGCGCGACGCGATCCTCGAACGCGAGGGGTGGAAAGAAAAGTCGGTCACCGCGCTTCTCGCCGCGATCGAGGCCAAGCGCGCACCCGATGCAGCGCGGCTGCTGTTCGGGCTGGGCATCCGGCATGTTGGCGCGGTCACGGCCCGCGACTTGCTCAAGCGGTTTGTGACGCTCGAACGGTTTCGGGAAATCGCAACGCTGGCTCATAAAACTACGTCAATCGACACCGAAACTGGCATCAGAACTCACGAAGCGGACCTTGATGCGTTGAACGAGATGTCGTCGATCGATGGGATTGGTCCCGCGGCGATCGAATCCCTCGGAGACTTCTTCCACGAACCGCACAATGTTGCGGTGTGGGACGATCTGCTCGGCGAAGTCTCCCCGCCCGATTACCTGGTCGAAACCCGCGATAGCGCGGTGGCGGGCAAGACCGTGGTGTTCACCGGCAAGCTGGAAACGATCAGCCGCGACGAGGCCAAAGCGCAGGCCGAGCGGCTGGGTGCCAAGGCCGCCGGATCGGTCAGCGCAAAGACTGATCTGGTGGTCGCCGGGCCGGGCGCGGGGAGCAAATTGAAGCAGGCCGCCGCGCTGGGGATCGAAGTCATTGACGAGGCCGCCTGGGCCGAGATCGTCAAAGCAGCGGGGTAGCCGCCGCAAGCCGGATCTTGCGGCGGCTAGTAGCCCAAGATTGCGGACAGGCCCGCGCCAACCAACAAGGCGATCGTCAGCCTGACGCCGAAGAGATTGTCGCGGTCGTGACCTTCGGGGTCTGTCTCCTTGTCAGCTACCTCGTCGCCGCCCCAGCCGAATACGATCGAATGCGCTGTCGATAGTCCTGAGAATGTCCCGATAATCAGCAAAGTTGTAGCCAGCAGCATAAATTTGGTCCCCTTGCAAAGGCGCCGCGATCTACTCGCCCTCGGTCCACGCCAGCGCATGCGCCTCGTTGCAGTTCCGCGCGCAGCGTTCGCGGTTCTCGGCGATCCACAGCATGCCTTGCATTTCTGGTCTGGCGCGGGCTCAGGGGGTGGGTGATCCGCAATCGCGCGCCGCTTTTCGAGATATCGCCGATCAGGCACTTGCGCGGCTCATGCGTCAGTTGCAGTTGCGCCGGTACGCCCAGCCGCAGCCGGTTGGCACCGCGATGGCCCGGTCCGGGTCGGGGGAGTGAATGCAAGCCCACGGGCCCGGCCTAGCAGCGACGGGTTAAGGTTCGCTTGCGTTACGAGCGTTCTTGCGCCGCCGCTATCGGAGCCGAAGTGCGGCGCAGCGCCACCAGCAACACCCCCAGAAGCGCCACTGCGCTGCCGATTATCAGCCGCGCATCAAGGCGATCATGTGTGATCAGCACCCCCAGCGCAATCGTCGCCAGCGGGGTGATCAGCGTGAGCGGCGCGATCAGGTTGGCTTCGTACCGCCCGATCAGGAAATAATAGGCGGTATGCCCAAAGACCGACACCACCAGCGCCGACCACACCACCGCCGCAGCCAGCGGCCATCCGGCCTTCACCGCCAGGGCCCAGGCATCTGGCTCGATAGCAGTGGACAGCGGGGCCAGCACCACCAGCCCGGTCAACCCGACCCACGCCTGGAACCGCAGCGGGGCGATATTGTCGGACTGTTTCATCAGCACCGCGCCCAGCGATCCGCAAAACGCCGCGGCCAGAATGAACAGCGTGCCAGTGGAGACGACAAACCCCGGCTGCCACACCACAATCAAAATCCCGGCCATCGCCAGTGTAATCCCCACGCCGCGCCGCCAGTGGATTCGCTCGCCCAGCAGCCAGACCGACAGCAGCGTGGTGATCGGCACCCCGGATTGGACCACCACCGCTGCCTCTGATGGCGAAGCCCATTGCAGCGCGACGAACATCAGGCCGAAACTGCCCGCGCCCATCGCCAGCCCGATCACGATGATCCGCCACGCCGGGCGCGGCATTGGCAGCAGCCACGGCAGCGTCACCAGCGAAACCAGCCCGAACCGCACCGCTGTGTAAAACAGCGGCGGCACGTGCCAATGGCTGACCACGATTTTGCTCAGCACATTGTTGCCGGCCCACAGCAGGCAGATCAGCACCAGCAGCAGGAAATCGCGTAATTTCATCGATACACTGCGCCGCGTTGGCGCAGCCACAGGATTGACCAGTCGCCGCTGATCAGCCGGTCGGCGATGCGCAAGCCAGCGCGGCGGCACGCGGTGCGAATTTGCGCTTCCTGCGCTTCGAGCAGCCCGGCCAGCAGCAGGTGCCCGCCCGGCACCAGATGCGCGGCGAATGACGGCGCCAGATCGATCAGCGGCCCGGCAAGGATATTGGCGATGATCAGATCGTAAGGCCCGCGCGCGGCGAGCAGTGGATGGTCCATGCCGTCGGCGACCAGCATGGTCAGTTCGCCCGGACGCGCGCCTTGCGGCACCCGATTGGCGCGCGCGTTGTCGTCAACCACGGTCAGGCACACCGCGTCGATATCGCTCGCGGTGGCCAGCGCGCGCGGCCACAGGTGCAGCGCCGCGAAAGCGAGCAGGCCGGTGCCGGTGCCGATGTCGGCGCAGTTTTTGACGATGACGCCGCGCGCTTTCATCGCGCTAAGCATTGTCAGGCAGCCCGCCGTGGTGGCGTGCTGGCCAGTGCCAAAGGCCTGGCTGGCGGGGATGGTGTAATCGCGCAGGCCCGGCTCGGTCAGCGCCGGGTGCTCGGGGGTGTGGACGTAAAACCGGCCCGCGTTGATTGGCTCAAGCCCGGTCTGGCTCTCGGTCAGCCAGTCGGTATCGGGTAATTGTTCGATCCTGAAGGTTGGTGCCTTGGCGAACAGTCCCGCCACCGCAGCCTTGTCATCGCGCGCAGGCTTACGCGGCAGCCACGCTTCGAGCTGCCACGCATCGGGCTGGTCCTCGGCGACTTCGCTTCCGGCGATGACGATGTCGGGGTCCCAATCCGCGGCATCCTCATGCGCGAGCAGCGCCGCCTCGATCACGCTGCGCGGGGCGAGGGCAAGCAATTTCCATGCGCTGGTCATTGCACAGGCTTGGGGGCAGCAGTGCCTGTTTCGGTGGCAAGGCGATCGGCGAACCGCGCTGCGGCCGACTTGGCGTAGGCACCGCAAGCTTGCGGGTCAAAAAGCTGGCCGGTTGCCATACGCTCGAACATGCCGCTGGCGGATGGATGCGGGGTCATCAAGATACCGCAGGGCAGCGCGGACATCACGTCCAACCCGCGCCGGACAGCTGCAATCCGCTTGGGATGGTCGGTAAAGCGGTAGCCATCAGCCGAAATTGTTGACGAGCTATCGGCGTAAGTCA
>JANMCG010000269.1:0-20617 GCA_031361075.1 Novosphingobium sp. | reverse complement strand
CGCACCGCGCGCCGCCGCGCCCAATCGCGGCATTTGTTGATCGCGATCCGCGCCAGCCAGACCCGCAGCGGGCGGGCCTGATCATAGCTGCGCAGCGCGGAAAAGGCCGCGATAAACGCCTCTTGCGTCACGTCCAGCGCTTCGCTCGCATCGCCGATATGGCTTTGCACCAGCCGGTAGATCGGCGCGCGGTGGCGGCGCATAAGCTCGCGCGCTGCGGCTTGATCGCCGCCCAAGTGCAGCGCCGCCAGCTCGCCGTCCGAAGCTCCGGTCAGGTCAAGGCTCACCGTTCGGTGTTCAACGGGCGTCTTGAGTCAACGCCTTGACGATCACCCGGTCAAACTGTGCCGCCTGCGCCGGGTTCAGCAGCGCGCGCATCGCGAACACGTGCTCTAGCGTTTCCTTTTGCAACTGGCCCATCACCATATGCGAATGATCGATCGCCGCGCCGACTTGCTGGCCATAGCCGTGCTCGGCCTCGATTGCGCTGGCCAGCTTGGCATTATCGGCGCGCAGTTCAAATTCCAGCCCCTGCTTGCGCACCGCAAAGCGCGCTTCGAGCGCGGCGATCTGCGCGTGCTGCGGCTCGGTCAGATCAAGCCGATCGTGCAGCAGCCGGTGCAGTTCGGTCCCGGCGGGCGGCGCCGGGCGCACCACCGCGCGCCCGATCAGCACCCCGCCGATGGCCGCCACAAAGGCGATCGCGGCAATCAGCAAAGTCCGGCGCAAGTTGGTCATTCGCCGCTCGCCAGCAAAGTCGATGGCGCCAGCGCCGACGGCTGGCCGAATGGCACGGCGGCTTCGGCGCGGGCGCTCGGCAGGCCGGCCCCGGCGATTCCGACCAACACGGCCGCCACCGCCGCCAGCCCGATCGCGCTGCCAGGGATTTGCGCCGCGCGCGCCGACAGCTGCGCCAGCACCGCGTCATCGATGCCGGCCAGGCCCGCATGCACCGGCGCCGCGGCGAGCCGGTTCAGAGTGTCATCAAGATCGGTCATCAACGCGGCTCCACAAGTCCTGGCATTGGTTCGGGACTGGTTCTGTCACCCAATACGCAGCCGGGCACCAGTCCCCTTATTAACACGCCAGGCCAGAACGGGTGAGGGCCTGATGACGCGCCCGCGTATTATCGGTACAGCCCACCAAACTTCCGGAGATTACCGATGGTCCGCATTCGCTTATTGCTCGCCGCCCCGATGATTGCCGCGCTTGCCATTGCCGACGCCGCGCAAGCGCATCCCAAGCTGCTTGGCTCCAATCCGGCGGCCAACGCCAGCGTCGCCAAGCCCGGCAAGATCGAGCTGAAATTCAGCGAGCCGCTGATCGGCCCGATGACCGGCGCCGAGCTGGTGATGACCGGTATGCCGGGCATGGCCAATCACGCGCCGATGAAGATCACCGGGTTCACTTCGGCGGTCGGCAAGGATCGCAAGACGCTGACGCTGGTTATGCGCCGCGCGCTGGCGGCGGGCACTTACATGGTGACCTGGCACGCGGTTGCCGCCGACACGCACCGGGTGCAGGGCACGTTCAATTTCACAGTGAAGTAACCGCGTGACCGATTGGCTTGCGGTGAGCATCAGGACGGCGCTGTACGCCGACCTGATGCTGTGCGTTGGACTGCCCTTGTTCGCGCTATACAGCTTTACCCGCGCGCAGCGGGCTGCGGTGTTGCCGCTGCGCCGCGGAGTCGCGGCTCTGGCCGCGACCGGGCTGGCGCTATCGGCACTGGGGATCGCGGTAATCACCGCCGGGATGGCGGGGGTGCCGCTGTCGGAGATCGATCGCGAGACGCTGGACATGGTGATCACGCAAACCAGCATCGGCACCGCGTGGGTGGTGCGGATGGGTGCGTTGCTGGCGGCGCTGCTGGGCGCGCTGATCGCGGGTCGCCGCGCCGCGGCGCTGCCGTTGATCACCGCCGCCGCCGCGATTGCACTGGGCTCGCTGGCGTGGACCGGACACGGCGCAGCGAGCGAGGGCCGCACCGGACTGGTCCATCTGTGGGCCGACATCGCGCACTTGCTTGCCGCCGGAGCGTGGCTGGGCGGGATCGCCGGGTTTGGCTGGCTGCTGTTACGTCCGGCGGCCACCCTGACCCCTGGCCATCTGCGCCTGTCCCACCGCGCGCTCGCCCGGTTCGCCGTGGCCGGCAGCGTCGCGGTGGGGGTGATCGTCGCCAGCGGATTGATCAACGGCTATATGCTGGTTGGACCGATGCACGTGCGGGATTTGCCGGCCTCGCTGTATGGGCAATTGCTGCTGGCCAAACTGGCGCTGTTTGGCGCGATGCTGGCGCTGGCGGCGGTGAACCGTTTTCGGCTCACCCCGGCCCTGGAGGCTGCACTTGCACAGGGAGATCCGGGGCGCGCGCTCGCGGCATTGCGCCGCAGCATCGTGTGCGAGGCTGGCGCGGCGCTGGCGATCCTAGGGCTGGTCGCATGGCTTGGCATGCTGACACCGCCAATGGCCGAAATGTGACTAACCCGGCACGGCGGTGGATCAGGCGATCACTGCGGCTTCGTGCCAGCGCGCCGCCAGAATGTCCTTCATCGCGGCCCGGTGCGCGCAGTTCACGAACCAGCGGTCCATGCAGCGCTGCCATGTTTCGAGCGGTGTGACCGGATCGAGCTCGCGCAATTTTTCCGCCCGCTCACGCGCTTCGTCCACCCGGCCCAGGCTGGTCAGTGCGATCAGCTGGCCGATGCACAACGATGGATTGAGCGGATTGAGCCGCCACCCTTCGACATAGCGATCAAGCGCAGCGGTCCAGTTTTGCGCGCGTAACTGCCCGCTGCCGCGCCAGGTATAAGAGGCAAATAGCAAATGCGAGCCTGGCGCGACGCGCAGTTCAGTGGCGAAGTGCGCCTCGGCTGCATCGATCCGGTCCAGCAAAATCGCCGCTACTCCGGCGGAATAATGCGCCAGCCCGCAGCTCGGGCTGATCTGGCCGGCGCGCTCGGCCAGGCTAAGCGCGTCAGCCGGACGGCCGATGTAATTATAGGCTTCGGACACATGCGCGAGCACCACCGCATTGTCAGGATCAAGCGCCAAGGCGGTATCGATGATCGCGCAGATGCGTTTGATTTCAGCGGCGCTGTCGGGCTGCAGCCACATATAGATCGTGGCGCTGGCGTCGGCCAGCATGGCCTGCGCGGCGGCGTAATCGGGCGCAATCGCGACCGCGCGCTGCGCCTCGGCGACGGCTTGCAGCAAGGTCTCGCCGGTGATGTTGCGATAAGCCGCGCTAGACCGGGTGACGCATTCCCACGCGGTCAGATCGTTCGGCTTCTTGAGCACGCGGGCCATTTCAAGCCGGGTCACTTGCGTATGCAGATGCGCCGCCACTTCGAGCACCAGATCTTCTTGTAGATCGGCCAGTTCGGACAACGGACGTTCGAACTTTTGCGTCCACAGGATCGCGCCGCCGTCAGCCTCGACCAGTTGCGCGGTGACCCGCAGCAGATTGCCGGCACGGCGGACATTGCCCTCCATCACGTAGCGCACCCCCAGGTCGCGGGCCATCGCGGGCAGATCGGGCAAGGCACCATGGCGATAACGCGCGGTGGCGCTGCTGGTGATGACTTTGAGGTTCACGCCTTGTGACAGCGCGTCGATGATATCCTCGACCATCCCGACCGAGAACACATCGTCCTCGCTCTGGCCCGAGCGATTGGCGAACGGCAGCACCGCCAGCGACGGGGCATTGCCGTGCTGGCCCGCGCGGGTGACTGGCGCGGGTGCATCGGGCTGGTTTTCTGGCGGGGCAGTGACCGGATCCTCGGCTGCGACAAAGCGCCGCACATCGGCCAGGAACCCTTGCCACGCCGGGTCGGCATCGTCGCCGCGCCAATGCGCCAGTTCGGCCGTCTGGGTGAGCTCGAACATGATCGGCCGCTCGCACCGCCCGATCATCGCGGGGACCAGCGTCTTGTTGCGGTCCGCCAGCGTCGCCTCGGCGCGGACCCAGCGCGACAGCACCGAGCGCGGGCTCCACAGCACCACCACCGCCTTCGCACCGCGCAGGGCAGCTTCGGTGACCTCGTCGTATGCCTCGCCCGAACGCAGATCGCTGTCCCACCACACGCTTAACCCGGCGCGTGCAAAGCCGCCGGAAAACAGCTTGGCAACCGGCTGGTCGTCGCGGTTGTAGGAAAGAAATATCTGGCTCAACGGCGCTCGGGTCCTACGCTCGCCACAGCACCTGGCCGGGCAGGATGGTCATATCGTATTCGAGCGACACCCCCAGCACGGTCTGCCGCGGCGCAATTCCGAATTCGGACGCCACTGGCGAACTGGCCAGATCCGCAAGCGTCATAGCATATTCGGTCAGTTGAGGAAACGAGTCAAAGCGGGTGATCTGCCCGTTGGTCTGAGTGATCGCCTGATAACACGCGCGGGTACCGTCAGCGATATCGCGGAACTGTTTGAGGAACAGCTGCGGAACTTGCTCGGCCAGCAGATCGTCCAGAATATCCCCGGTCAGGCCCAGGCTGGCATGCCAGTCGCGGTCATCGGCAGCGAGCAAAGCCAACAGCTGCTTGGCCCCGCCAGCAAAGCTATCGGCGACCTTGGTCAGCGTGCTGGGCTGTGCGCCGGTCGGGGTCAGCGTGAGCAGCCGTTCATACTGTTCCTGGCTATTTGCGCCAAACACCCTGGTGGCGAACAGATCGGTGGTCAGGCTTTGATCGTGGCCGGGATCGCCGGGCAGCGCAATCTGCCCGGACTGTTTGAAATAACCGAAAATCTCGCGCCCGGACGCAATCGCAACCGGGTTGTTAAGCACCAGATAGGGCATTGTCAGCGCCAGCGCGATCGCCACGGTCCGGCCACCGCGCTGCTCGACCCGCACCGCCGGAATCCAGAAAGTCAGCTCGCGTTCGCTTGACCAGCCCATCTGCGGCGCATCGACGAACCTGCCCGTGCCGATATCGACCACGCTCATCAGCATAGACGACGACAGCGGCAGAACCTGCACCGCCCCGCCGCTCGGCACATCGAACATCGCCTGGCACCATGCGGTCATCTTCGCGCGGTCGGCCTTGAGCAGAAAGGCCCACATCTTGGTCTGATTGAGCGTGATCGGGCCGGGGTAATTGGCCACCCCGGCGTGCTCGGCAAATTTGGGCAGCTGCGCGATCGGGGCTGGTCCGGTGCTGAATTGTGCGGCGTCGATCCGCGCGATGGTGTGCGGGAACCCCGAGATCGCCCGGCTGGCGAGTTTGCCCGAGATCGTGGTCGCCTCGAACGATCCGAGGTTCTGGCCATTGCGGATCCAGTCGCCGGTCAGATAAAGATTGGCATAGCCCGAACCATCGCTGCGCAGCCGGGCTTTGCTGCTGTCGGTTACGCTTAGGGTATAACGTTCACCCGGATCGATGTTGATGCGGTTGTAAGTGCTGGCGAGCGTGCCCGCAGCGGGGCCATCGGGACCGAACCGCTTGGGCCAGAACACTTGCGCGTCACCGGCCAGATAGCGCCCGGCCGAAGCTTCGGCCAGCAGCTGCTGCGCGGCGGGATAACCCGCTTCGCTGGCGGGCGGCGGGAACGGCGGGCACGGCATCGGCCCGCAGGCGATCTGCTCGGCGATCACGCCCGCGCCGAGCGGCCAGCATTCGGTTTTCAGCACGTCGGAAATATCCGCCCAGGAATTGAGGTTGGTCGCATCGAACCCGCCGACCATCGCCGGATCATCCCAGCCTAGCGTGTGCTCGTCGGCAGTGGTCCAGGTTTGCAAACTTTGCGTCGCGACGGTCTGCAGCGCAGCGCTCATCGCTTGCCATGCGGGTTTTTGCGCGATCAGCTGGGCGCAGATATCGGGATGCGCCGCGGGCGGGATCGCCAGCACCAGCAGATCGTAATCCTGCCCGGCGGTCAGCAACTTGGGCGGCAGCGCGTCGGGCCAGGTGGTCCAGCGCGATTCGAGATTGGCCCCGCTGGCTTTGAGCGCGGCGCCGTCTGCCAGCTGATCAAACAAAGGCCGGTCGGGCCAGACGCGTTGCCCGCTGGGCAGGGTGTCCAGCGGATCATAGTCGGCGCTGGCCAATGCTGCCTGCCGGCCGATTTTCACGCTGGTAATTTCGGTGCCCGCCACGTCGGGCACCAGTTCATCGACCCGGCTGAAGAATTCGAACTTCACCCCGCGCCCCTTCAGCACATCATACAGCGGCTGAACGATCAGATCGCCGGTCGCAGTGTTGAACTTCCAGATGATCGAGCCTTGATACGTCGCGGTGTTGATCAGGCTAAGGAACATCGTCCCCGCCTCGACATTGCCGTAATGCCGCCAGTCACCGCCGGGATACGCAAAGATCAGATCGTACAGCGCGCGGACCAGCGCCGAATCGATCGTCGCCGCGGCCGCGCCATGCGCCGCCAGCCAGGCGCGATAATCGAGCCGGTTGACCCGCTCGAGATTGGCCGCTGGATCTAGCAGCAGCCCATCGCGCAAGCCTCCGATCAGGCTGGCCATCCCCAGATCGAACATGATCCACAGCCGCCGCAGTTCATTGTTGCCCGCCAGCGCCGCTTCAATCCGCGCGCCGATCCAGCCGCGTGCGCGGTGCAGCAGATCGGCCAGTGTTTCGTGATCGGTGCGGCTGTGCTGCGCTGGATCGGGATCGAGCCGGTTTATCAAATCGACCGCCGCACGCAACAGATCGAGCCCAAGCGCCTCAACCTCGCGCCCGAGCCAGCCGAGCAGGCGGTTTAGCCAGCTCCGCCACCCCGGCGCATCGCGATGCCCGGTCAGCGCGGCTGCGTGCGGGCCTTGCAACTGGTGCAGGAAGTATTCGATCGCTTGGGCGATCCGTCCCAACAGGCTGGGCGGCGGATCAATCCCGGGGGTGCCGGGAAACACCGGCAAATCGAACACCCACGGGATCCACTTGCCATCGACCTGTTCCATCAGGCTCATCGCCGGGGTCGGGGTATAGCCATCGCGCCAGTCAGCAAACGGCGGATGCGCAGCCTCGGCGTAAAGCGCCTGAACCATGCCGAAGGCGTTGTCGTATTGCCCCATGAACACGTGCAGTCCGTGTTCCTGAATGCGCTGGTGCACATCGGCGTTGCGTCCGGTGGCGCATTTGCCGCCCAGCCGCCAGCCCAGCTGATAGACGGTCACGTCATAACGGCCCTGCTGCTCTGGCGCGGTCAGGTTGAACGCCGTGACCAGTCCCGACAATCCGCCGCCCAGCACGCTGACTTTGATTTTTCTCACCGGTTCAAAGCTCCTTTGGCAAGTCTTGCTGCGGCCACAGCCGCAACGGGCTGCGGGCGAACAGGGTGAACCCCGCGAACAGCGCCGGGATGCCCATCGCAAACGGCGAAATCAGGTGGATATCGCCGACCTTGGGATTGCCCAGCCAGGTATCGACCAGCGCCATCGCGCCGAATGCGGCCACCGGCAGGAACGCCATCAGCTTGGTATGGGCGCCGCGCCACGGGCGGTGCGGCAGCCGCCGTTCGATTACGCGGTAAATGAGAAACACCGCAAACGCGGTCAGCATCCAGCCGAGGTAATTGCGCCGCGGCACGCCGAAATGTTCGCCTCCGTTGACCCACACCCACGCCGGGTGGCCGATCACAGTTTCATCGAGCGCGACCGGCAAGCAATCGATCCGGCCGGTGCTGCACGGGTGCCAGCTCATGATCGGGTCCATCGTCAGATCCCACGAGGTCATCACCAAGGCGCTTAGCGCCGAGATCCACAACAGCCACGCAGTACCGCGCTGCTCGCTAACCGGCTGGCCTTCGGCCAGCAGGTTAGTGATCACATAGCTGGGGTAAAACATCATGTACCATGCGAACGGGATTAGCAGCGGGATCGTGCCAAACAGCTTGGGCCCAAGCAGGCTGGTGTAATAATAAGGTCCGAACAGCAGCCCGGTTTTCTGGCCGATAAATTCGGCGCAGAACGACAGCCCGGTGCACAGCACGAGCAGCGTCAGCGCCCGCGCCCAGCCGAGCATCACTGCCGAATGCGCGAACGAGAATAATGCAAAGCCCGGCACCAGGATCGACCAGGGCAGCCGGTCGATCGGAATGTCGAACCCGCCGGTGCTGATCCCGGCATAAAACAGCCACGCGGTCAGCACGAGTAGCATGACCCAGACCGAGCCCGGCACGCGTGCGAAAAACAGTCGAAAACGGCTTGGCATTGGTGCTGTCCCCCCGGTCAGTCGATCCGCCGGGTTGTCCTGCGCGGCGCCTCGCTTGGCAAGCGTTTTGCCGTTTTACGCCAGTTGGCGGCGAAACCTTGCGAGCCGGGCCACCGCTTGATCGAGTACCGTCTCGGGTTTGGTGAAGCACAGCCGCAGATATCCGGTCTCGGGCTGCTGTGCGTAAAACGCCGAGACCGGGATCGAAGCCACCCCGGCTTCGCGCACCAACCGCTCGGCCAGCGCGGCGTCATCGGCCGGCAGTCCCGACGCGGCCAGATCGACCGTGATAAACCACGTCCCGCCGGCCGGCAGTACCACAAAACCCGATGCCTCAAGCCCGCGCACCAGCCGCGCCTTCAGTGCCGCGTAGCGATCACGCTGTTTATCGAACCAGCTATCCGGCTTAGCCAGTCCCGCTGCCGCCGCCCATTGCAGCGCGGGCGGGGTGGTAAAAGTCAGGAACTGGTGCCGCGCCGCGATCCGCTCCGCCAGCGCGGGCGACGATACCGTCCAGCCGACTTTCCACCCGGTCATCGAAAAAATCTTGCCCGCCGAGCCCACTTTGATCGACCGTTCGGCCAGCGCCGGGATTGCCAGCACCGAGATATGCGGTGTTCGATCGAACACCATAGCCTCCCACACCTCGTCGCACAGCACCCACAGATCGTGCTTTTGAGCCAATTCGCCGATTGCTTCGAGAGTCGCGCGGCTTAACATCGTGCCGACCGGGTTGTTGGGTGTATTGAGCACGATCCCGCGCGTTTTTGGCCCGATCGCGGCGGCGAGCGAATCAAGCGGAAAAGACCACTCAGGCGCTGTCAGGCTGATCATCTTGGCCACGCCGCCAGCCCATTGCACCAGCGGCAGATAAGCATCGTAAAGCGGCTGGACCAGCACCACTTCGTCGCCCGGCGCGATCAGCGCGAATAGGGTTGCGGCAAGTGCTTCGGTCCCGCCTGAAGTTATTATGACATGATCGGCAGTCAGATTGAGCGCTTGGGTGCGGCAATAATAGTCCGCCACCGCGCCGCGCAGTTCGGGCAATCCGCGCATCGGCGGATACTGGTTCGAACGCTCGGCCAGCGCGGCCTGCGCGGCGCTGATCAGTTCGGGCGGTTCGGACAATTCGGGGAACCCTTGCCCCAGATTGATCGCGCCAAATTCGCGCGCCAGGCCCGACATGCGTTCAAAGATGGTGGTGCCATGCGCGGTCATGCGCGCGCAGGTTAACCGCGCGGGTGCAGCCGGGTCAACGGGATCAGCACCGCCGCCACCAGCAGCAGGCCAATCGCGGCCAGTTGCACTGCCCAATAGCCGTGGAACCAATCGAAGCTCAGCCCCGCGCCGACCACCCCCAGAGCGGTACCGATCCAGCCGATCCCGTGCAGCGCGCCAAAAATTGCCCCGTACCGCGCCGCGCCAAAGCGGTGCGCCACGAAATAGGCAAAGATGCCGATATCCGCGCCTTGCAACAGTCCGATCAGCCCTGCGCCCAGCAGCAGCGGAACGAACGCGCCGTGCCCGGTCAGCAGCAGCACAAAGCCCAAGGTGGGCACGACGTTAAGCACGGCAGCCACCAGTCGCGGCTCGAACCGGTCAAGTAGCCAGCCGCCGCCCAGCTTGCCGATCAATTGCCCGGCGGCGAAGCTCGAAATGCCAAGCGCTGCATCAGCCGCGCTCAGCCCGCGCTCCTGCAGCATCGGCGACAGCTGGCTGATCGTCGCGGCGGTGGCGATTGCGGCGCAGAAATTGGCCGCGACCAGCAGCCAGAAATCGCGGCTGCGCAAATAGTCACGGTTCGCTGGCGCGGTGGCCTTTGTTCCGCTGGTTGAGGCGTTGCGCGGCATCAGCGCGAGCACACCGGGTAAGCCCAGCACCACTGCGACCACCGCCAGCACCAGAAACCCACTGCGCCAGCCGTGCTGCGCGATCACGCTTTGCAGCCACGGCGGGACGATCAGCGCGGTCAGCGAAATGCCGGTGCCGACCAGCCCCAGCGCCATCCCGCGATAGCGCGTGAAATGCGCATTGACCGGACGGGTCAGTAGCACCGTGGCGCTGCCCCCGCCGATAAAGCCGACCAGCGCGGTGCCCAACGCCAGTGCGCCGAACCCATCGGCCCAGCGCCACAGCGCCAGCTCGGTTGCCGCCATGATCAGCGTGCAGGCCAGAAACAGCCGGTGGAAACCCTGGCGATCTGCCAGCCATCCGATGATCGGCGCACCTAGCGCGGCGGTGATGATCGTTGCTTGCACCAAACCGCCCTGGCCGCGGGTCATGTTCAGATCGGCCGCCATTGGCAGCACGAACAGATTGTAGGTATAGAACAGCAGCGACACGCCCGTGGCATTGGCCAGCGCCGCAGCGGCGACGATCCGCCAGCCGGTGCTCCACTCAGTGCTCTGCTCGCCGGGGCGCTCGCCGCCCGGTTCGCTCGCGCGGAGTGACTCTTGCACAGTCACGCTGCGGCGCTCAATCCTCCACCCCGAAAGTGATTTCGGCGTGATCCTCAAGCCGCTTGACCAAAGCTTCGCCAAGCAGCGCGCCCGGGGTACCAACCGCGCCCCGCGCGGCGCAATCGAGCAGCGCGATCCCGGTTTCCGACAGCATCCGGCTGGTCGAGCCATAGCCCGGATCGTAACGCCCTTTCACCCCGTAGCGCAGCGTCCGCCCATCGGGATATTCTGCGATGAACAGCACATCGTAAAAGCCGTTCTCGCGTTCTTCGGGGGTGGGCCCTTCACCGGGCTTGGGCGGTTTGGCACCGAATGGGTTTTTAAGCATTTCGCCGACTGCATGCGCGGCCTTCTGCCCCAGCTCGCCCGCGCTGGTCAGCATCATCTCGTCGTACTTGAAGTCTTCGCCGTAAGGATGACCGAGCAGAAAGTTGGTGCGGTGGACGTTCTTGGTGTTGATCGTCGCCATGATGAACGGCGCGGCCCATTTGCCCACGCTTTCTTCGTATTCGGGGATCAGCCCCAGCGGCTGGTTTGGGCCCTCGAAGCCCGGGGTCAGGCCGAACGGGCTTTGCAGGATCGGGATCAGCTTGGGGTTGCGCGCGACCGCTTTCATTGTCTCGGTCAGGCTGGCTGCGGTGCCGCCGCTGAAAGTGCCTTGCATCCCGCGCACCCGGCCTTTGATCCGCGGCGCGGGCCCGCCGAACCTGGCCACCGCTGCCTGCTGGAGCATCAGCACGCCCAGATCGAACGGGATCGAATCGAACCCGGAGGAAAACGCGATCCGCGCACCCGAGGCCTGCGCGGCGGCGTGATATGTGTCGATCATTTCGCGCATCCAGCCCGGCTCACCGCACAAATCGGCGTAGTCGGTGCCAGCCGCGACGCAGGCTTTGAGCAGCGGCTCGCCATACAGCTGGTACGGTCCGACCGTAGTCAGGATCACCCGCGCGCTATTAGCCAGTGCGCCCATACTCGCCGGATCGTCCGAATTGGCTTCGATCAGCGGGGTACCGGCCGGCGCGCCGATCAGATCGCGAACCTCGGTGAGTTTGGCCAGGCTGCGCCCGGCCATCGCCCATTTAATCCCGCTCGCGGCATGATGATGCGCCAGATATTCGGCGACCAGCCGTCCGGTATAGCCAGTCGCGCCATAGACGATGAGGTCGAATGCGCGCTCAGACTTCATTGGTCGGGCTCCGCAGATCGCGGGTGCCTTCGACCCGGCCCTCAGCGCGTTCGGCGCGCAATTCGGCAGCACGGGTGGCGGTCTCGGCGCTGCGCCGTTCGCGCATTGTATCGTACGACCACATCATGTGGCGCTGGGCGAACAGGATCAGGAATCCGCCCGCCAAAGCGACATTCTTGAGGAAGTTCGCGGCCTGCAATTTGTCTGCGAAATTGTTGTGGAACAGCACCGCGGTGATCAGACAGAACCCGGCGAGCAATAATGCGAAGAACCGGGTGAAAATACCCAGCGCAATGGCGATGCCGCCAGCGATCTCGAATACTGCGGCAGGCAGCGCCAGTCCGGCGGGCATTCCGACGCTTTGGATGTAAGCATCGGTCCCGGCGATATCGCCCAGCTTGCCCAGGCCCGCGGCCAGGAACAGCGCGGCCATCATGACCCGCCCGATAAATGCGACAACTGCACTCATGATTTGCTCTCCCGCTGGGCCGGTGATGTGCGATCACCCCGGCACTTGCTGCATGGCCAAGGTTGTCGCAACCGGATGCAAGCGCAAGCAAAATCGCCCGCCGATGCGAGCTTGGGAGCTAGAGCTTAGGGAGCGTCACGCCGCGCTGGCCCATGTATTTCCCGGCGCGGTCGGCATAGCTGATCTCGCATGGCTCGTTGCCTTGCAGAAACAGAAACTGGCACGCGCCTTCGTTGGCATAGATTTTGGCGGGCAGCGGCGTGGTGTTGGAAAATTCCAGCGTGACATGCCCTTCCCAGCCAGGCTCGAGCGGGGTGACGTTCACGATAATTCCGCACCGCGCATACGTGCTTTTGCCAAGGCAGATCACCAGCACATCGCGCGGCACCCGGAAATATTCGACCGTGCGGGCAAGCGCGAACGAATTTGGCGGGATAATGCAGACATCGGTCTCGCGGTCGACAAAACTGTTGGGGTCGAACTGCTTGGGATCGACCACCGCGCTATTAACATTGGTGAAAATCTTGAATTCCGGCGCGACCCGCGCATCGTAGCCATACGACGAAAGGCCATAGGAAATGCAACCGTCGCGGCGCTGCGCTTCGACGAACGGTTCGATCATCCCGTGTTCGAGCGCCTGATTACGGATCCATTTGTCGGAGAGAATCGCCATGCGCGCGTGATCGCGCAAGCCTGCCACGCCCGCAAGGCACCGCGCGCGGCTTGTCCACGCTTGCCCGGCGCGCGGCCGAGCAATCGATCAAATGACATATCGCCAGCCCCGTCCCTCGTGCTAGAGGCGCGGCATGGAGCGGGAGCGGGAGGAAATGGTAGACCGGCTGGCGCAGTTGCGCCGTGCCGGGGCGGTGCGGCTGCTGGCGCTGCCGCGGGCATGGTTGCTGGCGGCGCTGACGGCGTTGCTGGTCGTAATCGGGCTGCTGCTGGTTCAATCGTCGCTCGCGCAGCGCACCGCACGCGATGGAGCGCTGGCGCAGGCCGACGCGCAGATGGCGCTTGAAACGCTTAACCAGTCACTGGTCGATGCCGAAACCGGGCAGCGCGGTTTTTTGCTGACGCTCGATCCGGCCTATCTTGAGCCATACGACCGCGCGGCCAGAGATTTACCGGTTAATCTCGAGGCGGTCAGACTGCGGTTTATGCAGAACTCCGATCCGGCGGTGGTCGCCAATCTCGATCCGATGACCGGACTGATCAAGGCTAAGCTCGATGAATTGAGTAGCACCGTCCGTGCCGCGCAAGCCGGCGATAGCGCCGCCGCACTCGAAACGGTGCGCAACGGCCACGGCAAGCAGGCGATGGATCAGATCCGCAGCCATTTGACCGTCCTGGCGCAAGTCCAGCGGCAAAGCCGCGATGCGGCATTCGATTCGGCCAATGCTGCAGCAAGCCGCGTAATCCCGCTGTTGCTGGCGATGTGGGTGGTGCTGGTCGCGCTGCTCGCTACCGGCTACTACAGCGAACGCGCGCGCGCCCGGGCCGAAACCGAAGCTGCGCAGGCGGGCCAATTGCGTGAGCTCAATGCGCGCAACGAATTGCTCGCCCGCGAACTGGCGCACCGGGTCCGCAACCTGTTCGGGGTGGTGCTGTCGCTGATCGGGTTGGCGGCGCGCAAGCCCGGCAGCACGGCCGAGGTGGTCAGTGAAATCACCCAGCGGGTCCACGCCCTCAGCCGGGCGCACAATGTCGCCACGGGCGAAGCTGCCAACGAAGTTTCGCTGCGCGAATTGCTGGTCAGCTTGTGCAAGCCTTACGCCGAAGGCGCGGGCGACGGCGTGAGCGAGGATGAGCGGATCGTGCTGACCGGACCCGAATACGCGCTACCCGCGCGGATGGTTTCACCGATCGCGCTGGTGATGCACGAACTGGCGACCAATGCTGCGAAGTACGGCGCCCTGTCCGAACCCGATGGGCAAGTGATCATTGACTGGCGCGGAGGGGACAGTGCTGATCCCGCCGCGCCGCTGGTGATCGAGTGGCGCGAAAAAGGCGGTCCCCCGCCGGTAATTGCGCAGAGCGTGCCAGAACAGACCGGCGGCGGGTTTGGCCAACGGATGACGCAAGCCGCGATGCGCCAGATCGGCGGCACGCTCGAACGCGATTACCGACCCGAAGGCGCGGTCATCACGCTGACGATCAAGCGTTAGGCGCTGCGCTCAGACCTGGTGGTAAGCGCGGTACCAGTCGACAAACGCTGGCACCCCCAGTTCGACCGGGGTGGTCGGCGCGTAACCCAGATCGCGCGTGATGGCCGAGATGTCGGCGTAAGTTTTGGGGACGTCGCCCGGCTGCATTGGCAAGTACTCGATCTGCGCCTTGCGCCCGCAAGCTGCCTCGATCAGCGCAACGACTTTCATCAGCGGTTCGCTGGCGCTGTTACCGATATTGTACAGCGCGTGCGGCTTGACCGAACCGCCGGCCTTTGCCGTCCCATCGTTGGCCGGGGGGCTGTCGAGGCAGGCCGTCACCCCGGCGACGATGTCATCGATATATGTAAAATCGCGGTACATATCGCCGTGGTTGAACACCGGAATGGGCTGACCCGCGAGGATTTTCTGCGTGAAATTCCACAGCATCATGTCAGGGCGTCCCCACGGACCATAGACAGTGAAAAACCGCAACCCGGTTAGCGGCAGGCCGAACAGATGGGCATAGGTTTCGCTCATCAATTCGTCGGCGCGTTTGGTCGCGGCATAGAGCGAGACCGGGTGATCGGTGCGATCCTCCACCGCGAACGGCAGCTTGGTATTGCCGCCATAGACTGACGATGAGCTGGCATAAACCATGTGTTCGACTGCGCGGTGGCGCGCCAGTTCGAGCAGGTTGACGTGGCCCGCCAGGTTCGACGCGACATAGGCCTGCGGGTTATCGAGCGAATAGCGCACCCCGGCCTGCGCGCCGAGATGCACAATCCGGTCAAGCGTGATCCCGTTAAGCGCGCCGGTCAGCGCGGCCATGTCGGAGAAATCGAGCTGATGGAACGTGAAATGGTTGCCACCTTCGGCGCGCAACGCGGCGATCCGGTCATGCTTGAGCGAGACCTGATAATAGTCGTTGAGATTGTCGATTCCGATCACCTCGTCGCCGCGCGCCAACAGGCGCCGGGCCAGGCAGAAGCCGATAAAGCCGGCCGCGCCGGTAACCAGAATTCGCATTGCGTCCCCAATCGTTGCCAGCCGGTGTTTAACCGCAGGGTCTTATTTCATGGTTAACCCTGCGATGGTAGGGAGTTTGGCATGACTGCATCGCACACTATCCTCGTCATTTTCGGCACCCGGCCCGAAGCGATCAAGCTGTTCCCGGTGGTCGCCGCGCTTAAGGCCGATCCGCGTTTTACCCCGGTGGTATGTGTTTCGGCGCAGCACCGCGGCATGCTCGATCAAGTGCTCGACATCGCCGGGATCGTGCCCGAATTCGATCTCGATCTGATGAAGCCTGACCAAAGCCTCGATGCGTTGACCGCCGCGCTGCTCACCGGGCTGGGCGGGGTAATGGACAGGGTCCAGCCCGACCGGGTCATGGTCCAGGGCGATACTGCCACCGCGATGGCGGGCGCGCTGGCCGCGTATTACCGCAAGCTGCCGGTCGATCATGTCGAGGCCGGGTTGCGGTCGGGCAATATCTATCACCCGTGGCCCGAAGAGGTGAACCGCAAGATCATCGGCCAGATTGCCAGCCTGCATTTCGCGCCCACCGCAGTTTCGGCCAAGGCGCTGACTGATGAACAGATCGATCCGGCCCGCGTCCACGTCACCGGCAACACTGTGATCGACGCATTGCGCTGGGTGACCGCAAAGATAGCCGCCCAACCCGCGCTGGCCTCCGGCCTGACCGAGATCGCCGCGCGGTTTGCCGGCAAGCGGATCATCGGGGTGACCAGCCACCGCCGCGAGAACTTTGGCGGGGGTCTGGAAAATATCGCCGAGGCGGTGCGCCAGATCGCCGCGCGGCCCGATGTGGCGATCGTCTTTCCGGTCCACCCCAATCCCAATGTGCGGCGCGTGATGGATGCGGCGCTGGCCGGCCTCGATAATGTCGCGCTGATCGAACCGCTCGACTACCCCAATTTTGCCCGCCTGATCGGCCTGGCCGATATCATGCTGACCGACAGCGGCGGGGTGCAGGAAGAAGCGCCCGCGCTGGGCAAACCAGTACTGGTCATGCGCGAAACCACCGAGCGCCCCGAAGGCGTCACCGCCGGCACCGCTAAACTGGTGGGAACAGACACCACAACTATCGTTACCGAAATGTTCAATCTTCTCGACGATAAGGCCGCTTACGAAAACATGGCGCGGGCGCACAATCCGTTTGGGGATGGGCGTTCGGCGCAGCGCATCGTGGAGCTGATCGGGAATGAAATCGCCTAAAAATTCCGGCGTTAAACCGTCGGTCTGTGTCGTCGGGCTGGGCTATATCGGGTTGCCAACCGCAGCGATTGTCGCGCGCACGGGCTGCCAGGTCCACGGCGTCGATGTCTCGCAAGACGTGGTCGATACGATCAACCGCGGCGAAATCCATATCGAGGAAGTCGATCTCGACGGGCTGGTACAAGGCGTGGTCCAGCGCGGGATGCTGCGCGCCTCGACCACGGTTGCTGCCGCGGACGTGTTCATCATCGCGGTGCCGACCCCGTTCGACGAGCACCACGCGCCCGATATTTCCTACGTGCTCGCTGCGGGTCAAGCGGTCGCCGCTGCCCTGAAAGTCGGCGATTGCGTTATCCTTGAATCGACCTCGCCGGTCGGTACCACCGAAGCGCTGCGCGATCTGATCGCCAAACTTCGGCCCGATCTCAAATGCCCCGGGCTCACCAATGAAACTCCAGATGTGTCGATCTCCTACTGCCCCGAACGCGTGTTGCCGGGCAAAATCCTCGAAGAGCTGACCAACAATGATCGCTCGATCGGCGGAATTACGCCGCGTTGTGCGCGCAAGGCGCTGGCGTTCTACAAGCTGTTCGTGCGCGGTGAATGCGTCGTGACCGACAGCCGCTCGGCCGAAATGACCAAGCTGGTCGAAAACGCTTACCGCGATGTCAACATCGCCTTTGCCAACGAGCTGTCGATGGTCGCCGATAAAATGGGCCTGGATGTGTGGGAAGTGATCCGGCTCGCCAACCGCCACCCGCGAGTCAATATCCTGACCCCGGGACCGGGGGTGGGCGGGCACTGCATCGCGGTCGATCCGTGGTTCATCGTTCACGGCGCGCCCGAGCAGACCCCGCTGATCCGCACCGCGCGCGGGGTCAATGACGGCAAGATCCACCACGTGATCGCGCAAGCCGAAGCGCTGATCGCGGCAAACCCGCAAGCCACCGTCGCTTGCCTGGGGCTGGCGTTCAAAGCCAACATCGATGATTTCCGCGAAAGCCCGGCGCGGCTGGTGGCGGTGACGCTGGCGCGCAAATTCGGCGCACGGGTCAAAGTGGTGGAACCTTACGCGGGCGAATTGCCCCGCGAATTTGCCGGCACCAAGGCCGAGCTGATCGACATCGATACCGCGCTCGAGGACGCGCAAATCCTGATCGTGCTGGTCGATCATGATCAGTTCAAGGCTGTCCCCCTGGCAGAACGCGCGGGCAAACTGGTTTACGATACCCGCGGGATCTGGCTCGATCAGCCCCGGCCATCACAATCCGAAGCGGCGGACCTGCGGCTCGCCGGCTGACGCAGCCTCGGGGAACGCTATGCTGCGCAGCGGGTTGGTAAATTGTACTACCAACCCGGAGTTTGCCCGATGACCGTTCCCCCGCTCAAGCCGACCGACGATCGCCTCATTGACGAAGATCAGGCGCCCGAGGCGCACAACCAGTCGCAGGACGATGCGGGCGAGCAGTCGCAGACCCTGGCAGATGAAGCACGCGCCCGCGGATCGTACTTTGGCGAGGGGGAGAGCGAAAAGCCCGAATACGACAGCGTCAGCGATACCGACGACGATTCCACCCCCGATCTGGTCGATACGATGAACCAGATGGTCTCGTCAGGTCACATTGATATGGGCGCCTTTCGCGGCGAACGTAACGATGATGACGAGGAAGACGGGCTGGGCGAGCAAGGGATCGACGACGATACTCCGCGCGGTGCCGAGTAGCCCTGCCTACATGCCTTGGGTGAGGAACACCCGGTAATCGGCAGCGGAAAAGCGCAGCTTGCGTGCCTCTTGATAGGCATCCGAATTGTACCAGGCGCGGGCCTCGTCCATGGTCGGAAACTCGATCATGACGCAGCCCTGTGCTTCTGGGCCTTCCAGGGTCTCGATTGCCCCATAGACCACATGCGGCTTGGCATTGTGTCCGGCCAGCGACGGCCCGGCGAGGCCCGAATAAGCGGCCATGGTCGCTGCATCGTGCTCGCGTTCCTTGATAAAGACGAGATAGGCGGCCATCGCGGTTCCTCTGCGGGTTGGGTGGATCTGGCTCAAGCTGGCGCGCCGGAGGGCGTCTGTCCAGCGAATTAGCCGATCGATTAATCCGCTCCCGTGGCGCGCCTTGCCTAAAGCGCCCCAAGCGCCCATACGCGGTGCACCGCGCGGACCTTGCCATAAGCACCGCCGGCTGAGAGACACGCGTCGCGCTCCCGCTTATCAGCCAGGAGCCCCGCCGATGTCCCGCGCGATGAATATAAAATTGACCGAGCCCGAAGTGCGCGCCGCCTGCGACAATGCCGCAATCAGCATCAGCGCGATCGAAACGCTGCCGTCGGGCGGAACGCATCTGGTCTGCACCACGATCGAAGGCGCCGACGACGCGCGCAAAAAGTTCAAGAAAAACCTGATCGAGGGCAAGGTCAAGCGCTTCGCGTTCTACTGGGTTCCGCCCAAGTAGCTCGCTCTCAACATGCGGCGCCCCGCGGGCCGCTTTGGCATAGTTAACCGTTTGCTAACCGGACGCCGGGTATGTTTACCGGGCGAAAGGTTTGATCATGCCACCAGCAACCGAAGTCCCACCCGATGATGTACCGGGAGAAAGCCGCCGGGCCAGCGATAGCAGCGCCGATCGCCGTAAAACGCAGTCCGCGATCGACTTTGCCGATCGCCGCAAAAGCGAACGCCGCAGCGGCCGTGACCGCCGCGGCGCACCGCGAAACTAGCCTGGCTTAGCCCGGGGCGGCCTGGGCTCAGGCGTTTACCGTGTGCTTGAGCTGCGACATTTCGTCATGCCCGGCCTTGACCGAAGCCCATGCCGCTTCGACCGCCGCGCGGGGTGCTGCAGCCAGCGTCGAGCTGTCGAGCGCGGTTTCGAATTTGTCCTTAAGATAGTCCTCGCCGTGTTCGATCTCGGCAATGATCGCCGCATCGTCCTTGGTCGAGACAACCTCGCGCAGCGTTTCGAACGCCCGGTGCAGCGCGCCCAGGACCGAGCCTTGTTCTTTCGGGCTGCCGCCGATTGCAGTGACCGCGGTCTGCAGCTGCGTAACGGCTCGCTGGCGTTCTTCGGCGCGCGCAGCAAACATGTGCGCATAGCGCGGATTTTCGACCTCCTTGGCCGATTTTTCATAGCCGTCGATGCTGTCGATCAGCGTCGCGATCAAGGTATTGAGCGTGCTGGTGGTTTCGTCATGATGTGACATGGTCTGCGTTCCTGCCGAGAGTTTACGTTAAACGGTAAACGCGCCGACCGTGACGCTGGTTCCCCGCGCCGCGCATCGCTCGGCCCAGGTCTGGTCCCGATCGCCGCGAAATGCGCCTTCGCCATGCGGCGCGGGGCATGGCTTTGGTGAAGACACGAGGCTGGTCGTCAGCGGCGGCTTACCGGCCGGCCTGCGCGGCTTGATTGGCGCCGGCAGCGGCACGCAGTACCGGCTGTTGCCGCCGGCCACCACCGCGCTGTTGGCATCGACCAGGGTGAACGTGCCGATCCGCTGGCCGCGCGCCGGATGGGGTGGGCGGAACGCGGGCCGCAATCGGGCACCGCGATGCACAAGGGCCGCACAAAGGCCGCACAAAGGGGGCAGGGCGCAGCAGTGAGCGGTCAAGCAGGGGCTGAAACACAGCAATAACCGCACGCCATAACCGATTATTACCGCTGTTTAACAGAAGGTTAGCGCACATCACCGGGTTGGTTTGAGCGCTCGGCCCCGGTTGCTGCGTTGAACTTGGCTGCCTAGCAGGTTGCACTGCTGTAGGAAACCGCGCTGGCAATCAGGGCCGCATCAGTTCGCGCTAGCGCGTGAACCACCACCCGATCAGCCCGCCCAGCGCGAGCATCTGCAGCACGGCGATCCGGAACAGGTCGGCATTGAACGGCTGCTTGCGGGTCTTGTGCCGGAACGCCCTGCGCCCCGCATAAGCCCCCAGCGTCCCGCCGAGGAAGGCGAACAGCAGC
>JANMCG010000268.1:0-2565 GCA_031361075.1 Novosphingobium sp. | reverse complement strand
CGCAGGCGTGCGCTGCCCGATGGAGCTGTCGACCTATTTCCGGATCAACGCCGAAAACACCGGACAGTTCGAACGCACGCTGATCGTGGCCGAAAAGGGCAGCTACGTCAGCTACCTCGAAGGCTGCACCGCGCCGATGCGCGATGAAAACCAGCTCCACGCCGCGGTGGTCGAACTGGTCGCGATGGACGATGCCGAGATCAAGTACAGCACCGTGCAGAACTGGTACCCCGGCGACGCGCAGGGCAAGGGCGGGATCTACAACTTCGTAACCAAGCGCGCGCTGTGCCAGGGCAAGCGCTCCAAAGTGAGCTGGACCCAGGTCGAAACCGGCTCGGCGGTGACGTGGAAATACCCCTCCTGCGTGCTCAATGGTGAGGACTCGGTCGGCGAGTTCTACTCGGTCGCGGTGACTAACAATTTCCAGCAGGCCGATACCGGCACCAAGATGATCCACAACGGCAAGGGCAGCCGCTCGACGATCATCTCGAAGGGCATCTCGGCGGGGCGCAGCAACAACACCTATCGCGGGCTCGTCCGCGTTGCCGCCAATGCCGAGGGCGTGCGCAATTTTACCCAGTGCGATTCGCTGCTGCTCGGCCCCGACTGCGGGGCGCACACCGTACCTTATATCGAAGTCCGCAACCCCAGCGCGCAGATCGAGCACGAAGCGACCACCAGCAAGATCTCCGACGACCAGCTGTTCTATGCGATGCAGCGCGGGTTGTCGGCGGAGGAGGGCGTGGCGCTGATCGTCAACGGCTTTGCCAAGGAAGTGCTGCAGCAACTGCCGATGGAGTTCGCGGTGGAAGCGCAGAAGCTGCTGGGAATTAGTTTGGAAGGGAGTGTGGGGTGAGAATTTCGTATCTTCTGGTCGCAGTTGCAGCGGGACTTTCCACAGCGGCCCATGCAACCTCCACCAAATTCGATTTGGCCTGTGAGGGCTCATCGGAGGCCCTCAACGGCTCCGTCAAAACGGTCAAGCCGTTTGTGCGCACCTTCCATATCGATTTGGATACGTCAAAATACTGCATCGACTCCTGCAATGTAATCAACGACATTCTGCGGGCCGACCCATTGTTAATCACCTTGGTGAATGTCCCCCGTCAGGGCAACGCCTTCAACATGCGAATGATGAAACAGACTATCGATCGTCGGACTGGAGAATTGGCAACCTTCGATTTTGACGCAGCGAAACTCCGCTCCGTGAGCGAAAAAGCAATCTGCACTCCCAAACCATTTACGCCCTTTCCAGCAACAAAGTCTTAAAAATGCTCCAAATCAATAACCTTTCCGCCACGGTCGGCGACAAGCCGATCCTCAAGGGCCTTTCGCTCACCGTAAATGCGGGTGAGATCCATGCGATTATGGGGCCTAATGGCGCGGGGAAATCGACGCTGGCTTATGTGCTGGGCGGGCGGCCCGGGTATGAAGTGACCGGGGGGAGTGTGACTTTTACTCCTTCCCGTCAGCCCGTGCTTGACACGGGCCTTGGCTTATCTTCGGGCGGCGGTGCGGAAGGCAGCCAAGCCCCGGATCAAGTCCGGGGTGACGAAATTGATTTGCTCGCGCTTGCACCCCACGAACGCGCCGCTGCCGGGCTGTTCCTCGGGTTCCAATACCCGGTCGAAATTCCCGGCGTGTCGTTCGTCCAGTTCCTGCGCGAAAGCCTTAATGCGCAGCGTAGGGCGCGGGGGGAAGCGCCGCTATCCGGCGGCGAATTCCTCAAGCTGGCGCGCGAGAAGGCGGCGCTGCTCAAGCTCGACATGGACATGCTCAAGCGCCCGGTGAACGTCGGCTTTTCGGGCGGCGAGAAAAAGCGCGCCGAGATGGTCCAGATGGGCATCCTCGACCCGAGCTTTGCAGTGCTCGACGAGACTGACTCGGGCCTCGACATCGATGCGCTGCGCGTGGTCGGCGAAGGGATCAACGCCGTGATGCGGCGGCCCAACAAGGGCGTGCTGCTGATCACGCACTACCAGCGTCTGCTCGATTACGTGAAGCCGGACTTCGTCCACGTTCTCGCGAACGGACGGATCGTCAAAACCGGCGGCGCGGAACTCGCGCACCAACTCGAAAGCGAAGGCTACGAGGCAGTGACGGCATGAGCAGCGGCGCAGCCCCTAATTCTCTTTGCGCCTTTGCGCCTTGGCGTGCGAAGAATCTTTCTCACGCAAAGGCGCAAAGGCGCGAAGGTGTTGCGCTGTGATGGCCGCTGCCGCCTCTCTCCCCACGCGCCGCGATGAGGCGTTCCGCTACGCGGATCTCGCCGCGCTGGCCCCGCTCTGGCCGGTTGCGGTGGAGACGATTGCGGTGGCTGCGGGCGAGCATCGGGCGCTGTCGATTACGCCTTCACGGGACACCGGCACAGTGCGCGAACTGGCGATCAGCCTGGGCGAGGACGCCTCGTTCGATTTGCGCGTGCTCAGCGCCGGGGCGGGTTACGCTCGTATTTCGGTGCGCGCCGAACTGGCCGACCGGGCCAGCTTTACGATGGGTGCGGCGCAGCTTGGCTCGGGCGCGCAGACGCTTGAGGTGGTGAGCGAAGTCACGCATCTGGGCCGC
>JANMCG010000234.1:0-15058 GCA_031361075.1 Novosphingobium sp. | reverse complement strand
GCCTTGGGGCGATCAGGCGCGGGAGACGACCGGCGCGGGCGTCCCGGCATTACAAGCCGAACGTTCGCCAAGCAGGTCCGCCACGTTTGCGCCCCCTTCCGCCGCGTTTTCAGCTGGAGGGGGGACATCGGCTGGCGGCATCAAATCTCGGCGCGTTATCTATACTTATAACCAGCGCCGCCGAGTCCGGGCACAAAATGCGGCAACCCCGCGCCGGTCATCAGTCCTTTGTTAACCCCGGCGGCCAGCGGCCGGCCGGGCTATTGGCGCAAGCGGAGCGGCCAGCGGGCGGCCAGGTCATTGGCGGACCGCGCGGCGCATCGGCGGCGCGGTGCCGGGCCGCAGCCCGGCGCGCTCAAGATCGCGGCGCAGCCGGCTTTTGCGGAAGCCTTTGCCGCTGAGCAGCCGGCGCCAGTCATTGGCATTGTCGAAATGCTGCAGCTGACGGTGATAGTAATTGATATATTCCAGCAGCGCCAACAGTGCCGCGGCGGTCACGACCCAGCGCTCGGCCAGGCCGCGCGTGAGCGCCGGAGCAAGCCATCCGCAAATCATCGCAGCGAGCGCCACCAAGGTTGCCGCGAGCAGAGGGAATTGCGCCGCCGCCAGCCACGCCAGCACATCGGTGAGCGGCTGACGGTCGCTCAGCTGGCGGTATTTGGCGCGCAGATAGCGCGTCCCGGCAACCAACATGGCGGCCATCGCAGCAATCGCGAGCAGTGCCGGTAGCCCCAGTTGCGCGCCGCTTGCCCAGACCATGAACGCCGGCAGCAGCACGACGTTGGCGGCTTCCATCTGCCAATACCATGACAAGCGCCGCACCACAGGCGAATGAGCCGGGGCGGTTACTGAACCCTTTGCCCCGCGCATCGTCACAGCGTTTCGGCGGCCGGCACTGGCGCGGGCAAATCAGCCGCGTCAGGCGGTGTTGCAATCGCTGATCTGGCCGACTTGCCAATCGATTTGGCGGAGGCATTGGCGGGAGGCCTGGTCAGGCCCGCCGCGCCGCCTTCGCTGCCTGGCGCCAGCGGGGCTTGCGACTTGACGGTATCGAGCGGCAGCATCGCGTCGCTGACCGATCCGGGCAAAATCTCGCCCTGCGCGGTGCCGGCGGCAGGATCCGGCTTGGCCGGGTTGTTGCAGCCGGTCAGCGCCAGCAATCCGCCCAGCAGCCCGGTCAGCAGCACAGCAGCAGTTTTCATCACCCGATCTCCTCGCCGCACGGACGCTCCAGCGCCGCCAGGAATTCGGCCGCGCGCGCCTGCAATGCCGCATCCCAGTCAGCCGAAGCAACCTGAATTCCCAGCCGCGCCAAACTGGTCACCCCGAATTGTTCGATCCCGCATGGGACGATCCCGGCAAAATGCGCCAGATCGGGCGACAGGTTGACTGAAAACCCGTGCATCGTCACCCAGCGGCGGATGCGCACCCCGATCGCGCCGATCTTCGCCTCGCGCCCGTCGATGTCGGTGGTCCAGATCCCGATCCGGCCTTCGGCGCGCCAGCTTGGCACCTCGAAATCGCTCAGCGTCGCGATCACCCAGCCTTCCATCGCATGGACAAACCCGCGCACATCGCGCGTGCGGCGTTTCAGATCGAGCAGGACATAGCCGATCCGCTGCCCTGGCCCGTGATAGGTATAGCGCCCGCCGCGCCCCGCTTCGACCACTTCGAACCGCGGGTCGAGCAATTCGGCCGCGTCGGCGCTGGTTCCGGCGGTATAGACCGGCGGGTGTTCGAGCAGCCAGATCAGCTCGCGCGACGCGCCGCCCGCGATTTCGGCGTTGCGCGCGGTCATCGCGGCCAGCGCGGCGCGATAGGGCACCGGCGCGCTTTCGCGGCGCCACTCAACGTCCAGAGGCACAGGTTTGGGCATCGAGCATTTGCGTGACGGCAATTGCTGTGGTTATCAAGGGGCATGACCACACCATTTTCGCCATCGACCCCGCCCCCGCCGCCCAAGTCCCCCGGCGAGCGCCGTGCCCGGCCGCGGTTCGACACGATGAAAATCTGGAATGATGCCACCGCTGCGATCCTGGCGAACCGCGAAGTGCTGCTCGCGGTGCTTGGGGTATTTTCGATCCTGCCCAACTTCGCGCTGCAGATGCTTGCCCCGATACCTGAACCGGTAAGCGGGCAGCAGGCGGCGCAATTGCTTGAACGGCTGGGGGCCTATTTCGACACGTACTGGCTGCCGCTGAGCGCGGTGATGGTGGTGCAGTTCTTTGGCATGCTCGTCACGCTGGCGGTGCTGGCCGATCCGGCGCGGCCAACCGTCCGCGATGCAATGCGGCTTTCGGCGTGGGCACTGCCCAGCTTTCTGGCGGCGCTTGTGCTGGCACTGGTGGGCAGCTTTCTGACCGGAATGATCCCGGTCACGCTGATCGGGTTGACCGGATCGCTTGGGCTGACGCAGGTTGCAGCAGTGCTTGGCTCGGTGCTGATCCTGTATCTGCTGGTGCGCTTTGCCTTTATCGGACCGGCCGTGCTGCTGGGCAAACAGCGCAATCCGGTCTTGGCCTTGCGCGGGTCGTTGCTGGCCACGCGCGGGATTGGGTGGCAGCTGCTGGCCTTCATCCTGCTGATCTTCGTCGCTTTCAGGATCGTCGGCTGGCTGATCACCGCCGCGGCGGTGCTGGTCGCAACACTGATCGCCGGGGCGACCGGGGCGGCGCTGATCGGGGCGCTGGTCGCTTGCATCGTTCAGGCTGCCTTGCTGGCCGTATTTGTTGCGGTGATCGCCGCGAGTTTCCGGCAAGTCAGCGGCCCGGCCGCATAATTCGCCGCGAAATGCGCGATAGACAAGCCCGGCGGTGCTGGGCAGAATAGCCTCCGGGGTAATGGCAGGGGGCCAGCATGAAATTCAGTGCAAGCAAGGCGTTTAGCGATGCGTTCCAGCGTCTGGGGGCGCGGTTCGGGCTTCTGGTCGGGATCTGGCTGATCTTTTTCATCGCCATCATTGCGGCGTTCGCAGCCTTTGGCGGGGCCATCTTTGCGATGGTGCGGCAAGCCGGAACCGGCAATCCCGGAGCTGGCATGGGGCTCTCGCTGATCCTGTTTTACGTGATTTATCTGCTGGTGCTGTTCGCTCAGCAGATTGCCTTGTCGCGGGCCAGCGCCGCGCGTGATCAGGATACTTTTGCGGTGTCCATCGGGGCGGGTCTGCGCGGAGCAATACCGATGTTTGGCGTGCTGCTGATCTATCTGGTGGCCGGACTTGGCCTTGGGATCGTGTTGAGCCTGATGATGGCCGGGCTGGTGGCGGCGACGCAGTCACCCGCGCTGACGTTCGTGCTTGGGCTCGCCATGCTGCTGGGGTTCTTTTACCTGTTCGCACGGCTTAGCATGGTGCTGCCGGTCATGGCGATCGACGAGGTTCGCAATCCGTTCACCGCGCTGGCCAGGGCCTGGCGGCTGACCGCGCGCAATTCGGTCAAGATCGCCCTGACCTGGGGGCTGGTGCTGATCGCGATGAGCGTCCTGTATTTCGCCGCGTTCCTGATTACCGTCGGCCTGCCGCAGCCCGGCACCCCGGCTGGCCCGACGGCTTCGGTCGGGCTGCTGGTCATGATGGTGGTGCTGGGGCTGAGCGCCGGGCTCTATATGGTCACGCTGTGCACCGCGATGTTCGAACAGCTGTCACCATCGTCGATCGAGCAGACTGCCGAAACCTTCGCATAGCAGCTCAGTCCTTCCAGCCCCAGTACAGCTTGCACGGCAGCACGTTGAGCGCTTCGAACCCGGCATCGATCCGGGTGAAGTGCTTGGCCATCAAATCGCGCGCCGCGGCGGTGAACTGATAGACCAGAAACGCGCCGCCGGGGCGCAGCACGCGGTGCGTTGCTGCAGCAATCGCCGGGCCGATCCCATCGGGCAAGGTCGAGAATGGCAGGCCCGACAGCACATAGTCGGCGTGGTCATAGCCGTGCGCGCGCACGATCGTTTCGACGTCGGCGGCTGAACCCAGCACCGCGGTGAACCGGCTGTCAGAGATGGTGGCGTTCAGGTAATCGATGAACAGCGGGTTGGTATCGATCACGATCAAGCGCCCGTCGCGCGCCAGCCGCGACAGCACCGGGCGGCAGAAAGTGCCGACCCCGGGACCATATTCGACAAACAGCTTGCACTCGTCCCACTTCACCGGGGCGAGCATCTTGGCGATGGTGAAGCGCGACGAGGGGATGATCGAGCCGACCATCACCGGGTGTTCGATAAAGCCCTGCACAAACACCCCCCACGGTCCCATCGCACGCATGATGCGGCGCTTCGCGCGTTGGCCCAGCGTTTGCTGGGCAAGCTCGGAAGTGGTCATGCTGGTGGCTGGTCCTGAATTTGGGGGTAAGCTTCGCCTTTCCCAAATTTGCCGTGGCATTGCAAGGCAAGAGCGAGGAGCCTAGCGCATATTCGATGTCGCTCGCCGATCCAGACAAGCCCGCCGATCAGCCCGGCACAACCGCCAGCCTGCCCGGCGGGCGCGTGGCCCTGCTGTTTGCCGTGATGCTGGTGACCGCCGCGGGCAATACCGCGATGCAATCGGTAATGCCCTCGATCGGCACGGCGCTGCACGTCGAAGATTTCTGGATCAGCCTGGCGTACACCTGGTCGGCGCTGTTGTGGATGATCTGCGCGCCGCTGTGGGCGCGGCGATCCGATCGGCGCGGACGCAAGGCGATGATGGCGATCGGGCTGATGGGCTTCATCGCCAGCTTTTCGCTGTGCGGGCTGACGCTGTGGCTGGGGCTGAACGGGCTGCTGTCAGGCGTGGGGACCTTGCTGGTGTTCGCCGCTTGCCGCTCGCTGTATGGCGGGTTCGGCTCAGCCGCGCCGCCATCAGTGCAGGCCTATGTCGCCAGCCGCACCAGCCGCGCCGAGCGGACCAAGGCACTGTCGCTGATCACCTCCAGCTTCGGCTTGGGCACCGTCGTCGGGCCAGCCCTGGCGCCTTATTTCATCCTGCCCGGGGTGGGTCTGGTCGGGCCTTTCATCGCCTTCACGCTGATCGCGGCGGTCGTGCTGGTCGCGCTGCGGATCTGGCTGCCCGATGATACTCCGGCTTATGCTGCCAAGGGCGAGGTGGTGGCGGCGCCGTTCAGTCCGAACTCTGATTCGCAGCTTGCCAACGAATTGGACGCCGATGATGCGGCCGATGATGCAGATCGACAAGGCTTGCCCGCCGGCGATATTCCCAAGCTCGCCTGGACCGATGCGCGGCTGCGGCCCTGGCTGGTAACCGGGCTGCTGGGCGGCCACGCGCAAGCCGCAGTAATGGGCATCGTCGGCTTTCTGGTGCTTGACCGGCTGGGGCTGCGCGCCAATCCCAACGCCGGTGCAGGGCCGATTGGGCTGGTGCTGATGGCAGGGGCGATGGCCACGCTGTTTGCGCAGTGGGGCGTCATCCCGACGCTCAAGCTTGGTCCGCGCGCGTCGTGCTTGTGGGGGATCGTGCTGGCGGCGATCGGCACCGGGCTGCTGTCCGTGGCGGCGGATCTCCATTCGATTACCATCGGCGTGGCACTGATTTCGCTCGGCTTCGGATTGTTCCGCCCGGGCTTCGTCTCGGGCGCATCGCTCGCGGTCAGCCGTGCCGAACAAGGCCAGTCGGCCGGGATCATCGCCTCGGTCAATGGCGCGGCCTATATCGCCGCTCCGGCGGTGGGGGTGTGGCTGTATGGCCATTCGCCGTGGATTGGCTTTGCCGTGATCGAGGCTCTGTGCGTGGCGGTGATCGTGCTTGGCTTCAAAGGCATGACCAGCGATCAGGCGCTGATGCACCGCGCTGCGCCGTCAGACTGATGCCGCACCTTTGCTACAGTGTGCCGATCGCCTAGGGGCGAGTCGCTCAAAGGATTTCGCGGACCACGTCCTGCGGCCGGCACAGCCGCACCCCTTTGGCGGTTTCGACCAAAGGCCGCTCGATCAGGTGGGGCTCGGCCGCCATCGCCGCCAGCACTGCGTCGTCGCCGGCCTGCGGCAACCCGCGTTCGGCCGCATCGGTGCCGCGCAGCCGCAGGCCTTGCTGCGGGGTTAGCCCGGCGTCGCGGTACAACTGCGCAAGTTTCGCGGCGCTGGGCGGGTGAATCAGGTATTCGGTGACGATCACCGCAAGCCCGGGGGTATCCTGCAAGATGGCCAGCGTCTTGCGCGAGGTGCCGCAGGCCGGGTTATGCCAGATCGTTGCTTGCATCGCCTTCTCTCCCAAATTCGGTCGGTTGCACGACCGCTAGCGCCAAATCCGCAGCCCGGCAATTTCCGGCTTGTATTTGCGAACGCTTCGCATTAGCGCTGTTTGTGTTATTGCGATTGATTAGCAAAAAGGCTTCTGAAAATGCTCTGCGGGATGAAGACGGTGGCATCAGCCACCGCGTTGATTGTGGCTGCAACCGGCGCGGCAGCGCACGCCGACGATGCGGCAGACGACGCAGCAAGCGGTTCAGCGCCGATCGTGGTCACCGGCGAGCGGGTGCATGAACCCGATGTCAGCGCGACCAAGACCGGCACATTGCTGCGCGATACCCCGCAAAGCGTGGTCACGCTTGAGCGCGCGCGGCTTGACGACCAGGCCGTGCAGTCGCTGGGTGAAGCGCTGCGCTATGTCCCCGGCGTCACGCTTGGCCAAGGCGAAGGTCACCGCGATCAAGTGGTGCTGCGCGGCCAAGCCAGCACCGCCGACTTCTTCCTTGATGGCCTGCGCGACGATGCACAGTATTACCGCCCGCTGTTCAACACCCAGCGGGTCGAGGTGCTCAAGGGCGCCAACGCACTGCTGTTTGGCCGCGGGGGCGGCGGCGGCGTGGTCAACCGGGTGTCCAAGACCCCCGACTTCACTCGCACTGCGGGCACGCTGGCGGGCGGGATCGACAGCTTTGGCGCGTGGTCGCTGGCGGCGGACGCCAATGCGCCGCTGAGCGACGCGGTCGCACTGCGGCTTAACGCGACGTATGAGCAGCTAGACAATCAGCGTGATTTCTTTGGCGGCAGCTTCATCGGCGTCGCACCGACCTTGGGCTTCAAACTTGGCGATCGGACCAGGCTGACGCTGGCTTACGAATACGACCGCGACGACAGGGTGATAGATCGCGGCGTGCCCGCGCTGAATGGGCGGCCGATCGGCGGCTATGACCAAACGTTCTTCGGCAGCCCGGTGCTAAATCGCGGCACCGTCGACGCGCACTTTGCCCGCGCCCGGATCGAGCATGAAATCGCCGATGGACTGACCCTCGATGTCACCGGCCAGTACGCCACTTACGACAAATACTACGCCAACGTCTTGCCCGGCGCTGCTACTGCAACCAGCGTGGCCTTGACCGGCTATGACACGGTCAACACCCGCGACAACTGGATCGGCCAAGCCAACCTGGTGTGGAAAGTACGCACCGGCAGCATCGGGCACACGCTGTTGGCCGGGGCTGAACTGGGCAGCCAAAGCTCAACCGCGCAGCGCCGCAACGTGATCTTCGGCAGCGGCACTGCGCAAACCGTCACTGTCCCGCTGGCCCGGGTGCTGACCCTGCCAAAGCTGACCTTCATTGCACCGATCAGCGCCAGCCAGTCGCAAGTCGAAAGCCGCTCGGTCTATCTGCAGGATCAGATCGAGCTCGCGCCATGGCTGCAGGTGATCGCGGGGCTGCGCTATGATCGCTTCAGCGTGGCGGCGACTAACCGGCTGACCAGCGCGGTGACCGGACGCGACGATGGCAAAGTCTCGCCGCGGTTTGGCCTGGTGCTCAAACCGCGCGAACAGCTGTCATTCTATGCCAGCTTCGCCAAAAGCTTCCTGCCGCAAACCGGCGATCAGTTCTCGACGCTCGATCCGGCGTTTCAGTCGCTCGAGCCCGAAGCATTCCGCACTCTCGAACTGGGCGCAAAGTGGGACATCGCGCCCACGCTCAGCTTTGCCGCCGCGCTGTTCGAAGTGACCCGTAGCAACACCCGCGTGGCCGATCCGGCCAACCCCGGATTTTTCGTGCTGACCGGCAGCAGCCGGGTACGCGGGGCCGAACTGACCATCGCCGGGCAAGTCACGCCGCAATGGCAGCTGAGCGCGGGCTACACCTATCAGGAGGGCGAAATCCGCCGCGCCACCAGCGCCGCCCCGGTCGGCCGCCAGCTCGACAAGCTGCCGCACCACCAGGCGTCCTTGTGGAGCCGCTATGACTTGACCCCGCGGTTCGGTCTGGGGCTGGGCGTGGTGCATCAGTCGGGCCAGTTTGCAACGATCAGCAACGCGGTGTGGCTGCCCGGGTTTACCCGGATCGATGCGGCGGCGTTTGTTACGCTGAACGATGCGGTATCGCTCCAGCTCAATGTCGAAAACCTGGCCGACACGCGCTATTACGCCAGCGCGCATACCGACAACAACATCCAGCCCGGCACCCCGCGCAGCGCGCGGGTGACCGCGCGGCTGAGGTTCTAGCACGCGATGACGCGCTAGGGCTGGACCGGGCTTAACGCCGGCACCGCGCGCGCGGCGTCTGCAGGGGTGATGCCCGGAACCGGCGCGGCGCTGATCGTCTCGAGCCGGCGCATCACCCGCCCGGCGCGCTGGACCGCATGCACCAGCCGGGGATAGACCCCGCAGCGGCACAGATTGGGCACCGCCGCGGCGATGTCTGCCGCGCTGGGATCGGCGTTGCGCGCCAACAGCGCGGCAGCGGCAATGACGATCCCCGGCGTGCAGAACCCGCACTGGATCGCTTGTTCGGCCACTAGCGCCTGCTGCACCGGATGGCTCCGATCAAGCGACAGTCCCTCGATCGTGGTGACGCTGCGCCCTTCGGCTTCGGCCAGACTGATCAGGCAACTTCGCAGCGCCTCGCCATCGACCAGCACCATGCACGCGCCGCAATCGCCATTGCCGCAGCCGTATTTGGTCCCGGTCAGGTTGGCAGCATCGCGCAAGCCCCATAGCAGCGGGGTCTGCGGATCCATCCGCAGCTCGACCGCGCGGCCGTTGATCGTCAGGCTGGGCATTTACGCAGGATCAGTCGCGCCAGCTGCGGTCGATCTTGTCGATTTTGCGGGTCCAGGCGTCGAAATCGGCCTGACCGGGGGCGGTGCCCGGGACGCCGCCTTCGTGCAGATCGCGCTGGTGAACCGCGACCACTTCGTCCGACACCGACAGCGGCTGGCCCATCGACATTGTCGCCAGCTGGATTTCGCAGGCGCGCTGCAGCGACCAGTGGGTCACGAAAATTTCAGGTAGCGAGCGGCCCAGGATCACCGGGCCGTGATTCTTGAGCATCAGGATCCGGCCTTCGCCCAGGTTCGACAAGAGCCGCGCGCCTTCCTCCTCGCGCACGGTGATCCCTTCGAAATCATGGTAGGCGAGCCGCCCGGCAAAGTTGCAGGCATAGAAGTTGACCGGCTGAAGCCCGCCTTCAAGGCTGCACACCGCCATCGTCGCGGTGGTGTGCGTGTGGCAGACCGCGTGCGCCCACGGCACATTGCGGTGGAACAGGCCGTGCTGGACGAACCCGGCCTTGTTGACCGGATAAGGATTGCCGTCGAGCTTGTTGCCCTCGCCATCGATCTTGACCAGGTTCGAGGCGCAGACCTCTGAATAAAGCAGCCCGAACGGGTTGATCAGAAACGCGCCGTCTTCGCCCGGAACCTTGACCGAGATGTGGTTGTAGATCGATTCGGACCAGCCGAGGTGATCGAAGATGCGGTAACACGCGGCGAGCTGCAGGCGCGCTTGCCATTCGGCTTCGCTGCAATCGAGGTTGCGGGCGTGGGGACTGAGCTGGGTGGCCATGGTCTGCTCTCCGGTTGCTTATTGCTACCAGTCTTAAGCCATTCACCGCCCGATGGAAATGCGAAATCCAGCCCACACCGTGCGCGGCGCGCCAAGGTCGATCGAGCCAGCCTGGTTGCGGGTAATGATCCGGGTCCCTGTCAGGTTCTCACCGCGCAGCACCAGCTGCACCGCACGGCCCAGCGGCACGGCGGCGAACGCGTCAAGCGTGGTGGCCGCGGGGAGCAGATCGGTCTGCAGATCGTCCTCGTACTGCGCGCCGGTATGCTTGCCGATCAGCGCCAGCCGCCAGCCGGGACGCGGTTGCCAGGTCAGCGTAGCGCTGGCGGCCACGGCGGGGGTCTGCGCCGGGCGCTTGCCATTCAGCCCGGCCGAGGCACCGCTGGCGTCAAGCCGCGCGCGGGTCAAGGCCAGCGAACCATCAAGGCTAACCTGCCCGGCATGCGCCCCCAGCCCCAGTTCGATCCCGCGCGCTTGCACTGCATCAACATTGCGCCGCTCGCGCAGATTGGAGGCGATGGTAACATTGGCGATGGCGTGTTCGACCCGGTTATCGAACGCGGTCAGCGACAGATTGAAGCCGGTGCTGGGCGTCCAGTCGAACCCGGCCTCGTACCCGACCAACCGTTCGTTGACCAAGCCCGCGTTGGCCCGGGTGACCACCGGGAACACGGTGAACGGGCGGTACAGCTCGTTCAGGGTCGGCACCCGCAGCCCGGTGTAAGCCGACCCGCGCACGTCCAGCCCGCCGCCCAGCCGCAGCACCGCGCCGCCGCGCAGCGAGGTCTGCCAGCCCGCGCGGTTCGCAAAGACGTTGTTGATCGCAATCGTGCCAGCGGCTGTGGTTTCGGTAAAATAGCCGCCGCTGATCGACCAGCGATCGGCCCGCAAGCCGCCCGTCACAGTAAGCGCGCCCAGCCTCCAGTCGTCTTCAAGATAGAACCCCAGATCGCTGGTCCGCCCGCCCGCGCGCCGCCGCGCGGTGACAAGGCCGGTAATCGCCGAATAAGCGTCCTCGTACAGCGTGCCGGTGGCGACGCGCCAATCGGTGCCCAGCCGCAGCACATGCGCCGCCCCGCTCGGCGGACGCAATTCCAGCTTGCCGCCCCAGCCGGTCGACGGGGTGGAACGCTGATCGAGCGTCTTGCGAAAACTGGTCGAGGAGATCACCACATTGGAGAAATTGCGCGCCTGCAAATAGGTCAGCGCGTCGAACTGCCAGCGCCCTTTGCCGACCACCCGCAAACTCGCGTCCTGCCCGCTGCTGGTCGAATCAGCGCCGACGAAGCGCAGCGTGCGCGAATCACCGAACACCAGCCCGCGCGCTTGCAGCTCGATCCCCGGAGCCAGCGGCGCGACCCCGCGCAGGGCGCTTGACCAGCTATCGTACCGCGCCCGCGCGCTGGCCGGAACGCGCTGGCTGGCGGGGGTGGTCCAGAACCCCTGGCCACGGTCCCACCGCGCCGAAACCACCGCAAATCCAGCGCCGAGTTGCGGGGCGAACGTCCCCGACAGCTCGCTCTCGCCGCGATCGTCAAGCAGTGCCTGCCCGCTGATCAGGCCAAGTTCGGCCGGGCCGGCGCTTTCGAGTTCGATCGTCCCGGCTACCGCGCCGGCCCCAAACGCCCCCGCGCCGCCGCCGCGCGTCACCCGCGCGCGCGCCAACCGCTCGGGGGCCAGCGCCGACAACGGCACATAACCGAAAAACGGATCGGCCATTGGCACCCCGTCAAGCAGCACCAGACTGCGGCTGGTGGCGTTGCCGCCCAGCGCGCGCAGCGTCACGCCTTGCGCCGAAGGATTGGAACTGCGGCTGTCCGACCGGCGAAATTGCTGAAACCCCGCGATAGCCCCCAGCGCATCCTCGATCCGCCCGGAAGCGCTCGCGGCGAGCCGCTCGGCGTCGATCACCGCGCTATCGTAGGCAGTCGCCGCGGGCGGCGGTGCCAGACCGGTGCCGATCACCACGATTTCCGCAGGCAAGTCAGCATTTTTCAAGACCGGAGCAGCGCGCGCCTCGACCGAAACCACTGCCAATCCCGTAACAATGATCAATCGGCCAAACATCGGACTTCCAAGCGAGCAAGCTGTCTGGCCCGCCTAGAGCTTGCCCCGATAAAGCGCAAACGGCGTGGTTGCCAAGCGCATCGATCGCGCAATCCGAAGGCGCTACAGGGCTATTCGCGGAAGGCGGTTTGGGCGCAGGCGCATGTTCGGCTCGCTCCGCCAATTCTGGTGCAATACCGGCCGAAGCTTCATTCGTTAAGCGTCGGTCAGCCCGTTCAGCAGGGCCTCAAAACTGAAACGAAGACTGCCTTGCTGCCCGGCGCGCGGCAACTTGCGCATAACCATCCGCTCGTCGCCCAGCGGCAGGAATTGCCGGGCGGCCCAAACCTTGCAGCCCTCATCGTAATCGGCGAGGATCGGCAGCTTGAGCTGCCGCACAGCTTCGAGCCCGACAATCGAGCTGCTGCATTCCGGCCCCAGCAGCGGTTCAAGGTCGATCATTCGATCAATCGCCGCGCTGCCGCCCGTCCACTGCAGCACGGCCCCATCGTATTCGATCGGGCCGCATTGGCTGATCAGCGCGGACCCCGGCAAGCGGAGCTGCAGTTCCAGCCAGACCTGCACCGGATCCAGCAGCAGCACCTGGTCATGGTACAATTGCGGCACGCCGCCGCTGACCAGATAATATCCCGGCCAGATCGACACCACAAAAGGATCGATCAGCTTGGCCGCGACAGGGCTCAGCTTGTTGGCCACCACGGCTTCAAGGTGCAAACCGCCAAATTCGCGGTCCCGGGTGAGCAGCAGCAGCGAGCGGGCAGAATCCAGGTTTAACAAATGCACCGCCAGCAGCGCAGGTATTAACCCGTAGCCATGAATTGCGAGCGGAGTGGATGCCATGCCGGACTAAGTTCCATAGCGGGCTGGCGCAGGCAAGCGGGAACCTGCGCATGCTGGTCGGAACAATGATGTGTTGGCGGCGGGCAGGCATGCGAGTCGCGCCGGCGGCAGCGTGGCAGTTGGGTCACAAGCCGTTCAGCACGCTGATCGATTAACCAGGTCCATCAAGCAAGGTAAATGACTGGCCCGGCTCGTGGTCTAGAAAAACACCATTACTTTTCAATTTATTATTCGATTTTCGGCCAAAAAAAATTGGGGGTGTGTGGTTAAGATTCGAGGCAAAAAAGATTCTTGTTGGCAATACCCCCCTTGGTTGCGTTAACTTGTGTTCGAAATCAGACAGGCCGGAAAAAACTCCGCCGCTTGATTTAAGGGGCCGCAGAGAAATTTTTTGACCGTTTGCCGTCCGGGGCTGAGCCCGGGAAGGTAAATGCGTGCGGAGTGGATCTGGATGCGTTTTGGGCTGAGCCTCGACAGACAAGCAGGATGGGTGGCAGCAATGCTGACCTGCGCCGGTCTGGCTATGCCGGCCAGTGCATCGACCGCGCCGATCACAGCCTATTATCGTGACCCGGCTTTGACTGGCTATACCTATGCTGGACCTGACCGTGCAGTCATCGCGATTGACGTAAAAGCGTCGGTCGGCGGGACTTGCGGGTTTGCGGCAAATGGTGCGCCGAACGGCACGGTCAATGCCGGCGCAATCGACACCACCGGGTGGTCTGCACAAGTTCCGTTCACCGCCGCATGCACCGCTCCGTGGCGGATTGCGGTGTCATCGCAAAACGGCGCGCTAAAGAACCTCGGCAGCGTCCCGGCCGGCTATGCCAACACCGCGCCTTACAATGTTGCGCTGAACGTCGCGTCGGACAGCGGTACGGTTACCGGCAATTGTCCGGTGGCGCAGATTGATCAGGCGCTGGGCAGCTCGCCATGTGCATTCAAGGGTACTGCCAGCACGACTAACGGTTTGCAGATTCCGCGCAGTTTCGGACTGGCGGGTTCGTTCATTCAGATGTCGGCTCCAGCTTATCCCGGGCCCAGCATCCTGGTTTCGGGCACGTACAACGACACGCTGATCGTGACGGTTTCCCCCGCGGTTTAGCGGGAACGAGAATGCCCTTCCGCAGCAGCGCGCGGGGGGGAAAGAATTAAACTGTGCCGGGTGCGACCGGCTTTGAGAAGGACGAAGATCATGAAGACATTTGCATTCCTTGCCATTGCTGCCAGCGCAGCGCTTGCCAGCCCGGCGATGGCGCAGAACGTCACCGGGACGATCACCCTTAACGGCAATGTTGCCGCCAAGTGCAGCGTCACATCGGGCACGTCGAGCACCACCTTCGCCCAGACCGTCAACTTTGGCGAACTGGCCCAGACCAACGGCACGCTGCGGACCGGCCTGGCGACCGATTTCAGTGCCACCCCGGTTCAGGCGACCGTTGTGTGCAACACCGGCACGCCGAAAATTTCGGTTGATGCCAATCCGCTGGCAAATACTGCCACCGCCCCAACCGGCTATGCCAACACGATCAACTACACCGCCAGCGTGGCAGTGGCGACCACCGGCGCAAACAGCGGACCGTTCACCAATCTGACCACAGCCGCGCCCGGCGTGGCCACGGTGATCGGTAGCTCGCTCGCCAATTCGGCTAACAACGTCGTCGTGACCACCACCGGCTATGGCACCCCCGGCGCATCCGACATTCTGGTGGCCGGCGCTTACACCGGAAACATCATCATCGTCATTTCGCCGACCTGAGCCCGGCAAAACCAGGAGCATACCGATGCGTAAACTTATCTTTCTGGCCTTGCCCGCAGCTTTGATTGCTGGCCCGGCGTTGGCGCAAAGCGCGGTCACCGGCACCGTCAACATCGACGGTTCAGTGGCCGGTCGCTGCATGTTCACCCTGCCCAATGCGACCATCTCGCTCGGCGAGATTTCGCTGGCCAGCAATGGCAAGCTCGATCCGAGCAAGGTCAACGGCAAGTCCGCCACGCTCACTGGCTGGTGCAATAACACCGCCGCGTCGATGTCGGTTACCACCACGCAGTTGACCACTGGCACGGCTGCCACCACCGGGTTCGATAACCGGGTCGATTACACCGGCACCGCAGTTACCGGATCGGTTAGCGCGGCAGACTCCAGCCTCACGGTCGGAGCCGGACCGGCATCGCCGGTCGGCCAATTCACCGGCAATATCGTGGTCACGCTGGGTTCGGCTTCGTCGCCAACCAACGGCCTGATGGTTGCGGGCGGTTACACCGGCAATGTTGTGGTCACGCTGACCCCCACTGTCGCCCCGCCACCGGTTTGAAGCAGCAGTCGAGAGCCATAGGTAGAACCCGATGATGCAGTTTCGCGCCTTAACCGTCCTGGCCCTCGGTCTGGTCCCTGCG
>JANMCG010000139.1:0-7209 GCA_031361075.1 Novosphingobium sp. | reverse complement strand
GCGGTCAGGGTGATGCAGCCGCGCTCGCCGTCGTCGTTAGGCGCAAGCCCGGCCATGCCTTCGGCCGACAGCGAGGCGATCCGGTAGCTGGCGACCAGAATGCCCTGCACCCCGTAAATATAATCCTCGGTCGAAAGCCGCTTGAGCTGGCCGGCTTCCTTGTCGAAGGCCAGCGTCTTGCCGCGTTTGCTGGTCATTGCACAGTGGACCGTGATCCGTTCCTGTCCATGCGCGGCGCGCGCCTTGGCGAACCCGGCGATAACCGATTCCTCGCTGGTAATGTCGACCTTGCAGAACAGCCCGCCGATCGCCCCCGCAATCGCTTCGCCGGCCGCCTCGTTGACGTCGAAAATTGCGACTTTCGCGCCGGCGGCTGCCAGCGCCTCGGCACTCGCACGGCCCAGCCCGGAAGCGCCGCCCGTGACCACCGCGGCCGTGCTCGAATCGATCTGCATGTGTTTCTCCCGAAGATTTAATCGCGCGATTAATGCCGCGCCCATTGACCTTGAGCAAGCAGGATTACAGCATGGCTGCCACAGCCAGGAGAGACTCGATGACCGCGACCAAAGCTTACGGCGCCACTGCCCCCACTTCGGGGGTTGCAGCGATGATGATCGACCGGCGCGATCTGCGCGGCGAAGACGTGGCGATCGACATCACCTTTTGCGGGGTGTGCCATTCAGACCTGCACGCCGCGCGCAACGATTGGGGCCGGACCAATTATCCGTTCGTGCCAGGACATGAGATCGTCGGTTTGGTCAGCGCGGTCGGACCCCAGGTCAAAAGCTTCAAGGTCGGCGACCGGGTCGCGGTTGGCACCGTCGTCGACAGCTGCCGCCACTGCGATGCGTGCGATGAGGGCGAGGAAAACTATTGCCGCGAAGGCGTGACCGGAACGTACAACGGCAAGGACCGGATCGACGGCAGCCCAACGTATGGAGGCTATTCCAAGTCAATCGTGGTGGCCGAACCTTATGTGCTGCGTATTCCCGATGGACTGGACATGGGCGCAGCCGCGCCGCTGCTGTGCGCGGGGATCACGACCTATTCACCGCTCAAGCACTGGAACGTCGGACCCGGCAGCAAAGTCGGGGTAATCGGGCTCGGCGGCCTTGGCCACATGGGTGTCAAGTTTGCCAAGGCGCTGGGCGCCGAGGTAACGATGATCACCACTTCACCCGCCAAGGGCGACGACGCGATCAAGCTTGGCGCGGATCACGTGCTGGTGTCGACCGACAAGGCCGCGCTGAAAGCAGCGGCGCGCAGCTTCGATTTTCTGCTCGATACGGTGCCAGTGGCGCACGATCTCACCCCTTATCTGATGCTGCTCGACCGCAAGGGTACGCTGTGCATCGTCGGGATGATCGACATGACCCCCAGCTTTCATTCCGGGTTGCTGCTGATGGGCCAGAAAGCGGTGTCGGGATCGGGGGTCGGCGGGATCGCGCAGACTCAGGAAATGCTCGATCTGTGCGCCGAGCAAGGCATTGTCGCCGAAGTCGAATATATCCGTATGGACGAGATCGAGCACGCGTTCGAGCGGATGGAACAGGCCGATATCAAGTACCGCTTCGTGATCGATATGAGCAGCTTGTAATACGCCGCGATGCGGTCGGTGCGCGACGCCTAGCTGCGCCGCCGGGGAGCCTTGGTGAAAGTCCAGCCACCGGGTCCGGCGCGCGCCACCAGCGTGCCGATCGATACCGGCTGCCGGGCGAGCAGGCTGTCGAACGTGCGCGCTGCGGCGCTGCCGCGCGGTTCCTCGCCGTCCAGCTCGCGCACAATCCGCGCGATTACCCGCAGCGCCACTGCGCGCGGTGCCTGCGGGCGATAGGTAAGCCCCAGCGGCGCGGCGGCAACGCATTCGATCCAATCGCGCGCCGCGGCCCAAACGAGCGCGGCATCGGCATAGGCGAAATGCGCGGCGCTGGCGGCCAGCGCCGCCGGATCGAGCCAGTCGGACCCGGTCAGCGCTTTGCGCAGCCGCGCGCGATCGAACCGGTCGTCGTGGTTCGAGGGATCGTCAGCCGGTGCGAGCCCGGCGGCGGCGGTCACGGCAGCGAGTTCGCGGCGGCGAAACCCGAGCAGCGGGCGCAACAGCGGCAGCGCTGTACCCGGCACCAGGCCGCGTGCGCGCACCCCGGCCAGCCCGGCCACCCCGCTGCCCCGGCCGAGCCGCAGCAACAGCGTCTCGGCCTGATCGTCGGTGTGATGCGCAGTGGCAAGCGCGGCCAGCCCGGTTTCGCTCGCCCATCCGGCCAGCGCGCAATAGCGTGCGGCGCGGGCCTGCGACTGCACATTGCCAGCCGCAACGCTGACCCGCAGCACCGCGTGCGGCACTTGCAAATCCGCGCAAATCTGGGCCGTTGTGGCTGCTTCATCGGCGCTGGCAGCGCGCAATCCGTGGTCGACCGTGGCCGCGGCGATCCGCCCGGGCAGCGCGTCATGCGCCAGCAGCAGCATCGCCAGACTGTCCGCTCCGCCCGATACCGCCAGCCCCAGCCGCACGGCGGGGTTGCTGATGGCACCCGGCCACAGCGCCGCCAGCGCCGCCGCGAACCGCGCTGTCAGATCAGGATCGCAGCGCTTATCAATTGCATTTCAGCCCGGTGCTGGTTGCGGCGTACTGGCCTTTGAGCCGGCCCGCGGCTTCGGCCGGAAAGGTGCTGGCAAACTGTTTGACGGCAACGCAGCCGCGCTTGGCATCGCCCAGCTGGCGCATCGCTTCGGCCAGATACAGCAGGCTGTCAGGGGCGCGGTCGCCGACCGGCTCAAGCTTGTAATTCTGCAGAAACCAGCCCGCTGCCTCGCGCGCATTGTTGTCTTCAAGGTAATCACGGCCAAGCAGGTTGCGGGCATAGCTGGTGCGCGGATGCTTGGGGTATTTCTGCAGGAACATTTTAAGCTGCTGCTCGCTTTCGGGATAGAACTTGGCTTCCCACAAGCGGTAGCCGTACGAATATTCATCGTCACCGGCATCTCTGGTTTTGGGCCTGGCCACCGCGCGAACCGCGGCCACGCGCCTGGCAGCCGCATCGCTCGACACGGGGGCGGGCTTGGGCACAGGTTTGGTTCCTGCCGCAGCCGGGACCGGCTTGGGTGCCGCCCCCATCGCCGCCAGGTTGCTGTCAGTGCTGCTCGCCGCGGCAGGTGTTGCGGCTGGTGCTGTGCTGGCCCCAGTTTTGACCGCAGTTTTGGCCGCGCCGTCCAGCGCGCCAAGCCGGGCGTCGAGTTTTTCGATCCGGTTGTGATCTTCCTCGACTTGGGCGGTTAGCCGGGCGATTTGCCCTTCAAGCGCGTCCATCCGCGCGAGCATGTCTGAATTGGGCGTGCTGGCGGGTGATCCTGGCTGCGCGGTGGCGGGCTGCGCCGACTGCAACTGCGGAAAGAACCGCCCATCGGTGCCCGGAAAAACCGCGCGCTGCAGCGCCGCTACTTCGGCTTCGACCTTGCGCATCCGCACTTCGCTTTCGCCGCTGGTTTGTGCAATCGCCGGAACCAGCGCCGGAGCCGCCAGCGCCAATACTGCTGCTGCATTCAGTAGCCGCTTGGTCCAGGTGCGCGTGTTCATAATTTCAATTTCCATCCAGATGGTCCGCCCGCGTGATGCACGCGGTTGCCCGAACCAGCCATTAACCATCCGCGCGGCTTAACGCGAGCGCACCCGGCCTGTCGAGCGGGCACGCGCTGCTATCCGCAGTCTAAGTTGCGCTTGGCGCGGGAACCGGACTGGCCGCTCCCGGTGACGCGGCCCTGCTGGGGCCCGAAGTGATGGCCGGGGTCGGCGCGCCCACGCCAGGCAGTGACGCTGGTGCCGGTGACGCTTCAAGCCGCGGCGCCGGGTTGCGCTGTACGCGCGGCGCAGGGGCGGCGGCGCTGTTGCGGAATTGCACCGGGGCGGACGCGGCAGTGGCCGGAGCACCAGCGGTTGCCGGGCCAGCCGCCGCCGCCCCGCGCGCCAGCAACGCCGCCGCACTGACCGGCACATCCTTCATCGTGGTCTGCACTTCGGCAAGTTTGGCCACCGTCTGGCCGCCGATGGTGATGCCCAACTGGTTCGGACGCGCGGTCCACAGCAGCACCTCGCCCTTGTCGCCGGGCACGGTGTATGTTTCCCCCAGCGCCAGCTCTTTCTGCATCAGTTGCGTGCCGGCGCGGTCATAGAACTTCACCCAGACGCCGTCCTGCAACGCGGTGAACATCACCGGTCCGGTGGGCGCGGGCGCCAGCGCAGGTGCCTGCCCGACCAGCACATTGGCGGCGGCCGGTCGATCCTGCGGAAGGATCGAGGGCAGCGCGCCGCCGGGCGAAAACAGGCTGGGCAAAAATGCAATCCCTGCGACCACTGCAGCCGCAACGCCGCCCAGGGCCAGCCAGGTCAGCTTGGCACTGGGCACCCTTGCCGGATCGCCCGGCTCGAAAGTCTGGACCTGGCGATGCTGATCGCTGGGCTGGGTGCTGAACAGTTCAGCCCGGGTCGAAGCCGCAATCTCGGCCTCGTTAAGCCCGACCGACCGCGCCAGCGTCCGCGAAAATCCGATGGCATACGTGCGGCCGGGCAGCGCGGCATAATCGCCCGCTTCGATCGCGGTAATCTGACGCTGTGAAATACGGGTCTGCGCGGCAAGCGCGGCCACGTCCATCCCCGCTGACTCGCGGGCGCGGCGCAATCGCGCGCCAACCGTTTCAAGAGGCAATTGCGCCTCCGTTACTAATTCATCCACCATGCCCGACCCCGATATCATGCGCGCTTATTTTTTGTGCACGGCCAAACAGCCCGGTTTATTCCGCCGAGTCAACGCTAAAGCGGCGCTTGACCGGGTTGGTAACGGCCAGTTGCGCGGGATTTGTGACGGGCTGGTGGCCAGGTACCGGCGCGGCGGCTTCAATCGATTTCAATTCCGCGCGTTTCGGCCCATTCTGACAGCGCCGTGCGCAAGCTCGGCGGCGGGGCTGACAGCCATTGGGTCATCGCCGCGCCGATCTCGGCCAGATCGACTTTGCGGACCAGCTCCTTGATCGGGCCGACAGCCGCCGGAGTAATCGACAAGCGGTGAATTCCGATCCCCATCAAGGCCAGCGCTTCAAGCCGCCGCCCGCCCATTTCCCCGCATACGGTCACATCCACGCTGTGGCCGACCAGGTTCGACTGAACCCGGCGCAGGAACCGCATGATCGATACCGACAGCCAGTCATAGCGTTCGGCCAGCTTGGGGTTGGACCGGTCGGCCGCGAACAGGAACTGGGTGAGATCGTTAGTCCCGATCGACAGAAACGACAACTTGGGGGCGAGCAGATCGAGCGTTTCGGCCAGCGCCGGAACTTCAAGCATCGCGCCATAGCGGATCGCTTGTGGCAGCGGTTTTTTTAAGCCTTTGAGGTATTTGCGCTGGCTTTCGAACACCTCGCGCGCAGCGTCGAACTCCCACGGTTCGGACACCATCGGGAACATCACGTTCAGTGTGCGCCCTGCCGACGCCTCAAGCAGCGCGCGCGCCTGGACTTTAAGCAGCCCGTCGCGTTCGAGCGCGACCCGCAGCGCGCGCCAGCCCATCGCGGGGTTTTCCTCGTGCTCGCCGTTGTTGTGGCGCAGATACGGCAACACCTTGTCGCCGCCGATATCGACCGTGCGGAACACCACCGGCCGGTCCCCCGCAGTGTCGAGCACATCGCGGTACAGCCGGGTCTGCCGTTCGCGCGCGGGCAGCGTGGCCGAAACCAGAAACTGGAATTCGGTGCGGAACAGCCCGACCCCGTCAGCCCCGGTTTGCGCCAAGGCGGGCATATCATCGCGCAAGCCAGCGTTGATCAAAACCGTGATGCGGGTGCCGTCACGGGTGAACGGCTCGACATCGCGCAGCTTGGCATAGCTGGCCTGGCGTTCCTTGCTTTTGGCAAAGCGCGCCTCGAACGCCTCGATCATCGGCAGCGCGGCGCGCACGGTCGCGGTGCCTTGATCGGCGTCGAGCAGCAGCGGATCGCCGTCGCGCACTGCCCCGCGCAAGCCGCGCACCCGGCCCAGCACCGGGATGCCCATCGCCCGCGCGACGATCACCACGTGCGCGGTGAGCGAACCTTCCTCAAGGATCACCCCCTTCAAACGCCGCTTGTCGTATTCGAGCAGTTCGGCCGGGCCAAGGTTGCGCGCGATCAGGATCGTGTCAGAGCGCAAGCCCTGGCTGGCTGCGGTGCCCATCTGCCCCGAGACAATCCGCAGCAGCCGGTTGGCCAGATCTTCCAGATCGTGCATCCGGTCCGCCAGCAAGGGATCGTCGATCTGCCGCATCCGCATCCGGGTGCGCTGCTGGACCCGTTCGATCGCGGCCTCGGCGGTCAGCCCGGTGTCGATCGCCTCGATGATCCGGCGGCTCCAGCCTTCATCGTAAGCGAACATCTTGTAGGTTTCGAGCACTTCGTCATGCTCTCCGCCCACGCCGAATTCGGCCTGGCTGGCCATCCGGTCGATTTGCTCGCGCATCTTGTCGAACGCCAGATAGACCCGGCTCAGCTCGGCCTGCGGATCATCGGCCATCACCTGCGTGATGGTGATCCGCGGCTGGTGATAAACCGCATTGCCCGCCGCCAGCCCTTTGACCAGCGCCAGCCCGGTCAGCCGCACCGGTCCGGTTTGCTGCGGGGTCAGCAGCGCGGCGTCTTCCTCGTCGACCAGATCGGCGTTGGCGATCAGTTCGCTCAGCACCATCGCGACGGTCTGCAGCGCCTCGATCTCGACCTCTTCATAGCGGCGCGGATCGGCATGCTGGACGCACAAGACCCCGATCGCCCGCTCGCGCCGCACGATCGGCACCCCGGCGAACGAATGATACTTGTCCTCGCCGGTTTCGGGCCGGTACGAAAAATCGGGATGCGCGGTGGCTTCGGCCAAATTGAGCATTTCGCTGCTTTGCGCGATGGTGCCGACCAGCCCTTCGCCGATGTCCATCCGCGTGACATGGACGGCTTCCTGCGCCAGCCCTTTGGTGGCGAAAAGTTCGAGCATGCCTTCGCGCAGCAGATAGACCGAGCAGACCTCGCTATCGAGCCCCGCGCCGATCACCTCGACCACGGTGTTGAGTTTGGCCTGGGCATTGCTGCGCGAGGCCATCACGTCGTGCAGCCGGGTCAGGATCTGGCGGGCGGCGGAAACGGCGCGGGTAGCGGTCATGCTGCCAGCCTAACCCATAGCGCGCGCTATGGGAACGCCGCGTG
>JANMCG010000227.1:0-4808 GCA_031361075.1 Novosphingobium sp. | reverse complement strand
GTGCGGCAGCGGCTCGCCCTCGGGAATACCCAGCCGGGTGCTGATCGACCCGGCGGCGACATTGCGCACCACCACTTCGATCGGCACGATCTCGACCTGGCGGATCAGCTGCTCGCGCATGTTAAGCCGCTTGATGAAATGGGTCGGGATGCCGATGTGGCTCAGCCGGGTGAAAACGTATTCGCTGATGCGGTTGTTGATTACACCCTTGCCGTTGATCGTGCCCTTTTTCTGGGCATTGAACGCGGTTGCATCGTCCTTGAAATACTGAATGATCGTGCCCGGCTCGGGGCCTTCGTAAAGAATCTTGGCCTTGCCTTCGTAAATTTGGCGGCGACGGGACATGCAGGGCTTCCTCGAACGGTTGATGGCAAGCTAGAAACGATGAGCCCCGGCATGTGCATTGCAGGAACAGCAACACAGCCGGGGCGGACCGCGCAGCTTTACGCGAATTGGCAGGGCCGCGCAATGCAGAGGAAGTGCACAAAGACAGCGTTTGACGACGGGGCTGCGATTCTCCATTGATGCTGCAAGCGAGCCGAATCAAAAGTGCGCGCAAAAACAATGCCGAAAAGATATTAAGTCTGTCGGTGGCCATGGGAGTGGAACATGAGGAAAATACACCTGAAATCCGCAACGTCGACTGCGATTTTGGCGTTGGCGATGTTGGCTGAACCAGCTTTCGCGCAGACCGCGCCAGCCGCTGACAGCGCGGTGGATGAACAGCCTGTCAAGGATATCGTCGTGACCGGATCGCTGATCCGCGGTTCGCGCGAAGATGCTCCCGCGCCGATCGATGTAATCAGCTCGGAAGAATTGTCGCGGCAAGGCAATCCGTCGGCGCTCGATCTGATCAAGAATCTGCCAACCTCGAACGGGGTGATCGGCGACGCCAACCAGTTCGATGCGCGCGCGCAAGGCAATGAAGGTGTTGCTTCGATCAACTTGCGCGGGCTTGGCCCGCAGCGCACGCTGGTGCTGCTAAACGGCAAGCGGATCGTCCAGTCGGGCGGCAGTGGTATTCCGATCGTCGACGTCAACCTGATTCCTTCGGCTGCGATTGGCCGGGTTGAAGTGCTCAAGGATGGCGCGGCTGCAACCTATGGTTCAGATGCGATTGCCGGGGTGGTCAACTTCATCACCAAGACCAACCAGGAAGGCTTTCTCGCTTCGGGGGATTATCGCTACATCAAAGGCTCTAAGGGCGATTACGGCGGCGCGCTGAGCTTTGGCCACAGTCAGGACGGTTTCCGTTTCTTTGTTTCTGGCGGCTATCAGCATCGCTCGGAATTGCAGACGCTTGACCGCGACTTCGTGATCCAGCCTTATCCCAACAATCCGCAAGGCGGCTACACCGGCGGTGGTAACCCGGGCAACTTTGATTTCAACGCGACCGCACCGTTCCTCGATCCAGTCAGCGGGCGTAACTTTGGCGCGGTCAACTTCATCCGCGATCTGGGCTGCGAAGCGCTGGGCGGCTTCCGCAGTCTGGCCAACAGCGGCACAACCGCCGCTCCGGTAGATCGCTGCTTCAACCAGTATGGCCTGTTCGGCAATCTGGTCGAACCTGAAAATCGCTTCCAGTTTTTTGCCGATGTCGGCGTCGACCTGTCCGACAGCATCAAGCTTCGGCTCAACGGCCTGTGGGGCCATTCCGAAACCCGGATCACCACTTCGCCTACCTATCTGCCGACGCTGCCGCCTTCGAACAACGCGGTCGGCGGCGGTGCAGGGTTCTTCCAGATCCCGACTTATGCTCCCGCGCTGCGCGACTATTGCCGCGTTTACGGCGCGGCGGCAGGTTGCACCACCGCGACCGATGGTACGCCGCTTGCTCCGGCGCTGGCGTTTCCTGTGCTGTTCCGTCCCGCGCTGCTTGGCGGAAACCCGCTGTATCCGGGCCGCGGATCAGCAACTTCGCCGCGCATTTCGAACGAGTATCTGGTTTCGGCCGAACTTGATTTCGCAATTACCGACAAGATCGATTTGACTTACAGCGTGACTTACAGCGAATATGCGCGCTCGTTCGGCGGGACCGACACGTTTGGCGATTTGCTGCAAAACGCCCTTGCCGGGTTTGGCGGGCCAAACTGCGCTTACGCGTCAACTGCTTCGCGCGCTGGATTGAACTCCATGCAAATCGCGGCGTTGGCTGGCACTAATGGTTGTACGTTCTTCAACCCGTTTTCCACCGCTGTGGCTTCAAACCGCGCAACCGGCGCGGTTAATCCCAACTACGCCGGATCGCGCAGCACCAATGGCATCTCGACAACCCCGGGCGCCGGTTTGATCAACGATAACGCCACGATCGATAACTTCTTCGTGGACTCGCGGACCGATGCCAACACCAAGCAGGTCGTTGCAGACGTCGTGCTTTCGGGCGAGACCGGCCTGGTCTTGCCGGGCGGCGCTGTCGGGTTCGCCATCGGCGGGCAGTATCGCAAGAACTTCTATAACCGGCGTTACGACGCGACCAGCAACCTTGCGGTCAACCCGTGCCCTGGCACTCCGCTCAACCCAGCCGCAACCTGCTCGCCACAGACCGGTGCTCAAGGCTTCCTTGGCACCAACTTCAACGGCAATGCGCAAGGGAGCGTTTACGCGGCGTTCACCGAAATCCAGCTGCCAATCACCGATGCGTTCGACGTGCAGCTCGCTGCCCGGTACGAAAGCTACGGCGGGTCAGTCGGCTCGACCTTCAATCCGCAAATTCGCGCGAAGTTCCAGGTTACGCCGTGGCTTTCCATCCGGGGCGGTGCTGGCTCGACGTTCCGTGGGCCGCCGGCTCAAAGCTTGCAGGGCAACCTGACGTCCCTCCAGATTATCGGGAGCTCGTTCCGGGCAATCGATATCAATGGCAACCCGAACCTGTCGCCTGAAAAAGCCAAGACTTACAGCGGCGGGATAATCGTCGACACCGGCGGCTTCAAGGCCAGCGTCGATTACTTCCGGTATGACTTCACCGGGCCGATCGAAGGCGAGCCGGTGCAGGGCATCGTTACTGCCTTGTTCGGCGCGACGGGCGCTGCCAATTGCGGCGTGGCGGCATATGCTGCGCTGCAATCGCGGTTCACCTTTACTGGCGCCGGTTGTGGTGTCGGCAACGTCCAGCGGTTGCGCACGCAATATGTGAACTCAGCGAACGTGACCACCTCGGGTATCGATTTCCAGACCAGCTACAAGATGGATCTGGGCAACGCCGGGGTGACCGCCGGAGTGGCGGGTACGTACGTGATCAATTACAAGACCAACGACGTCACGGTCGAAGGGATTGTGGTGCAGCCGGCTTATGATGCGGTCGGTCTGCTTAACTATCAGACCACGGCTTATCCGTTGCCGAAGTGGAAGGGTAACGCTTACCTGGATACCACCATCGGCGCTGCGTCGCTGCGGTTGCAGGTCAACTATCTCGATGGTTACACCGATCAGCGCGGGGCAGCCATTTTTGGCCCCAACGTCGGTGCGCTGGCGGGCGCTTCGGTGACCACCGGCAAGAACATTGCCGCTTTCACTACCTTTGATGCCACCTTCCGGTTGCGCTTGCCGACAAACACAGTGCTGTCGCTGACCGCGCTGAATATCTTCGACAAGGATCCGCCGTTCGCACGGCTCGATCAGAACTACGATCCGTTCACCGCGAGCCCGCTCGGTTTCACGGCCAAGGTCGGAATTTCGCAGGCGTTCTAAGGACTGCGATCTGCTCTAAAATCAGCCGCCCGGTCATCATTGGCCGGGCGGTTTGGTGTTAGCCACCTTTATCCCCACTTTCGCGATCGGCGCTGACCGCGTAGAACTAGCGCGCATGGCGCAGCCACCGATCCACCACGCGGGCCCACGATCCGCAGTCAGCGCAGCGATGCAGCGCGCCGGTCCGTTGCGGATCCGCCCGCTTGGCATGCGCAGTGCGTTATGGACCGATTTGTATCACGAACTGATGCGGCTGACCTGGCCGCGGCTGGGGCTGCTGTTCGTGATCAGCTTTCTGGCGTTCAACCTCATTTTTGCAGCGCTTTACCGGATCGATCCGAGCGGGTTGTCAGTGCCACACGATGCGGTTGGAGTTTCGCTGTATTGGCGCGATTTCTTTTTCAGCGTGCATACTGTCGCAACGATCGGTTACGGCAACGTCTATCCGGTGTCGGCCTATGCGAACTGCATCGTGGTAATCGAGATTACACTTGGCATCCTGTTTTTTGCCCTGACCACCGGGATCGTGTTCGCCCGATTTTCGAGGCCCAGCGGTCGGATCCTGTTCAGTGAAGTTATGGTCGTGCGCGAAATTGACGGCGTACCAACGCTGATGCTGCGCGCGGCCAACCAGCGGCATAACCTGATCTACTCGGCCTCGGTTCAAGCTTCGGTGCTGGAAGATGCGATGGTCGGCGATACCAGGATGCGCCGGTTCAGCGACCTCAAACTGGTGCGCGATGCCAACCCGGTATTCGCGTTGACCTGGACCGTGATGCACCAGATCGACGCTGCCAGTCCGCTCCACCCCTGGCTAAACGATCATGCCGCAGCGGGGAGCTCGGAAATTATCGTGGTTCTGTCTGGATTTGATGAGGAAAGCGGCCAGATCGTTCATGGTCGCTGGGCTTATAACAGCGACGATATCCGCTGGAGTGCGCGGTTCGAGGATATCATCAGCCTTGATGCCGAGGGGGTTCGGACAATCGATTATACCAGGTTTCACTCGGTCCAATGATGCCGAACGTGTCGAGCCGCGCGCGACAGACTGCCGCAGGGATAAAGGGCGTGGTCGTTGTGCTGTTGTTGGGGCTTGCTGCGCCCACGCTAGCCAAGCCGCC
>JANMCG010000120.1:0-2233 GCA_031361075.1 Novosphingobium sp. | reverse complement strand
ATTCCGACAATCAGGAAGCTGATTGCCCGGCTGACCAGGCTGGCCAGCACAAAGGTTAGCAGCGGCATCCCGATGAACCCGGCGGTGATGGTCAGCAATTTGAACGGGATCGGGGTCGCCCCCTTGATCATGATGATCTCGGCTCCGTATTCGCGCAAATAGCAGGCGGCCTTGGGAAAGCTTTCGGTCAGGTGCAGCGCGCTGAGCAACTGGGTGCCGACGGTATCATACAGGAAATGCCCGATGGCATAGCCGAGCAGCCCGCCCGCGACCGATGCCAGCGTGGCGATGAGCGCGAACCGCACCGCCTTTTTCGGCTCGGCCAGACACATCAGGCCAAGCACCGGATGCGGCGGGATCGGAAAGAAGCTGGCCTCGACGAAGGCGAACAGCGCCAGCCACCAGGCTGCGTGCGGATGCGCCGCCTTGGCCATAGTCCAATTGTAAAGCGAGCGAAGCATGGCAATCCTTGGGCTGGGTGGCGGCTGCGCCTGCTTAGTGAGGCCGCGCGCTGGCGACAAGTTCGTTGCTCATATAACCATATCGGTTATTATGCCTTGACATCGTCACGCTGTTTGGGTACATAACTGGAACATCGCGAAAAACCGAGTCGGGGCCTCCCCGGCACTCCGGCCCGCACCCCAACATCGGAACCCCTGTTAATGAGCGAAGCCACGCCCGCGCTGGTCGTATCCGTGCGCCAAACGGAACAGAAAGCCCTGACCCCGGCCCGGCGCAAGCCGACCACTTTGACCCCCAAGCAGCGCTCGCAAGAGGCCGAAGGCAAGATCGACAAGCACTGGCGCACGTACTTCCTGCAAAAGCTGGCCGAAACTTCCAACGTCACTTCCAGCGCGGCGGCGGCCGGGGTGGCAACCAGCCGGGCCTACAAGACCCGGCGCGAGGACGCCCGGTTCGCCGCGGCGTGGCAAGCCGCCTTGGTCGAGGGCTATCAGCACCTGGAAATGGAAGCGCTCGGCTTCCTGCGCGATCCCAGCCCGGATCGCAAATTCGACATTGCCAACGCGCTGCGCCTGCTCGCCGCTCACAAGGCATCGATCGACAAAGCGCGCGCTGCCGCCCCCGACGATGAGGACGACCAGGAAGTGTTCGATTCGATCGACCGGATGATCGACGAAATGCGCGAGCGCAGCCTGGCGGACGATGCCGCCCTGGCGCTGCCGGAGGCTGGCGATGCGCAAGACGGCAGCTGAACGCGCAGCTTACCTGATCGCGCTCGAGCCGCGCGCACGCCGTGCGCTCCTCATAAAGATGTCGATCATTCAGCAGAAACGCCTGCGCCATTACTGGCACCTGTGGGCGCACGAAGGGCAGCTTCCCCCCGCCAGTGCGTGGAGCGTATGGCTGATCCTGGCCGGGCGCGGTTTCGGCAAGACCCGCGCCGGGGCCGAATGGGTCCGCGCGGTGGCCGAAGCCGATCCGGCCGCGCGAATCGCGCTGGTCGCCGCTTCGCTAAACGAGGCGCGCAGTGTCATGGTCGAAGCAGTCAGCGGGCTGCTCGCCATCGCCCCGCGCGGCAAGCGGCCCAAGTTCGAACCGACGCGGCGGCGGCTGGTCTGGCCCTCGGGCGCGCAGGCCATGCTCTATTCGGCGGGAGAGCCCGAATCACTGCGCGGACCGCAGCACAGCCACGCGTGGTGCGACGAGTTGGCCAAATGGCCGCATGTCGGGGGCCGCGCCGAAGCGGCTTGGGATAACCTGCAGCTCGGGTTGCGGCTGGGCGATTTGCCCTGCGTCGTCGTCACCACTACCCCGCGCGCGGTGCCGATTCTGCGCCGCCTGTTGGACAATGACGAGGTGGTCACCACGCGCGGCTCGACTTTTGTGAACAAGGCCAATCTGGCGCGCGGCTTCATCAGGTCGGTGCAGAAGCAGTATGGTCAGACGTCGCTTGGCCGGCAGGAATTGAACGGCGAACTGATCGAGGACATCGAGGGTGCGCTGTGGACCCGTGAGATGCTCGAAACCGCGCGCGAGGCGTCTGCTTCCAGCCCGCCGGTGCGCGTGGTGGTGGCGGTCGATCCGCCCGCTTCGGCCACGGGCGACGCCTGCGGGATCGTGGTCTGCGCGCTGGGCGAGGACGGGATCGCGCGGGTGCTGGCCGATTGCTCGGTCGAGAAAGCCAGCCCCGAAACCTGGGCGCGCGCGGTGGCGGGTGCCGCCAGGGCCTGGTCCGCCGACCGCGTGGTAGCCGAAGCCAACCAGGGCGGCG
>JANMCG010000202.1:0-3177 GCA_031361075.1 Novosphingobium sp. | reverse complement strand
CGCGGTCGACCACATCGAAAACGCCTTGAGCGCCGCGAGCATCTTGATCCCCGCCCGGTCGCGCACGTCGGCGAGGATCGACAAGTTGGCTCGCAATCGCGCAGCATCGACTACAAACGCGGGGCTATCGACCCGGGCAAGGTCGAACTGGGCAAAGGCCCCCGGATCGCCGGCTCTGGTTTCCATCGAATTCTTGACCTTTTATTTCTCGCAGAGACGCAGAGGAAGCAGAGAGCGCAGAGGGTTATGGCGCTTTGTAGTCGTTTACCATCCGGCGAATGCCATCTTTCATCGTTGCAGCTGAAAAATTGAGAAGCAGCCCTACAGGCTGTTTGAGCAATCTGAGGTAGGTCAGCATTTGGCGAGCATGGGCCTTACTCAATTGCTCGACGGCTTTGATTTCGAGAACCAGACGCTCGTCGACGAGGATATCGATCCTGAATGCCGCATCGAAATTCTGCCCATCGAAAATGAGTGGGACCGGCACCTGTCGCTCAACTCGCAGTCCCCTGGATTCGAGCCTCCCAAACAGCACAGCTTCATAGACATTCTCGAATAGACCCGGCCCGAGCTCGCGATGAATGCCAATTGCCTCATCGACGACAATTGCGCTGATCTCATCGATTTGCATGCCAACGATTTCCTCTGCGCTCTCTGCTTCCTCTGCGTCTCTGCGAGAAACGCCTTCCACTAAAACGCCACCGGCCCCGGCAATTCCTTGACCTGCCACGGCAGGCCTTGCGTCATCAGCAGGTCCATGAACGGATCGGGGTCGAGCTGCTCCATGTTGAACACCCCCTCCCCTTTCCACGCATCGGTCATCACCAGCGCCGCTCCGATCATCGCGGGGACGCCCGTGGTGTAGCTGATCGCCTGGTTGCCGGTTTCGGCATAGGCCTCTTCGTGATCGCAGATCTGGTAGATGTAGAAGGTCTTCTCGCCGCTGCCATCGAGCGCTTCGCCGGTCGCGATATCGCCGATGTTGGTCTTGCCTTTGGTGGTGGCTCCAAGCGTCTCGGGCTTGGGCAGCACCGCGGCCAGGAACTGCAGCGGGATGATTTCCTTGCCCTGATACATCACCGGATCGATCCGGGTCATGCCGACGTTCTGCAGCACGGTCAGGTGAGTGATATAGGCATCGCCAAAAGTCATCCAGAACCGCGCGCGTTCCAGCTCGGGGATGAATTTGGCGAGGCTTTCGAGCTCCTCATGATACATCATGTACATGTTCTTGGGGCCGACCGCTTCGAACTCGAACGGCACTTTCTTGCCCAATGCCGGGCTTTCGACAAACGCCCCGGCTTCCCAGTGCCGCGCCGGGGCCGTGACTTCGCGGATGTTGATTTCGGGGTTGAAGTTGGTCGCAAACGCCTGCCCGTGATCGCCGCCGTTGCAATCGAGGATATCGAGCTGGCGGATGGTCTTCAGCTTGTGCTTCTTAAGCCACATCGCGAACACGCTGGTCACTCCGGGATCGAAGCCCGAGCCGAGCAGCGCCATCAGCCCCGCTTCCTTGAACCGCTCCTGATAGGCCCACTGCCACGAGTATTCGAACTTGGCCTGGTCCTTGGGTTCGTAATTGGCGGTGTCGAGATAGTGCACCCCGGCAGCGAGGCACGCATCCATGATCGGCAGATCCTGATACGGCAGCGCCAGGTTGACCACCAGTTTCGGGCCGATTTGCTCGATCAGCCGGGTCAGTGCGGGGACTTCCTCCGCATCGATTTCGTATGTCTGCACCAATTGACCGGTGCGTTCGAGCACCGACTTGGCGATCGCGTCGCACTTCGACTTGGTCCGGCTGGCGAGGTGAATTTCGGGGAAAATGTCGGCGTTCAACGCCATCTTATGGACGCAGACCGAGCTGACCCCGCCCGCACCGATCACCAGAACTTTGGACACGCCGTGAATCTCCTTTATCGCACGCGAACCCGCATATAGGATTGTTTCATGTCCGCACAACAAATGCCAATCGTCGAAATGAGGGGTCCAACAGCTGCCGGGGTCGCCCGCGCGGCGGACAAGATCGCTCAGCTGCTCCCGCAGACCCCGCTGCTCGAAGCCGAGATAAACGGCACCCGCGTCTGGCTCAAGGCCGAGAGCCTCCAGCCGATCGGCTCGTTCAAGATCCGCGGCGCATGGCACCGGCTGAGCGACTTGACCGATGCGGAGCGAGCCGGCGGCGTAGTCGGAGTATCGAGCGGCAACCACGCGCAGGGTGTCGCCTGGGCTGCCCGCAAGCTCGGCATCGCCGCGACCATCGTGATGCCGGCCAACGCCCCGCAAGTGAAGCTTGATGCGACCCGCGCACTGGGTGCCAATGTGGTCGAATATGATCGCGCGGGCGGCGAAGACCGCGATGCGGTGGCCCAGCAACTGGTCGATCAAAGTGGAGCGATTCTCGTCCACGCCTTTGGCGATCCTTGGGTGATCGAAGGTCAGGGTTCGGCCGGACTGGAGATCGCCGCGCAACTCGCGGTGCGCGGGCTCGACGGACCGACCCGCATCGTTTCCCCGTGCGGCGGCGGCGGGCTGACGGCGGGCTTGTCGCTGGCTTGCCCCGATGCCCACATCGTCCCGGTTGAGCCCGAAGGCTGGGACGACGTGCGGATCAGCCTCGAGCGCGGCGAAATCGTCGGGGTGGCAGATACCTCCGCGCCGACCGATTGCGATGCGCTGCAAACCCCGGCAACCCGCCCGATCAACTTTGCCGTGCTCAAAGGCCGCGTCCCGTTCGGGCTGGCGGTAACTCCGACCGAGGTCCGCGCAGCGCAGCGCTGGGCGTTTTCAACGCTGCATCTGGTGATCGAACCCGGCGGCGCGGCGGCTTTGGCAGCGGCGTTGGCGGGCAAGGTCAGCCTCGACGGGCGCACCGTCATCATCCTGTCGGGCGGCAACACCGATGCCGCTGCCTTTGCCAAGGTCATCTCAACCCGCGATTAGTTGCATTTGACAATCGGTTGCTACCGGAACACCTTGTCCTCGGGAAACAAAAGAGGGGAAACACGAATGCAACCGCAAATTCTCGCGCCCGCAGCTGTCTTGGTGCTGTGGTCGCTAGTGATGTTGGTCTGGCTGGCGGCAACGCGCCTGCCACCGATTTTCAAACAGCCCGGCGGGATCGCCGCTGCCAAGCCTGGCGGCCGCGGCGCCGATCTGGAAGGCGTGCTGCCTGAC
>JANMCG010000150.1:0-4653 GCA_031361075.1 Novosphingobium sp. | reverse complement strand
GCCATCCCGGTGCAATTGCTCGCTTATCATGTCGCTTGTGTGAAGGGCACCGATGTCGATCAGCCGCGAAACCTGGCTAAATCGGTAACCGTAGAATAAATGAAAACATTGATTTAAATGAAAAAAATAACTTGGAACACGGATTAGACTTTACGCGCCGCTAACCTTTAGTGGCTAAAACTCGCGGGGTGACCAGGAAGAAGATCCCCGCCGCGACTGCGCTGCCCAAAACGCTGCCCGTAATGGCAGTGCTGGGGTTGACCGACCCTGCCGATGGCGATTGGGGACGTCTGCGCGGGCTGCAGTATTCGAGTTTGGCGCGGGTCACGCAGGTCCGCATCGTGGCGCATGTCGTGGCTGCGCTGGCGGCGATCAAAGTGTTTTATGGTGTGGTGCACATCGCTGCTCTGGTGTGTTGGTTCGCTGCGCTTGGTGCCATTCTGTATGTCGGCGCGGCGATCGACAAGACGCTGGGAGATGTCGATCAGCGGCGCATCGGCCGCGATGAAGTAAACCGGCAAACCATGAGCGCGGTCGGTAATGCGCTGATCTGGGTTGTACCGATGGCTGCATTTGCGCCGTTCGGCGATCCTGCACAGCGGCTCGAACTGTGGGCGATCACCGCCATGCTGATGACTGCTTCGGCGGTGCTATTGCCGGCAGTGCCGCTTGCAAATCTGGCGTTTGCCGGGATTGTCGGTGTCGCCGCGCTGGTCAGTTTCACATTTCAACAAAGCTATGAAATGGCAATATTGGCCATTCTGTTCGTTGCGGTGGTCGCCTTTGGCGCGATCGAAAACGCCCGCTCGTTCTTGTCCGCGCGCATTGCCGAAAGCGCGATGGCCGAAAAAAGCGAAGTCGTCTCGATGCTGCTGCGCGAGTTCGAAGAAGGCGAAGCTGACTGGCTGTGGCAAATCGATACTTCGCGCCGGGTCCGCTCGGTCAGCCCCCGATTTGCCTTTGCGCTTGGCCTGACCACCGAAGAAATCGACGGCAAACCGTTTATCCAGATGATTGCTGGTCCCGCTTGGGATAGCGGCCAATTTCCGTCGAGCCTGCACGATTTGGCCGAACGGCTAAAGCGGCGCGAAAGTTTCTCCAATTTGCTGGTGCGGGTCACGATCAGCGGCCAGCAGCGCTGGTGGGAGCTGTCAGGAACGCCAAAATTCAACGATACTGGCAGCTTTGACGGGTTCCGCGGTGTCGGATCCGACGTAACCGAACAGCGCGAGAGCTCGGAAAAAATCGCTCATATGGCGCGGTTCGATACGCTCACCGGGCTGCCAAACCGGATGATGGTGACCGAGGCGCTGGGTGAAGCCATGCGCTATGCCGATCAATGGCGCACCAAATGCGCGTTTTTGATGATCGATCTTGATCGGTTCAAAGCGATCAACGATACCCTGGGACATCTGGTCGGCGATCAACTGCTGGCGCGGGTATCCGAACGGCTTAAAGCGCTGGTGACCGATAACGAATTGTGCGGGCGGCTTGGCGGCGACGAGTTTGCCGTGGTAATCCGCGATGCGTCCGATCATAACCGCGTTACCCGCGTGGCCGCTGCGGTGATCGAAATGCTCTCTCGCCCGTACGAGGTCGATCACCACACGCTGTACATCGGCGCCAGCGTCGGCTCGGCGATCGGTCCGCGCGACGGGACCACCGTAGAGACGATGATGCGCAACGCCGATCTGGCGCTGTACCGTTCAAAGGAAGAGGGCGGCGGCCAGCACTTTGGTTATGAACCGGCGTTGCACGCCTTGGCTGAAGAGCGCCGCAAGCTGGAATTTTCGCTCCGCCGCGCGCTTGAGCTGAACGAATTCAAGCTCAATTATCAGCCCGTGGTCGATGCGGTCGATGAAACGATCGTGAGCTTCGAAGCGCTGATCCGGTGGCACAGCGAAGAGCACGGATTGGTCAGTCCGGTCAAATTCATCCCGCTGGCCGAAGATACCCGCCTGATTGTGCCGATCGGCGAATGGGTCTTGCGCGAGGCGTGCTTTGAAGCCGCGCGCTGGCCCAGCGGGATCAAAGTTGCAGTCAATGTTTCGGGTGAACAATTGCTCGATCCAGGCTTTATCCCCAGCGTGGTGCAGGCGCTCAGCGCCAGCGGTCTCCCCGCGCAGCGGCTTGAGCTGGAAGTCACCGAATCAATTTTTCTGCGCGATGCCACCACCGCCCGCAACGCGCTTGAGCAGATCATGTCACTGGGCTGCGGGGTTGCGCTCGACGATTTCGGAACAGGCTATTCGTCGCTGAGCTACATTCGCAATCTGCGCTTTTCGACCATCAAGGTCGATCGCAGTTTTGTGCAAGGAGCGGCTACCGGAAGCCCGGAAAGCCTCGCCATTATCCGCGCGGTCGTGGCGATGGCGGAAAGCCTCGAGATGTCGACCACCGCTGAGGGCGTCGAAACCGAGCGTGAGCTGGAAACCATTCGTGCACTTGGCTGCCGGAAAATCCAGGGGTATTATTATGGACGGCCGATGCCGGCGGAAGATGCGCGCGCGTTATTCAGCCAAGGCCACATGCGGCGCATCAACGCCTGACCAGCAATAGTTCAGGCGTTGACCAGACCGGCGACAACGCTTTCAAACAAGGCCCGACCATCGCTGCCGCCGTGCGCTGCCTCGATCATGCGTTCGGGGTGCGGCATCATCCCGAGCACATTGCCCGCGCTGTTCAACACTCCGGCAATTTGACGAGCCGAACCGTTGACCGGCTGTGCATAGCGCAGCGCCACCCGGCCTGCGCCTTCAAGCAGGTCAAGCGTGGCGGTGTCGGCGAAGTAGTTGCCATCGTGGTGTGCCACCGGGATGGTGATCGTTTGACCCTGAGTATAGCCTGCGGTGAACAGGCTCTGGTTATTCTCGATCGTCAGCGCGACTTCGCGGCAGACAAAATTCATCCCGGCATTGCGCAGCAGCGCGCCCGGTAACAATCCCGCCTCGGTCAGCACCTGAAACCCGTTGCACACGCCGAGCACCGGCACACCGCGCTTTGCCGCCGCTACCACTGCTTGCATCACCGGACTCCGCGCCGCCATTGCGCCCGACCGCAAATAGTCTCCATAGGAAAAGCCGCCGGGCAACGCGATGAAATCGAGTCGGTCGGGCAGGGCGGCATCGCCGTGCCACACCCGCAGAACTTCGCCGCCGCAGACTTGTTCAAGCGCGACGGCCATATCGCGGTCGCAGTTCGATCCGGGAAAGGTGATCACTGCCGAGCGAAAGCTGCGCATCACGCTGGCTCCCGCGCAGTTTCCTTTTCGATGCGGTAATTTTCGATCACCATGTTGGCGAGCAATTGCTGGCACATGGTTCCAAGATCGGCGTCCGATACGCTGTTATCGATCTCAAGCTCGATCATCTTGCCGGCGCGCACATCCTGCACGCCTTGGATCCCGAGCCCTTCGATTGCGTGGTGGATTGCCCGGCCTTGCGGATCGAGCACTCCGTTTTTGAGGCTGACAAAAACGCGGACCTTCATCGGACGGGCCTTTCGCTGGGAGGATTGCCCGCGCCTATGCCGCTGGTTGCGCCGCGATTCAAGCCGCGATCAGCCAGCTTGGCTCAGCTCTCCACCGAATCGAGCACATAGCCCAGCGCGCGTACCGTGCGCAGCGGATCGGGCGTGCCGTGTGCCGCCAGCGAGCGGCGCAGGCGGCCCACCCAGACGTCGACAGTGCGTTCATCCAGTGCTTCGCCATCCTTGCCCAACCGGTCGATCAAGGCACTGCGGCTGAACACCTGATCGGGATGCTCCATAAAGTGCACCAGCAAACGAAATTCGTTGGGCCGCATCGGCACCGGGCGGCCATTGACGCGGATCTGATGCGCCGCCGGATCGATCGAGATCGCCCCGTGGACCAACAATGCGCGGGCCGGGGTATCTTTCGCACCAAGGCTGTCAATGCGTTCGAGCAGACGCAACGCATCGAGCGGGCCGACCAGATAATCGTCGGCGCCTGCCAAAAGCGCGCGGCGCCGCGCCTCCTGGTTGGGCTCTTCGAGCACCATGGTCAGATGCGCATGGCGGGTGGCATCGGATTCGCGCAGGCGGCGGCACAGTTCCAGCCCCGACATGGTGGGGCACAGCCAGTCGACAAAACCCCAGACTTTGCCGCCGGTGACCTGCGTGGGTGGACCTTCGCCCAGCGGCACCAGATGCCAGTCAGGACGCTGGCGCGCAATATCCGCCAGCAAACCGGCGGGCGGCGAAGTGATCAGCAATGTGGTGTGATGAGGCATGACAAAGCGTCGCGATTCGGAAAAGCAAGCCTCGCCATTGCACTTTGTAAGTGACGGTTTGATGATGGAAATATGACAAACACATTACGGTCAAAGAAATCCGCTAAAACTGTGGGTCCGATGTCGGCGGTCCGAATGGATTCGGTCATATCAAGGTCACAAGAAATCCCGTGAATCTGGTCGCCGGTGCGGATAGGATGAAGCAAAGGAATGGTGGGATGAGGCTTAAACGCATTGTGAACCCGCGCTGGTGGGCATGTTTGGGCCTGCTGGCAATTGCGACGCCAAGCTTGGCGGACAAGCTGGTGTTCGATCACCGGCTCTCACCGCCGCTCAAAGCTGTGCTCGATAGCGGCGATGCCGGGATGATTGATTACAACGCCAAAAACCCGCGCAACGTGGT
>JANMCG010000094.1:0-2606 GCA_031361075.1 Novosphingobium sp. | reverse complement strand
CGCATCGCGTTTTCGCCCGACGGCAAATTCCTGTTTGTCAGTTCAGGCGAACGGCAGAAATTCACCCCGGCGCAGGATTTGTCAGTCAATCTGGGAAAAGTGTTGCGGCTCAACCTCGATGGCACCCCCGCGAACGGCAATCCGTTTGCGGCCAAGGGCGGCGTCTCGGCGCAAATCTGGACTTACGGCCACCGCAATCTGCTCGGGCTGCAATTCGACGCCAAGGGCCAGCTTTGGGACCTTGAGCACGGCCCGGCGGGCGGCGACGAGCTCAATCTGGTCAAGCCGGGACAGAATTACGGTTGGCCGCTGGTGTCCGACGGCGATCATTACGATGGCAAGCCGATCCCGCGCCATGCCACCCGGCCCGATCTGGCTGCGCCCGCAATCAGCTGGAACCCGGTCATCGCGCCGGGCGATTTCATCTTCTATTCGGGCAAGCTGTGGCCCGAATGGAAAGGGCACGCGCTGATTACCGGGCTTGGCTCGCAAGGGCTGGTGCGGGTGCGGATCGCGGGCAGCAAGGGTATCGAGGAAGCACGTTATCCGCTGGGTAAGCGCATCCGCGAGATCCGCGAGGCCCCCGATGGCGCACTGCTGCTGCTCGAAGACGGCGCGGGCGGCCGGTTGTTGCGGCTGACGCGCAAATAGCATCGACATTGATCCGCACTGGCTCTAACCGGCGCGGCCAATGTCCGAACTCAGCCTGATCCCGCTCGACAATGTCGATCCCGCGCTGGTCGAAGCGCTGCTTGACCGCGCGTTCGAGCCAGAACGCCGTTCACGCACCGCCTATCTGCTGCGCGACGAACAGGATTGGTTGCCGGCGCTGAGCTTTGCCGCGATTGACCCGCACGATCAGCTGGTCGGAACAATCCAGTGCTGGCCGGTGGCGCTGACCGATCCGGCCGGCAAGCGCCACCCGCTGGTGATGGTCGGCCCGGTCGCCGTGCTGCCCGATGCGCAAGGCTTGGGCTATGGCCAGGCGCTGATGACCGCCAGTCTGGGCGCGCTCTCGCCCGAAGCCCCGCTGCCGCAAATGATGATCGGCGATCCCGAATATTACGGGCGGTTCTTCGGGTTCAGCGCCGATCACACCAGCGGCTGGGCGCTGCCCGGGCCGTGGGACCCGCGCCGCCTGCTCGCGCGCGCCGCCAACCCCGCGGTGCTCCCCCGCGAAGGCACGCTGGGGCCGTGGCGCTAGGCAACCGGGCTGTCAAAAGCACTTAAAGTGTGCCGGTGCGCTGAAAGCGTGGACAGAAAAAGACGTCCATGAAACGCGCGGCTGCGCCGCAAGACCGATATCCCGGGTTCTACGGGTGAACCAAATCATTGTTCACCACCCCGCGATCTGGCATCGCAGCGGCAATGCCTTACGAACCGCCGCCCCATCTTGCCGCCTTGTCGCTTGAGCAAATCGCCGAGCTTGCAGCGGCGCACAAATTGCCGCCGGTCGACCAGTGGCACCCCGCGGCGTCATCGGACAGCTTGATGCAGATCACGCCCGATGGTCGCTGGTGGCATGATGGCGGCGAGATCAAGCGCCCGGCGATGATCCGCGCCTTCGCCAGCCTGCTGTGGCGCGACGCCGGCGGCCAGCATTGGCTGGTCACCCCGCACGAGAAGCAGTCGATCGCGGTCGCTGACGCTGCGTTCGTGGCGGTCGATATGGTGCGGCATGGCGACGCGCTGAGTTTCCGGCTCAACACCGATGACACCGTGGTGGCGGGTTCCGATCACCCGCTGATTGCGCGCGGCACTGCCGATATGCCCGCGATTTACCTCGCAGTACGCCACGGCACCGAAGCGCGGCTTAACCGCAGCACCTGGCTGCAACTGGCTGACTTGGCCGGCGATGATCTGACGGTATTCAGCCAGGGCCAGAGTTTTTGCCTGGTGCCCGGATGAAGGCACTGGTTGAGCGGCTGCAGCGGCTCCACACTGCGGGCCATGCGGCCGAGATCGAGCAGCGCGATGAGCGCCACTTCGCCGCCGACCAGCCAACCCCCGCCGCCGTACTGGCCGCGATCACCGCGGGGCCACGCCCGGCATTTCTGCTGATCCACCGCCCCTCCAACATGCGCGCGCACCCCGGCCAAGTCGCGTTTCCCGGCGGCAAGATCGATCCCGGCGAGGACGCGGTCGAGGCGGCGCTGCGCGAAGCCAACGAGGAGCTGGGCATCCACGCCCGCGATGTCACCGTGATCGGGCCGAGCGACACTTACCTGAGCGGCAGCGGCTATGCGATCACCCCGGTGATCGCGGTGATCCCTCCCGATCTGGACCTGCAGCCCAACCCGGCCGAAGTCGCACAATGGTTCGAGGCGCCAGTAGATTTCGTGTTCGACGCGGCCAATCATGCGCAGAATTCGGCGGTTTGGCAGGGACAGGAAAGGCGCTACATCGAGATTATGTGGCAGCATCACCGGATCTGGGGCGTAACCGCCGGCATCATCGCCAACCTGGCGCGGCGGATCGCGTGGTGACTTTTTTGGCGCTCGCAAAGGCGCAAAGGCGCAAAGCGGTTGCGCCTGACCGAAGGTCACTTTTTCTCGCCAAGCTTGCCCATTACGCCATTTTACGAATTGCAGGCGGCTGCGCCACGA
>JANMCG010000029.1:0-29737 GCA_031361075.1 Novosphingobium sp. | reverse complement strand
CCAAGCGCAGCGACAGTCGGCTCAAGCCACCGCGTTGTCTGCTTGCTCTGCCGCCTTTAGCTTCGCCTCGCTGCGTTCGGTGAAGCGCATGACGATCAGCGATCCCTCGAACAGAATCAGCAGCGGCACCGCCAGCATCAGCTGCGAGACGACGTCGGGCGGGGTCGCCACCGCGGCGACCGCGAAGATCGCCACGATCACGTACCGCCGCGCCTTGCTCAACTGATCGCGGGTGACGATTCCGGCGCGGTTGAGCAGCAGCAGCAGCACCGGCAGCAGGAAGCTGATCCCGAACGCCAGGATGAACTGCATCACCAGGCTGAGATAATCGCCGGTGCCGGGCAGCGCCTCGAGCTTCAAGCCGCCCTTGTTTCCCTCGAACGTGAGGAAGAAGCGGAACGCTGTCGGCATCACGACGTAGTAGGCGAGTGCCGCGCCGCTGGTGAACAACACCGGGGTGGCGACGAGAAACGGCAGGAACGCGCGCTTCTCCTTCACGTATAGCCCCGGGGCGACGAACGCCCACAGCTGGTTGGCGATGATCGGAAAGCTGATGAAGAACGCCGCGAACAGCGCCACTTTGATCTCGACAAAAAACGCCTCGTAAAGCTTGGTGTAAACCAGCTTGCCCTGCCCCGGCGGAAAAGCGGCTGTCAGCGGGCGGATCAGGAAGCCGAAGATGTCGCCGGCGAAATAGAGGCATGCGCCGAACGCCACCACCACCGCCGCAATCGCCCGCAGCAGCCGCGCGCGCAGCTCGACCAGATGATCGAGCAGTGGGGCCTGGGTTTGATCGATATCGGGGATTTCAAAGGCCATTATTTTGCCTTCGCGCGGGGTTTGGCCGGGCTTGCTGGTTTCTTGGCGGCTGATTTCTTGGCGGCTGGTTTCTTGGCGGCTGGTTTCCTGCTCGCAGGAATTTGGGCAGTAACTTTTTTGGAGCGCGGCTTGCCGGGCTTGGCTGCGGTAGCAGGCCCAGCCAGCGGCGGTGGCGGCGGCAGCGGCTCCATCAGCGTGCCCGGATCGACCCCGACCGGCGCATCATCCGCGCTGGCAGCAGGCGGGTGGGCCGCCATGATCGCAGCGTTCTGCTCGCGCCACTGCTTTTCCATGTCCTCCAGCTCGGCTTCGCGGATCATCGATTCGATGCCCGAGCGAAAATGCCCCGAAACGCGGCGGACCTTGCCGATCCACTGCCCAGCCATCCGCAACGCGCGCGGTAAGTCCTTGGGCCCAATCACGATGATCGCGATCACCGCTGTAAACAGCAGCTCATCCCAGCCGATATCCAGCATTTAGGCAGTCCTGCCCGGCGGCCCCGGTTACAGTGGCGGCTTGGTGGATGCGTCGATCACCGTTTCGCCGTTAAGCGTAGCCTGACTGGCGGTGGGCGGGGTTTGCGGCGCGATTTGCGGTGGCACCACGGCAGGCGGAGAAGGAGTTGTCTCGTCGGCCATGCCTTGCTTGAAGCTTTTCACGCCTTTACCAAAATCGCCCATGAATTCGGACACCTTGCCGCGGCCGAACAGCACGAGCACCACCAACGCGAACACCACGATGTGGATGGGTGACAAACCAAACATCAGAATACTCCTGAACCGGTGGATGCAGCGCACACCAATGCGCGGCTTCGCTTGGGGAGCACTTAAGCGCTTTCGTCTTCGCTTTCCAGTGCGCCGGTCGGATTTTCGGGCGCATCGAGCTCTTCGCCGGCAATATCCAGCGCCGCCGCCAGCGCATCCTCAACCGGATCGAGCAGCCCGGCGGCCCGTAATTCATCGATCCCGGGCAAATCCTTGCGGCTGGCCAAGCCGAAATGGGTCAGAAAATCCGGCGTGGTGGCGTAAATGACCGGGCGCCCAGGCACTTCGCGCCGCCCGGTGATCCGCACCCAGCCTGCTTCCATCAGCACGTCGAGCGTGCCCTTGGCGGTCTGTACCCCGCGGATCGATTCGATCTCGGCGCGGCTGACCGGCTCGTGATAAGCGACAATTGCCAGCACTTCGGTGGCCGCACGGCTGAGCCGGCGGACATCTTCGCGCTCGCGCCGCAGCAAGTGCGCCAGATCGGGCGCAGTCTGGAAATGCCAGCGCCCGCCGCGCTCGACCAGTTCAATCCCCCGCCCGGCATAAGTCGCGGCAAGGTCTGCCAAGATACCCTCCACCGCCGCGCCGCCCAGATGGTGCGAAATCGCCGTCGCGCTTAACGGGGTCTCGGCGGCAAACAGCGTTGCCTCGACCGCGCGAACCAGATCGTCAGCGGGCGTCACGCCTTGATACCGCGCAGCAGCAATGGCCCGAACGGCACGTCCTGCGCCAGTTCAGCCTTGCCCATCCGCGCCAGTTCGAGCGCGGCAACAAAGCTCGACGCCAACGCCGAGCGCCGCAATTTTGGCGCGGCCCAGCCTTGTTCCTGGCAGGGCGGCAGAAAATCACGCAGCTCCATCCAATCGAGATTGACCCCAAGCATGGCCGCAACCCGCGACAGCGCCGAATCGAGTGTCATCACCATTCGGTCGCGGACCATGTGGACCACCGGGGCGGTGCGCGCCTTGACCTGGCCGTATGCCTGAACCAGCGCGAACCAATCACATTGCCACAGGTTCTTGCGGTCAATCCGCAGCCCCTCGGGCGCGCCGCGCAGCCAAGTATCACGCCCGATCCGGTCGCGCCCGAGCAAGCGCCCGGCGGCATCGCGCATCGCGGCCAGCCGTTGGAGCCGCAGCTGCAACCGCAGCGCCAGTTCTTCGGGGCTGGGATCGGGTTGTTCCTCGCGCGGGAGCAGCAAGGAAGATTTGAGGTATGCCAGCCACGCCGCCATCACCAGGTAATCCGCCGCCAGTTCCAGCCGCAGCGCCTCGGCCCTCTCGATATAGGTCAGATACTGGTCGACCAGCCCGAGGATCGAAATCTTCCGCAGATCGACCTTTTGCCGCCGCGCCAGATCGAGCAGCAGATCGAGCGGACCTTCCCAGCCATCGAGTTCGAGGTAGAGCGCGCTGTCATCCTGAGCCGTGCCGGCAATTCCGGGCCACTCATCCTCGGCAAAGCTGACCGCCGGGCTATCGCTCAAGCCGTCATCGGTCACGCCGCCGCCAGTTCAAGCAAGGCATCGCGGGTGGCGAGCAGCGCGGCCTGATCGGCCGGCTCACCTTTTCCCATCCCGGCCAGCGCTCGCTCCAGTCGGGCTTGCCCGGCAGCGTCGAGCGCTGGAAGCCGCGCGCAGATGCCCGTCATATCCGCCATGTTTGCCCAGCAATTGAGCGCCACGTCGCAGCCCGCCGCGATGGCCCGTTCGGCGCGCTCGGGCACGGTGCCGCTCAGTGCTTCCATATCGAGGTCATCGGTCAGCAGCAGCCCGTCAAACCCGATTGCGCCGCGGATGACCTGCTCGATCACGATCCTCGATTGGGTTGCAGCGTTTTCGGCATCCCAGGCGGTGAACAGCAAGTGCCCGGTCATGCCGATGGCCGCCTGACGCAGCGCCTTGAACGGCGCGAGATCGCTTTCGAGTTCGGCCGCGCTGGACTCGACTGTCGGCATCGCCTTGTGCGTATCGCAATGCGTCCGCCCGTGACCCGGCAAGTGCTTGATCGTGCCCTGCACCCCGGCGCGTGCCAACCCATCGAGCACGGCGCGGCCCAGCGCGGCAACCCGCAGCGGCTCGTGGCCGTACGCCCTGTCGCCGATCACATCGTTGGCCCCGGCTTGCCGCACATCGAGCACCGGCGCGTGCGTGCAACTGATCCCGACCTCGGCCAGATCAAGCCCCAGCGCCTGCGCGTTCAGCCGTGCCGCCTCGATCGCGCTGGCCGGAGCCAGTTCATACAACCGCTCGAACACCGCGCCCGCAGGATAGGCCGGCCAGACCGGCGGCTTCATTCGCTGGACCCGTCCGCCTTCCTGATCGATCGTGATGAGCAGCCGGTCGCGCCCATGAATACTCCGCAGATCATCGGTCAGCGCGCGCAATTGTGCGCGGCTTTCGACGTTGCGCCCGAACACGATGTAGCCGACCGGATCGGCCTCGCGGAAAAACGCGCGCTCGTCAGCGCTTAGCGTGGTGCAGGACAGGCCAAAGATCGCAGGGGTCATAATGCGCTGCAAATTCGCAGCAACGCGCTGCGCTGGCAAGCGCTGTCGCTTTGGTTTGTGTGGATTTCCACGCGGCCGCCGAACGGGCCCGGCCGTGCGTGCCGGCACGCCCAAAACCGATGGCTTACCAAAGCCTCCGTCGGCCTTACTGCAATCGGCAGTTGGAGCCAATTCGAAGCCCGAAAATCGCGCTAAACGCTAGCTTGGGAGCGGTGCTGTGTAAGTATGATCCGTCCGGTTGGATGAACTATTTGACCTGGCACGAAATGCCCGCGGCCTTAAGCTTGCCGCACAAGGCGTTGGCTGCGCCAGCATCGGGCGCGACCGCTTGCAAGCGGTAGATCGTGCCGTTGTCAGCCGTGCCCGCCATCACGCGGTGCGACACGCCCGACAGCGCGCCGCCAGCTTGCCCGGTCAGCTTGGTCCAGCCGGCTTCCGCCGCATCCTTCGACGAAAACGCGCCAACTTGCACGCCTGTGCCGCCGCTGGTCGCAGGCGCGGCGGGAGCGGCGGGTTTGGCGCCAGCCGCTGGCTTGGACACGGCCGCAGCAGCGGTCGGAGCCGCCGCGGTGGGTGCCATTTGCGCCGGCTTGCTCTTGCCTTCGGACACTGCAAAGCTGGTGTCGCCGGTGCCATCGAATGTCTTGCCGCCCGGATCTTTGGGGGCTTCCTTGTACGGTTTGCTGTCCGCCGCGATCAGGCTGCCATCGGCGACCAGCGCGGGATCGGGGTTGCGATGCGTAACCCAGTAAATTCCGCCGACGATCGCGCCCAGCGCGGCCAGGGCAAACACGCCCAGCCGCAGCGTCTGCGCCATATCGTTGCTGGCATTGTCGTCATCGAGACTGTCGTCCGAACTTTCGAGCCACGGCAAGCGCTCTTCGTCATCGGCCAGCGCCAATTGCTCGGTTTCGAGCGGTTCGCCCTTGGTCTCGTCCCAATCAGCCGCGCCGCTCTCGCCGTTATCGCCGCTGTCGCCGTTTTTGCCCGCCATGACTACATTTCCTCCACCGCCTCAACGCCCAGTAGCGCGAGGCCATTCTTCACAAGCTGCCCGATTTGCGCCGCAAGATAAAGCCTTGCCCCGGTCAGATCGGCGTCCTGTGCCACGATGAAGCGCTTTTCGGGGCGTTCGTTGCCCAAATTCCAGTATGAATGCAGCGCTCCGGCCAATTCGTAGAGGTAGAAAGCAATCCGGTGCGGTTCACGCGCTGCCGCCGCCGCCTCGATCAGCCGCGGGAATTGCGCCGCCAGCTTGATCAGCTCAAGCTCTTCGCTGCCAAGCAAGTGCAGCGCTGCATCCGAAGGTGTAAACCCGGCCTCAGCCCCCTTGCGCAAGGTCGAGCGGATCCGTGCATGGGCATATTGAACATAGAAGACCGGGTTGTCCTTGCTCGCCTCGACCACTTTGGCAAAGTCGAAGTCCATCTGCGCTTCGGGCTTGCGGCTGAGCATCGTGAACCGCACGACATCTTTGCCCACTTCGCTGACCACCTCGGCCAGCGTGACGAAATTGCCCGACCGTTTGGACATCTTGACCGGCTCGCCGCCGCGCAGCAGCTGGACCATCTGCACCAGCTTGATCTCGAACGGCTTTTCCTTGCCCGCTCCCAGCGTCAGCGCCGCCACCGCGGCCTTGATCCGTTTGACCGTGCCAGCGTGATCTGCACCCCAGATATCGACCAAGGCATCGGCGCTGGCAGCTTTCTGGAAATGATAGGCCAGATCGGCGCCGAAATAGGTCCACGAGCCGTCGCTCTTGCGGATCGGGCGGTCCTGATCGTCGCCGAATTTGGTCGAACGGAACAGCGGCAGCACCACCGGTTCCCAATCGTCGAGCACTTTGCCCTTTGGCGCTTCAAGCTCGCCATCGTAAACCAGATCCTGCGCCCGCAGCCATGCTTCGGCCTCGGCCGGTTTGCCTGCCGCTTGCAATTCGGCCTCGGACGAAAACAGGTCGTGGTGAATGCCCAGAAGCGCCAGATCCTGCTTGATCATCACCAGCATCGCCGCGACTGCGTGGGCGCGGAACAGTGCCAGCCACTCGGCTTCGGGGGCGGCCGCATAGGTATCGGCAAACTCAGCCGCCAGCTGCTGTGCCACCGGGATCAGGTAATCGCCCGGATAGAGCCCCTCGGGCACCGCGCCAACGGCCTCGCCCAGCGCCTCGCGGTACCGCAGATGGACCGACCGCGCGAGCACGTCGACTTGTCCGCCGGCATCGTTGACGTAGTATTCGCGGGTCACCCGATGGCCCGAAAACTCCAGCAAAGTCGCCAGCGCATCACCCACCACCGCGCCCCGGCAATGCCCCATGTGCATCGGCCCGGTCGGATTGGCCGAAACGTATTCGACGTTGACCATCGCACCGCTGCCCATCGCGGAACGGCCATAATCGCCGCCCAGCGCAGCAATTGCAGCCAGTTCGTCCAGCCAGGCCGCCGGGTCGATCCGCAAATTGATGAACCCCGGTCCGGCAATCTGGGCGCTGGTCACACCCGGCAGTTTTGTCAGCTCGGCAACCAAGGCTTCGGCCAGCGCGCGCGGGTTCAGGCCGGCCGGCTTGGCCAGTACCATCGCCGCGTTGATCGCCAGATCGCCGTGGCTCGGATCGCGCGGCGGTTCAACCGCGACCGCGCCGCGATTAAGCCCCGCAGGCAGCGTCCCCGCCGCCTCGAGCGTATCAAGCACTCCCGCGATATGATCGGCAAAGGCAGCGTGCAGGGTTTTGGCTTGGGTCATCTGGCAACTCTTGGATCGGGCCCGGTAAGGCGGCACAACGTGACAGCGCCCCTACCCTGCGGGCAGGAGCGCGGCAAGGAATGAGCGGCGCGCAGCAGCGCGCCAGCCTCATCGCGTGGCGTTGTAAACCAGCTGGTCCTGGCTGAGCTGGAACCCGACCAGTACGTCGAAAGTGGCGCGCGCCACGGCGGCCTTCACATCAGGCTGTGACAGCGGATCGACCGCGGCGTCTTCCTGGCCCGAGCGGCGCTTGCGGGTAATCCGCTCACGGATGTCCTGCGGCAGCGTGGCTTCGGCCTTGTCGACATAACCGCCGCCTTGCCCGGTTGCCGAAGCGCGGTCCTGGCCATCGGCAAAGGCCAGCGAAACTTGTCCGACCCGCTTGGAAATAACGGCGCGGCCGCCGCGCAGCACCACCACATAGAACGGCAGAGTGACCGTGCGCGCACCGCGCGTATCGGTGCGGCGGCCTTGCACGTTGAAGCTCACGTTGGTGAACACTTTGGCACCTGTGGCATTGCACTGGCTGCGCACGTTGGTCATTGCGGCAACCACGTCGATGTTAGCCGCAGTGGTATCGCCGGGGACGCGGAAGGTCGTGATATCGCCGGTGTTCTGCGGGATGCCGACCGCCGGGCAGGAGCTGCGCACCGCGCTGATGCCCACGCCTTCATCGACCACGATATCGCCGGTGGTCTTGCACCCGGCCAGCACAGTGGCCAACGCAATGGCGGAAATCAGACGGGCGCGAGCGATCATTGGGACGTCCTTGGTCGATAGATGTGATCTTGGTGTGCATGCCCTAGCGGCGCGAATGGCAAAGCGCTAGAGGCGGCTTGATGAACGCGTCCTTGCCAAAAATCGAATTGCTGCCTTTGCGGTTGTTACTCGCTGCACCGCGCGGATTTTGCGCCGGGGTCGACCGAGCGATCGAAATCGTCGAGCTGGCATTGCAGCGCTATGGCGGCCCGGTTTTTGTCCGCCACGAGATTGTCCACAACCGCTTCGTGGTCGATAGCCTGAAGGCCAAGGGCGCGATCTTCGTCGAGGAACTGGACGAGGTCCCCGACGGCGCGCCGGTGGTGTTCAGCGCGCACGGAGTGCCAAAATCGGTTCCCGAAGCTGCGACCACGCGCGGGCTGGACTGGCTCGATGCCACTTGTCCGCTGGTCAGCAAAGTGCACCGCCAGGCCGAACGCCAGATCGAAGCCGGGCGGCATATCGTGTTCATTGGCCACAAGGGCCATCCCGAAGTCATCGGCACCCTGGGCCAGGTGCCTCGCGGCACGATCACACTGGTCGAGACGGTGGCTGATGTCGCGGCGCTGCACTTTGCCAGCGATGCGCCGCTGGCCTTCCTGACCCAAACCACGTTGTCGATCGACGATACCGCCGAGATTGTCGAAGCCTTGCGCGTGCGGTTCCCGCAGATCGTCGGCCCCAAGACCGAGGACATTTGCTACGCCACCTCGAACCGTCAGGCCGCGGTCAAAGTGATTGCACCGCAATGCCAGCTGGTTCTGGTGATCGGCGCGCCGAACAGCTCAAACTCGGTGCGATTGGTCGAAGTGGCTGAACGCTGCGGCGCGCGCGCGCAACTGGTCCAGCGCGGCGACGAAATCGAAGCTGGCTGGCTCGATGGGGTCGAAGTGCTCGGGCTGACCGCCGGAGCCTCCGCGCCCGAAGAACTGATCCAGGAAGTCATCGCGCGGATTGGCACTTTCCGCGACGTGACCGTAGAGCAGGTGGTCACCGCTGAGGAAAAGGTGGTGTTCAAGCTGCCGCGCCAGCTGACCGACTGATGGCGGTCTATACCCAACTGGGCGGCGAAGCGCTGGCTGCGCTGATCGGCGAGTTCGACGTGGGCGATCTGGTCATGGCCAAGGGCATTGCCGAGGGCGTGTCGAACAGCAACTGGCTGATCGAAACCAGCGGCACCGCAGGGACCGCGCAGCGTTTCATCCTGACGATGTACGAATACCGGATCGAGCTGGACGATCTGCCGTTCTTCCTCTCGCTGCTCGATCATCTGGCGGCCAATGGCTGCGCGGTGCCGCGCACAATTCACGATCGCGCGGGCGCGCTGTATCGCAAGCTGGGCGATAAAGCGGTGGCCTTGATCGAATTTCTGCCCGGGGTCTCGGTCAGCGTACCCAGCCCGGCGCAAGCCCGCGCGGTGGGCGGGGCCTTGGCGCAGCTGCACCTGGCCGCCGCCGATTTTGCCGGTACCCGCGCCAATGGCATGGACCTGGCTGAATGGCAGCGACTGGCGGCAGAATGCGGCGCGGACGGCTTGCGTTCGATCGACCCGGATCTGGCCGATCTGATTGCCCGCGAACTGCCACTGGTCGCGCGCGAATGGCCGCAGGACTTGCCGCGCGGGGTGATTCATGCCGATCTGTTCACTGACAACGTGCTGATGCTGGGCAGCCGGGTCACCGGGCTGATCGACTTCTATTTTGCCTGCACCGATCTGATCGCGTACGATGTCGCGGTGACGCACGCGGCGTGGTGTTTTGACGATGCCGGGCGCAATTTCTCGCCCGAGCTGTCTGCCGCGCTGCTTGCTGGCTATACCGCAGTGCGCCCGCTTAGCCCGGCCGAGCGCGCGGCTTTGCCAGTGCTGGCCCGCGGCGCCGCGCTGCGGTTCACCATGAGCCGGGCCTTCGACTGGCTTAACACCCCCGCCGATGCGCTGGTGACGCGCAAGGACCCGCTGGCATTCGCGCGGCGGCTCAGTTTCTATGCCGATCCGGCCAATGCAGGACTATTCCAAGCACCATGAAACAGGTCGAAATTTTTACCGACGGGGCCTGCAAGGGAAACCCCGGCCCCGGCGGCTGGGGCGCGGTGCTGCGGACCGGCGGGCATGAAAAGGAACTTTCGGGTCACGCGCCTGCCACCACTAACAACCGGATGGAATTGTCCGCCGTGATCGAGGCGCTGAACGCGCTTAAAAACCCGTGCGAAGTGAAGCTTCATACCGACAGCAAATATGTGATCGACGGGATCACCAAGTGGATTTTCGGTTGGCAAAAGAACGGCTGGAAAAACGCCGCCAAGAAGCCCGTGCTGAACGTCGATCTGTGGCAAGCCCTGCTGAGCGCCAAGCAGCCGCACAAAGTCACCTGGCATTGGGTGAAAGGCCACGCTGGCCACCCCGAAAACGAGCGCGCCGACAAATTGGCCAGCGATGCAGCGCTCAACCCTGCTGCAGGTTAGCCTGTGGTGGTATCGACCACTTCGGCAGCCGGCCCGTTTTTAAGGATCGATTCGATCGCGTTTTTGGCGCTGGCCTTGCTGACATAGCCCTCAGTCCAGAAAATCGTTTCCGCATTGTAGCAGAAATAGGCGACAAATTCGCCCTTCTTGTTGTTGCGAATTTCAAAACGATGCGCCATTTTTGGTGCTCCCGATAAATTTAACCCCGCTCAAATCTATCGCACCACCGCCAGAAAGCTAGCGAAAACGCGTGGGCGTGTACGGCGCTGGATCGACCGCGCCGCCGCTTTGCCCAAGCAATTGCCGCAGCGCCAGATCGGCGGCAGCGGGCGCGGTCTGGATGCCGAAACCGCCTTGGCCGGCAAACCAGAAAAAACCCGGCTGATCGGCGTCGAACCCGTAAACCGGCAGCCGGTCAGGGGCAAAGCTGCGCAGCCCCGCCCACTTGTGCTCGACCGCCGCGATGCGCCAGTCCAGCACGCGTTCGAACCGGTCGATCGCCAGCGCGACATCAAGCTCCTCGGGCGCCGCATCGCAGGCCGCGCTTGGGCTTTCGTCGTGCGGGCTAAGCCATAGCTTGCCGCTCTCGGGCTTGAAATAGAACGATCCGTCGAACCCCATCACCAGCGGCAAATCGGCGGCGACCGGTGCGCTCATCCGCAGCTGGACCACGGTGCGGCGCAGCGGCGCAATGCCGAGCGGCGCGGCGCCGCAGCGCTGCGCGACCGGATCAGCCCAAGCCCCGGCGGCGTTGATCAGCACCACAGCTTGCGCGCTACGCCCGTCGGCCAGCGCGATGCTCCAGCCTTGGCCATGCCGCACGGCGCTGGCCAGCTCGCCGCGCAGCCACAGCGCGGCCCCGCCGCGCTGCGCTTGCGCCAGATACAGTTGGTGCAGCCCGGCGACGTCGATATCGTGGCAGTCGGGCTCGTACGCGCCGCATACCCATTCGGGCTTGAGCAGCGGCAGCCGGGCCTCGAGCTGGTCCCGGTCCAGCGGATCGATCCGCACCCCCAGCCTGGTAAAAGTCCGGACAAATTCTGCCAGGCCGGCCGCTTCGCAAGCTCGCGCCAAGGTCAGCCCGCCGCGCGCGGCCAACAGCTTGTTCGCGGCCAGAAAACCGTACGAGGCGGTGGTCAGCGGCTGAACCAGCGGCCCGCCATAACTCTCGGTCCAGAACGCTGCTGAGCGTCCGGTGGCATGATAACCCGCGCGGTCCTCTGCTTCGAGCAGCAGCACACTCCCATGCGCCGCCAGCCCTGCGGCGAGCGACGCCCCGGCAATCCCTGCGCCGACAATCGCAAAGTCGTAACTTGCTGCCACGCGCTCAGCCCGCCGCGATCCGCGCCAGAAACGCGCCGCAAGCGGCCAGCGCGCGGTCGCGCACCGGGTCGCTTTCGCGCAAAAGCTCGTGGTGCGCTTCGATCCCGAAATGCACCAACTCGCAGTCGGCCAGCCGGGTCGCGGCGGTTGCAATCGCGTCCCATGCCACCAGCTTGTCAGTATCGGTGCCAAGCATCAGCACCGGTTGCCGCACCGCTTCAAGCACGCCGCGGCCCGCCAGCAGCCGCATCGAGGCATAGGCTCGCTCAACCCAGCCCCAGCTGCCCGGCTCCATCACCAGATCGGGGCGGTGCTCGCGCCACCACAATTCGTCGGCATACCGCGCCGCATCGTGCGTCAGCAGGTGGATCCGTGCCGCAGGCACAGCGCCGGGCTGTTCGCTCCACTTCCACGCCGGGCGGCGCGGATCGCCCAGTCTGGTCATCAGTCTGGCGATCCAGCGCATCGCGGCGGGGGGCAGCGGCTGCTTGGTGAATCCGAGCATCGGGGCCGACAGGATCAGGCCAGCCGGATCGACCTTGCCTTCGGCAAGCGCGCGCAGCGCCAGATGGCCGCCCATCGAGTGCCCCGCCAGCACGTGCGGGCCGGGAGTTTGCGCGGTCCATTGCGCCCACAAGGTAGCCAGATCGCCGACCCAGGTGGCGAAATCGTCGATGTGGCCGGTGGTTGCATCATAGCCCAGCCGCCCGGAGCGTGCCTGCCCGCGCCAATCGCTGGCGGTGACGCGCCACCCGGCGGCGGACCAGTGATCCAGCGTCTCGAGGTATTTTTCATAGAAATCGCCGCGCCCCGGTAGAAACAGGATCGAGCCGTTCGGTGCCGCCGGCGCGGGCCAGTCAATCCGGCGGATCTGGAACCCGTCGGCTGCGCTCCAGCGGTGTTCGATCGCCCCGTCAGGAATAGCGCGGCGCGGCGGCAAGTGCAGAACTGCTGAATTCATTTGGCTAATATGAGCCTCTTGGCACTGGTTACTTTTTGGTAACGGCTGCCCTTTACACAACCCCTCAGGGCGCTGCTCAGCGGCTGGGGGGGCATAATGCCGGACATCGAGTTTCGTTACCTATTGCTGGGTGCCTTGGCAATCGCGCTGCTTTACGCCGCGTTTACCGATATCCGCCGCCGCCAGATCGATAACTGGCTGAACGCCGCGATTGCTGCTGGCGCACCGCTTTATTGGTGGGCGAGCGGCCTGGCGCTGTGGCCCGATGTTGCCTGGCAACTGGGCATGGCCGCCGCCACTTTGGTGGTTCTGGCAATTTTGTTTGCCCTGCGCGCAATGGGTGGCGGTGATGTCAAGCTGCTGACCGCGCTGGCGCTGTGGATCCAGCCGCTGTGGTTCATGCGGCTGCTGATCGGGATGTCGCTGATCGGCGGCGTTCTGACGCTGGTGCTGGGCGTCTGGCACATTACCCGCCGCCGCAAAGACCGGCTGGCCATTCCTTATGGTGTGGCCATCTCGAGCGCCGCCTTGTGGGTGCTCGCCGCACAATTTCTCCCCGCGTTCTCCGGCGCCGTCCTTTCGGGCGGAGCGGGATCAACCGGATTTTAACCAGTTTGCCCGATTAAGTAAAAACGTCGTTCGGGAATTTTCTAGGGGGCTTGTTTAGCCATGGATAAAAAGAAGCTGATGTTGCTGCTTGGGGCGCTGGTCATTGCGATCGGTACCGCCATGGCTGCTCGGAGCCTGTTCATCGGGGCTGCTGCTCCCAAGGCAGACGCCGCCTCACTGGCCCCCAAGGGTCCCAAGGTGCTGGTCGCACAGCGCGGCCTGCCGGTTGGCACAATCATCACCGCTGATTCGGTCGCCTTTCAGGCCTGGCCGAAAGAAATGGTGCAGGATGCTTACTTCATCGACGGCGAGGCCGACATGAACAAGCTGCTCGGCACCGTGGTGCGTTATCCGATCACCGCTGGTCAGCCGGTCACGCAAGGCGGCCTGGTTGCCCCGGGCGACCGCGGCTTCCTGGCTGCAGCGCTTGGCCCTGGCATGCGCGCCGTGACAATCCCGGTCTCGGCCAAAACCGGCGTCGGCGGGTTCGTGTTCCCGGGCGATCACGTCGACCTGATGCTGACACAGACCGTCGCCGGAACCGATGGCGGCAACTCGCTTAAAGCCACCGAGACCTTTCTGCGCAATGTCCGCGTGCTCGCCACCGATCAATCGACTGAAACCACGGTCGAAGAAGGCAAGACCGTGGTCCGCGCGTTTCACACCGTCACGCTCGAAGTTACCCCCAAGATCGCCGAGAAAATCGAAGTCTCGCAAACCATCGGAACGCTAAGCCTGGCGCTGCGGTCGATCGCCGACAACCAGTCGGAACTCGATCAGGCCATCGCCAGCGGCACCGTCAAGGTTCCCGCCGGGGCAAGCAAAGACCAGGAAGAAAAGTTTCTGGCCGATGCGATGAACCATCCGATCGATCGCAGCAGCACGTTTGTAACCGGCGGCGATGTCTCGCGGTTCCAGCGCCGGACCATGCCAAGCACCGAACGCGCCGCACAGGCCGCTGCAGCGAGCTTTGCCAATACCATAGCCGACCGGTCAGGCATGTTGCCGCCCGGCGCCCGTGGCCCGGTCAAAAGCTTCACTGCACCCAATGTCGTGCGGGTCACCCGCGGCAAAAACACCACTGCCGAACCGGTTGGAGGGAACTGACATGCACACCCTGATCAACCCCGTCCAATCCGGTGCGAAGAAAGGCCGACCCATGAAACGCCTTGCCATTACCCTGCTGACTGCCGCGTGTGCGGTGGCTCCGCTGGCCCTGCTGTCAAATTCGGCAGCTCAGGCTCAGGGCGTCAGCCGCCCCGCCAACGACGTTGTGCTGTCGATCGGACGCGGCCAGCTGGTCACCGTCGCCGGGACCATGGCCGATGTGTTCGTCGCTAACGAGAACGTAGCCGACGTGCAGGTCAAATCGTCGCACCAGCTGTACGTCTTCGGCAAGGCCGGCGGCGAAACCACGATCTATGCCAGCAATGCTGCGGGCGACGTGATCTGGTCGGCCAACGTCCGCGTCGGATCGAACATCGACAGCGTCGATCAGATGCTGCATCTGGCGATGCCCGATGCCAAGATCGCGGTTTCGACGATGGGCACCAACACCTTCCTGCTGACCGGCACCGTCGCCGCACCGGAAGATGCGGCCGAAGCTCAGCGGCTGGTTGCTGCGTTTGTTGGCAAGGAAGCCAATGTGATCACCCGCCTGAAAATGGCGACCCCGCTGCAGGTCAATCTGCACGTCAAATTTGCCGAGGTCAGCCGCACGCTGATCCGCGATATCGGCACCAGCCTGACCAGCATCGATGGCTCAAGCGGGTTCAAGTTCGGGATCGGTCAGGGCCGGCCAACCGGATCGACCATCACCACCGATCCGGGTCTGCCGCTGGGCGTGGGCAACGCGCCAAGCGGCTACACGCTTGATCCAAGCACCGGCACGCTGATCCTCAAACCCGGCACTGCGGTGGCGACCAGCGGGGTCGGTTCGACTTTGGCCGGGCTGCTCAGCGTGGGCGGGATCAGTCTGCTCGGCGCGCTCGATCTGGGCGAATCGGTCGGGCTGGTTTCAACCTTGTCCGAACCCAACCTGACCGCGCTTTCGGGCGAAACTGCAGACTTCCTGGCGGGCGGCGAATATCCGATTCCGATCAGCCAGGGCCTTGGCACCACCTCGATCGAATACAAGCGCTTCGGGGTCAGCCTGTCATACACCCCAACGGTGCTGTCGAACGGCCGGATTTCGATCCGTGTCCGCCCTGAAGTGTCGGAACTGTCAAGCCAGGGCGCGATCACCATCAATGGCTTCCAGGTCCCGGCGTTGACAGTGCGCCGCGCCGAAACCACAGTCGAACTCGGCTCGGGCCAAAGCTTCATGATCGCCGGACTGATGAGCAATTCGGCGCAAAGCACGGTCAAGAAACTGCCCGGCGCAGGTGATTTGCCAATTCTGGGTTCACTGTTCCGGTCATCTCACTTTCAAAAAGGCGAGAGCGAACTGGTGATCGTGGTCACCCCGTATCTGGTCAATCCTGTCAACGCCAATGACATCAAGCTGCCCACCGATGGCTACAAGACCGCCAACGTCGGCCAGCAGATCTTCGGCAATATGCAAACCGACGGCAAATCGGGAGCGCTGCCGCCGCGTCCGACTTCGGCACCGCAGCAGAACCCGAACGGTCCGCAAGTTGGCGATCTCGATGCCCCGGCGCGCGCGCCTGGCCCGCAGACCGCCAAGAGCAGCGACAAGGACACCAAGAAAAAGAAGAAGGGCGGCAGCGACAAAGACGCGGCTCCCGGCTTCAGCCTGAACTGAGAGGTGACGAACCATGCGTAACATCACAATGTCCAAGGCGCTGGCCTTCTCCCTCACCTCCAGCCTGGCGCTTGGCTTGGCCGGTTGCGGCGGAATGCCCAGCAATCGCAGCCTCGAAAGCACGCATCAGGCAGTGGTGACCACGAGCAATTATACGCTCGATGTCGCTGCTGGCCCCGGTGGGGTGTCGATCCCCGAACAGCGCCGCTTGTCGGGCTGGTTCGAGGCGATGGATTTGCACTATGGCGACAAGATCTACGTCGATGATCCGATGAAGAACCAGTCGACCCGCGGTGCGGTGGAAGCTGTGGCCGGCCGCTTTGGCATGCTGGTGGGCGGCGATGCGCCGGTTACCCCGGGCGACGTCAACCCCGGCACCGTCCGCGTCATTGTCACCCGCTCGTCAGCCACGGTTCCCGGCTGCCCCGACTGGTCGAACAATTCGGACACCAATCTGGGCAACGGCACCAACGCCAATTACGGCTGCGCGGTCAACTCGAACATGGCTGCCATGGTCGCCGATCCATCGCATCTGGTGCGTGGCGCGACCGGCAACGGCACGACCACCGTGATGAGCAGCACCAAAGCGATCGACAGCTATCGCACCGCTCCTCCGACAGGCGAAAAAGGCCTGAAGGAACAATCGTCGCAGTCGGGGAAGTAAGCACATGAACGCTCCTTGGAAACCAGCCGTGCAGGGCAACCGCGATGCTTTCGCATCGTTCATCTGCGACGATGCCGCGCTCGACGTGTTGCGCCCCGTAGTGATCGAAATGGGCTGGCAGCCCGAGAAGTGCAACAAAGGCGGCCTGCGCAATGCGGTCCAGTCGTTGTCGATCTCGGCCAGCCCCAACATCCTGATGGTCGATCTGTCCGAGAGCGGCGATCCGCTCAGCGACATCAACGCCTTGGCCGAAGTGTGCGAACCCGGCACCGTGGTGATCGCGGTGGGTCAGGTCAACGATGTCCGGCTGTACCGCGATCTGCTCGCCAGCGGAATTCACGATTACCTGCTCAAGCCGCTCTCGCCGGGCCAGGTCCGCGATTCGCTGGTTAATGCGCAAGCGGTGTTCGCCAATCCCAAACAGCACAATCCCTCGACCGCCAAAAAGCACATCTCGACCGCGGTGATCGGCACGCGCGGCGGGGTCGGCGCTTCGACCATCGCGACCTCGATCGCGTGGCTGTTCAGCGCCGATGAAAAGAGCCCGACGGCTCTGCTCGATCTTGACGTGCACTTTGGCACCGGTGCACTTGCGCTCGATCTCGAGCCGGGCCGCGGCCTGACCGACGCGATCGAAAACCCGGGCCGGATCGACGGGCTGTTTATCGAACGCGCGATGATCCGCGCTAACGATCATCTGGCGATCCTTTCGGCCGAAGCGCCGATGAGCTCGCCACTGATGACCGACGGTGCGGCGTTCGTGCAGCTGGAGGAAGAATTCCGCCAGGCGTTCGAAATGACCGTGATCGATCTGCCGCGCAATATGCTGATCAACTTCCCCAACCTGCTGTCCGACGTCAATGTCGCGTTGGTGGTCACTGAAATGACGCTCGCTTCAGCGCGCGACGCGATCCGCATCCTGTCATGGCTCAAAGCCAACGCTGCGCACGTTCAGCCGATCGTGGTTGCCAACAAGGTGCAATCGGGGGTCAGCGAGATCAGCAAGGCCGATTTCGAGGCCTCGATCGAACGCAAGATCAATTTCTTCGTGCCGTACGACATCAAGGCCGCGACTAACGCTGCCAAGCTGGGTCAGACCTTCGCTGATGCAAACCGGTCATCGAAAGCCGGAGCCGCCATCCGCGATATCGCCAAGTCGGTGATGGGCGTGGGCGAAGGCGATGTGATCGACGATGCGATCAAGCCCAAAGGCTCGCTGCTGGGCAAGTTCGACCTCAAGGGCATGCTGTCGAGTTCGAAGAAGAAGGCCCCGGAACCAACCAAGGCTGCGGTTTGAACCTGAAGTAACCGGGCCGGCGCGGCTGCTGCAGCGCTGGCCCCAGTCAAGGAAGGCGTGACTCTCAGATGGGCATTTTACAGCTCCTGCTGATTGCCATGGGCATGATGAGCTTCATGGTGCTGGGCTATCTGGCAATGTCGGGCCCTTCGACAGCCAAGGAATCCGCGCGCCGGTTGCAAGCCTTGCGCTATCGCCACAGCGACAGCACCTCGGACAAGATGGAAGCGCAGCTGCGCAAAGCAGTGGCTGCGCGAAAACCCAAATTGCACCAGCTGGCCGGTTCGGAATCGCGGCTTGCCGCGCTGTCGATGCGGCTGCACCGCACCGGCAAGGGCTGGAGCTTGTCGCAATACGCCTATGCTTCGATCGGACTGGGTCTTGCCGTCACGGTGCTGCTGTTCCTCAAAGTCGGGCGGATTCCGCTCGCGCTGGGGGTCGGCATGTTCGTCGGGGCCGGGCTGCCGCACATGGTGGTCAATTATTTCATCAAGCGGCGCATCGGCAAATTTACCAGCAAATTCCCCGACGCGATCGAACTGCTGGTGCGCGGGCTACGTTCGGGCCTGCCAGTGACTGAAACGCTTGGCGTGGTTGCCAGCGAAGTGCCTGGCCCGGTCGGCGAAGAATTCAAGATGGTCAACGAGCGGATCCGGATCGGTAAGACGATGGAAGACGCGCTGCAGGAATCGGCTGACCGGCTTAACACCCCTGAATTCAGCTTCTTCTGCATCACTTTGGCGATCCAGCGCGAAACCGGCGGCAACCTGGCCGAAACGCTGTCAAACCTGGCTGACGTGCTGCGCAAACGCGCGCAGATGAAGCTCAAGATCCGGGCAATGAGCTCGGAATCCAAGGCGTCGGCATACATCGTCGGCTCGCTGCCGTTCATCGTGTTCGGGATGATCTACTGGATCAACCCGCAGTATCTCGGTGGCTTTTTCACCGATGACCGGCTGATCATGATCGGCATCGGGGGCGCGATATGGATGTCGATGGGCGCGTTTATCATGGCCAAAATGGTCAGCTTCGAAATCTGAGCGAGGGAAAGCTAGTATCATGTTGAACAGCGCGCCCGGACCAACGTTAATGGGCATCGACGTCATCTGGGTCGGAACGATCCTGGCGTTCATGGCCGTCACTGCCGTGATGTTTGCGATCTATACCGCGGTCACCATCCGCGATCCGATGCAAAAGCGCGTCAAAGCGCTTAACGATCGGCGCGACCAGCTTAAATCTGGGTTGATGACACAAGGTTCGCGCAAGCGCGCCAGCCTGATCCGCAACACCGACACGACTGACAAGATGAAGAACACGCTGTCTTCGCTGAAAGTGCTTCAGCAGAGCCAGTTGCAAGTCATCCAGCAGAAGCTGGCGCAAGCCGGGATCCGCAAAAAGGAGCTGGCTTTCGCAGTGATTTTCGCTCGGCTGGTGCTGCCGATCGTGCTGGGCGGCGTTGCCGCGCTGATGATCTACGGGGTCAATTATTTCCCGACCTGGGGCGGCATGAAAAAGCTGTTCGCCTTCGCGGTGGTGGTCGGGCTGTCGTACAAAGCGCCTGAAATCTACATCTCGAACATCATGTCAAAGCGCACGAACGCGATCCGCAAGGGCTTGCCCGATGCGCTCGATCTGCTGGTCATCTGCGCCGAGGCCGGGCTGACTGTCGATGCCGCGTTCAACCGCGTGGCGCGCGAACTGGGGCGGGCCTATCCCGAACTGGGTGATGAATTTGCGCTCACTGCGATCGAACTCGCGTTCCTGACCGAACGGCGTCAGGCGTTTGAAAATCTTGCTTACCGCGTCAACCTTGATGCGGTGAAGGGCGTGACCACCACCATGGTCCAGACCGAACGCTATGGGACGCCGCTGGCCTCGGCGCTGCGCGTGCTATCGGCAGAATTCCGCAACGACCGGATGATGCGCGCCGAAGAAAAAGCCGCGCGGCTGCCCGCAATCATGACCGTGCCGCTGATCCTGTTCATTTTGCCGGTGCTGTTCATTGTTATTCTTGGTCCAGCCGCCTGCTCGATCTCAGACGCGTTCAGCAAGCAGCCAGGCCAAGGCTAAGCCCACAACTTACTGCGGGGGCAGGCGAGCGCCGGTCCGGGGAAATACCCGGGCCGGCGTTTGTATTCAGCCCTTGATTACTTGCTGCTCGATCGCGCCGAAGATGCTGTGCCCGGCAGCGTCACGCATTTCGATCCTGACGGTATCGCCGTACTGCAGGAACGGTGTGGTGGCCGCACCGCTGGCAATCGTCTCGACCATCCGCAGTTCGGCGATGCACGAATAGCCCCGCCCGCCCGCCGTCACTGGCCGCCCGGGCGAGCCGTCGGGATCCCGGTTGGAAACGGTGCCCGAACCCACGATCGAGCCCGCGCCGATCCGGCGAGTCTTGGCCAGATGCGCCAGCAGGGTGCCGAAATCGAAGGTGCAATCCTCGCCCGCGTCGGCGCGGCCGAATGGCTGCCCGTTAAGATCGACCGCAAGCGTCCCGCTTAACCGTCCGCCCTTCCAGGCCGCGCCCAATTCATCGGGGGTGACAAATACCGGTGAAAAATGGCTGGCCGGCTTGGACTGGACGAAACCGAACCCCTTGGCCAGTTCGCCCGGGATCAGGTTGCGCAGCGAAACATCGTTGACCAGCCCGACCAGCCGCACTTGCGCCAACGCATCCGCCGCGCTGGCGCCTTGCGCGACATCGCCGGTGACCACGCAAATCTCGGCCTCCATGTCGCAGCCCGATGCTTCATCGCCCAGTGTGATTGGCGCGCGCGCGCCGCGCAGATCATCGCTGCCGCCCTGGTACATCAGCGGATCGTGCCAGAAGCTGTCGGGCAGTTCGGCCCCGCGCGCTTTGCGCACCAGTTCGACGTGATTGACGTAAGCCGACCCGTCGGCCCATTGATAAGCGCGCGGCAAGGGCGCGGCGACTTCGCGTTCGTGGAACCGTTCGCGCGGGATTGCGCCGTGTTCCAGTTCGGTTGCCAAAGCCTGCAATGCGGGCTCGTGCCGCTCCCAATCGTCAAGCGCGCCTTGCAGGGTGCGCACCACATGCGCTGCAGTGGCGTGCCACGCCAGATCGTTGGAGACTACTACCAGCCGGCCGTCGCGGCCGTGGGGCATAGAGGCAAGTTTCATGGCGTGGTTCCCATTGTTTCAGCCGCTGCGCGGATGCGCTGGAGTAAATCCATGAATAGCCCGCGTTCGTCCGCGCTCAAGGCGGAAAACATCCGCGCCTCCATATCAAGCGCAATCGGCATGATCGCGCTGTAAACTTCTTCCCCCGCGCCGGTCAGCGCCAGATGGTGCGAGCGGCCATCAGCGGTATTGGGGCGGCGGCCCAGCAGCCCGCGCTGTTCAAGCACCTTGCATGCGCGGTTGACCGCCACTTTGTCCATCCGCGTCGCCTCGACCAACGCGCGCTGGGTTGCCGCGCGCAGATCGCCCAACACCGCCATAACCCGCCATTCAGGGATCTTCAGCCCAAAATGCGCGCGGTACTGATCGGCGATCCGGTCGCTGACCGCGTTCGAGGTGATCGAAAGCAGGTACGGCAGGAAATCGGTCAGGCGGGTCTGATTGGCCGGCATCGCAAACAGGTTCCTCTTGCAACCAGTTTGCTAAGGGCAAGCGTGCGGCCGCGCAATGCCGCCGATCAAATTTTAACCGCGTCAGGCGCGGCGGCGGCGAAGGCCGGCAATTCGCGCAGCACGGCGTCGATCGCCAGCAATTTGGGATAGCTCGCCAGCGGCTGATCGAACCGCCGCGCATTGGCGAGCTGCGGAACCAGGCAGACGTCGGCCATATTGGGCAAGCCACCGCCGAACAGGCCTTGCGCAGGCGCCTGCGCTTCAAGCGCGACCAGTCCTTCGGCAATCCAGTGGCGATACCAGGTGTTGACCGCATCCTCGCCCTGCCCCAGCTCGCGGCGCAGATAGTTGAGCACCCGCAGGTTGTTGATCGGGTGAATATCCGCAGCAATAACAAGTGCCTGCGCCAAAGTGCGCGAGCGGCTGGCCGGATCGGACGAAACCATCGGCGGGTCTTTGTATTTGGCATCGAGATAATCGATGATCGCCAGACTTTGCGTCAACAGCAAGCCGTCGATCGCGAGCGCGGGCACCAGCCCTTGCGGATTGAGCGCCATATAGTCAGCGCCAGCCTGCACGCCTTGGCTCAGATCGATCGGCACACTGCGATAGCGAACGCCTTTCAGATTGAGCACGATCCGCACCCGGTATGCGGCGGACGAACGCCAATAATCGTACAGTAATACTTCGCTCATTGCAGAACCCTTCCAGCGACCGCTTGCAGCCGCGCCACCAACACTGGATCGCGCGCAGCGGGCGCGGTGATGATTGCGCGGCCGAGCGCGGTGTCGATCGGACTGGGCGACCGGCCGGCAGGCAGGCTGTGCATCAGCCGCGCCAGCACTTGCCGCGCCAAAGCAACGTTACGCGCCATTACCGCGATCACATTGCCCGCCTCGACCCCGGCATCGTCCGCGCGCCAGCTGTCGTAATCGGTGACCATGCCGAGCATCGCGTAAGGCAGTTCGGCTTCGCGCGCGAGCCGCGCTTCGGGAAGCCCGGTCATCCCGATCACGTCCCCGCCCCAGCTTTGGTACAACCGGCTTTCAGCCCGGGTCGAGAATTGGGGGCCGTCGATTGCAATATAGCAGCCGCCGTCATGCACTTGCGCGCCCTCGCCCTGCACTGCTGCGACCAGTCCGGCGCGCAACCGCGGGCAGACCGGATCGGCCAGACTGACGTGCGCGACCAAGCCGGGGCCAAAAAAACTGGCCTCGCGATTGGTCGTGCGGTCGATGAACTGATCAACCGCAACAAAACTGCCCGGAGCCATCGCCGGATTAAGCGAGCCGATGGCCGACAGCGCAAGCAGATCGGTCACTCCGCAGCGTTTGAGCACATCGATGTTGGCGCGGTAATTGACCTGGCTGGGCGGGACCGCGTGCCCGGCACCGTGGCGCGGCAAAAAAGTGCAGCGCACCCCCGCCAGCGTGCCGGTAGTGACCGCGCTTGACGGCAAGCCGAACGGGCTTGCCACTTCGATCGTCTGCGCTGCATCGAGCGCCAGCCCTGCCGCCAGCCCCGATCCGCCGATTACCCCGATGTGCCAACCAGATCCGACCGTATCGGGCATTACCTGGCGAGAATGCCGGCCATGATAAAGTCGATGCAATGCTCGCGGTAGCGATCGCGCAGTTCTTCGGTCAGCGTGTCAGTATCAAAGCAGTGCCGCAGCACCAGCCGGGCCGAGAAAAACCGGTCGGCGGCGCCGGTCACGGTGAAATAGAACAGCTGCGGATCGACGTTGCGAAACAAGCCTTGCTTGATCCCATCCGCGATCAACCGATCATAAGCCTTGTTAAGCGGTGCCAGATAGCTGTCGGCGATGCGCCTGGCCTCGTTCTCGTCGCTGTCACGCACCAGCCGCATCAGCAGCCGGTTCAGATATGGTGTTTTGAAATAGGTATCGACCACTGCCCCGATGTGCCGCTTGAGCCGTACATCGGGGGCCATATCCTTAGCCATCAGCGCGTCGACCGAATGAACGATGCCGTCCATATCGCGGTCAAGCAGCGCGCGCATCAACCCCGCCTTGTTGCCGAAGTAGTATTTGACCAGCGCCGAGTTAAGCCCCGAACGCAGCGACAATTCGGACAACGAAATATCGACAATATCGCCCTCGCGCATGATCGTCGAGGCGGTTTCGAGCAGATGTTCGCGCGCGCCGGGTGGCGCTTCGGATACGGCTCGATCGGTCGCTTGGCTCATGCGTAAGGTGGCTCCGCTCCCCACCACGGGTAGAAATCGGGCATATCGGCAGAAACCGTAGCGGGAAAGACAGGGGGCCGCTTTTCAAGGAAGCTTTGCACACCTTCCTTGGCATCGCCGCCCTTGGACAGACGGTAAATCGCGCGACTATCGATTTTATGCGCCTCCATCGGATGATCGCCCGAAGGCAGCCGCCACAGCATCGCGCGGGTCATCGCCACCGATACCGCCGAGGTATTGTCAGCAATCTCGCGCGCAATCGTGCGCGCTGCGTCCATCAATTCGGCTTGCGGATGGACCGAACGCACCAGCCCGCCGCGCAATGCTTCGTGCGCATCGAAAACGCGTCCGGTCATGCACCATTCAAGCGCCTGATTGATCCCGACAATCTTGGGCAGGAACCAGCTCGAGCAAGCTTCGGGCACGATCCCGCGCCGCGCGAACACGAACCCGAACCGCGCGGTGTCGCTGGCGAGACGAATATCCATCGGCAGCTGCATAGTCGCGCCAACCCCCACCGCCGCGCCATTGCAGGCCGAGATCAGCGGCTTGGTCGACTGGAACAACCGCAGTGTCAGCTTGCCCCCGCCATCGCGCACCCGCGGATCGGACAAGTCATCGACCGGGTTCGCGTCCGAAAAGACCGCGCGGCCATCGTCCGGGGTCAGATCAGCCCCGGCACAGAACGCGCGCTCACCCGCGCCGGTGAAGATGACCGCGCGGACGCTGTCATCGGCGTCGGTCTGATCGATCGCAGCGATGATTTCGTTCATCATCGTATTGGTGAACGCGTTCATCTTCTCAGGCCGGTTCAGCGTGAGCGTGGCGATGCCTTCGGCGATGTCGAGGCTGATCTGGGTGTAGCTCACCTTAGCGCGGGGCCATGCGGATTGCGCCGTCAAGCCGCACGTCTTCGCCGTTGAAATAGCCGTTTTCGATCATGGTCAGCGCAAGGCCGGCGTATTCCTCGGGCTTGCCGAGCCGCTTGGGGAACGGTACCGATGCGGCCAGCGCATCCTTGACCGCTTGCGGCGCGCCCAGCATCAGCGGGGTTTCGAAAATCCCCGGCAAGATCGTGTTGACGCGGATGCCCTCGCTCATCAGATCGCGCGCGATCGGCAGGGTCATGCCGATCACGCCGGCTTTCGACGCTGCGTAAGCGACCTGGCCCATCTGGCCATCTTCGCCCGCGACGCTGGCGGTGTTGACGATTGCACCCCGCTCGCCGTCTTCGTTCTGCGGATCGAGCGTGAGCATCCCCGCCGCCGACATCGCGATGCAGCGGAAGGTGCCAACCAGATTGATCTGGATCAACCAGTCAAACGCCGATGCGGGATAGTGCTTGATCGTACCGTCAGTCTTGGAGCGGCTGGCGGTTTTCATCGCCGCGCCGGTGCCGGCACAGTTAACCAGCACGCGCTCTTGCCCGTGTGCGGCGCGCGCCTTGGCAAAGCCGGCCTCGACGCTCTCGTCCGAGGTGACGTTGACCTCGCAGAAAATCCCGCCGATTTCGGCCGCGACCGCCTCGCCCTTGTCCTTCTGCAGATCGAACAGCGCGACCTTGACCCCCTTGGCGGCAAGCGCGCGGGCGGTGGCGGCACCAAGCCCGGATGCGCCGCCGGTAACGACTGCGGCGACGGTGGTATCGAGTTTCATTCAAATTCTCCCGGAAAGTCGTGTTCGTGTAAATTCAGACCATTTCGACGATGGTGACATTGGCGACCCCGCCGCCTTCGCACATCGTCTGCAAACCATACTTCTTGCCGCGTGCCTTCAGCCCGTGAAGCAAGGTCGCCATCAGCTTGGTGCCCGAGGCGCCGAGCGGGTGGCCCAGCGCAATTGCGCCGCCATTGACGTTAAGCCGCGCCGGGTCCGCCCCGGTGTGTTTGAGCCAGGCCATCGGCACCGAGGCAAAAGCTTCGTTAACCTCGTACAGATCGATATCGGCGATGCTCAGCCCGGCCCGGGCCAGCGCCTTGTCCGTGGCGAACAGCGGTTCCTCGAGCATGATCACCGGATCGCCCGCGGTTACCGTCAAAGTGTGGATCCGCGCCATCGGCGTCAGATTGTAGCGCTTGAGCGCTTCTTCCGAAACCACCAGCACCGCCGAAGATCCGTCGCAGATCTGGCTCGACGTCGCCGCAGTCAGCGCGCCGCCTTCGCTCAGCAGCTTGACCCCCGCGATCCCTTCAAGTGTCGCCTCGAACCGGATGCCTTCGTCAACCGTGTGCTGCGCCGCACCGTCTGCCGTTTCGATTGCAATCGGGATAATCTCGTCCGCAAAAGCGCCGCCGTTAGTGGCGGCAATCGCCTTCTGGTGGCTTTCGTAAGCGAACCGGTCGAGCGCATCTTTGGTCAGGCCGTGCTTCTTGACGATCATTTCGGCCCCGGCAAACTGGGTCCAGCCCGGCCCCGGGTAATTTTCAGCAAGCCCCGGCGAGCGCGAACCGCCCAGCCCTTCCTTAAGATAAAGCATCGTGGTCGAGCCCATCGGCACGCGGGTCATGCTTTCGACCCCGGCGGCGATCACGACGTCCTGCGTGCCGCTCATCACGGCTTGCGCGGCGAACTGGATTGCTTGCTGCGACGATCCGCATTGCCGGTCGATGGTTACCGCCGGGGTCGATTGCAGCAGCAGCTTTGATGCCAGTACCGCGTTGCGTCCGATCTGGTTGGTCTGCTCGCCGCCCTGGCTGACACAGCCCATTACCACATCGTCGATGCCCGCCGGATCGATTCCGCTGCGTGCGACCAGGGCATCCAGGCTTGCCGCCGCCAGATCGACCGGGTGGATCCCCGCCAGCCGTCCGCCGCGGCGTCCCCCAGCGGTGCGTACTGCATCGACGATATAAGCTGTGGCCATTGATCCGATTCCTCTGTCCGCGCGTTTAACCGAACGATTAAACAGCCCGGCGGCGAGCGTCAAGCTGCGAGCCGAAAGCGCGCATTGCATGGCCGCGGTGCGATCTTGCTGCCCTGTCGGTGCTATCTCCGCGTTCGGGGGCGCCGCATAGCGGGAAGCTGTGACAAAAAAAACACAAACATGACCGAAAAGTAATTTGACGCTTTTCGAGAATTGCCAGCCCGCGACACTTACAGCATCGTAGCCACATCGGGTTTCGCGTGCGGAGCCAGCCGGGGTCGCGCCGAACTGATCGGTACCCATGCCAAACAAAAAGATTTTTCCCGGATCGTCGGGGCAGCAACACAGGGGCATCAGCATGAATTTTATTCGTAAGTCCGCGCTCTCCAGCGCAACTTGTCTGCAAAGTGCCGCGCTCGCCGCCGCGCTCATCGGGATCGCCAGCGCCAGCACCGCGCAAGCGCAAGCCGCCGATCCTGCTCCAGCCGCGGCCGAAGAGTGTGCCGACACCAATACCAACGGCGTGTGCGACAAGGACGAGGGCAAAGACATTGTCGTCACCGGCTCGCGCCTGACCCGGCCGACGCTCAGCTCGCCGGTCCCGTTGACTTCAATTACCCCGGGCGAATTGTCCGATGGTGGCGACGTGTCGCTGGGTGATGCGCTGAACGATCTGCCGTCGCTGCGCTCGACCTTCAGTTCGGGCAACTCGACCCGGTTCATCGGCACCGCCGGGCTCAACATCCTCGATCTGCGCGGCCTTGGTACCTCGCGTACGCTGGTGCTGGTCAACGGCAAGCGCCACATCACCGCATCGCCGGGTGATTATCTGGTTGACGTCAACACGATCCCGGTCGATCTGCTTGAGCGTGTCGACATCGTCACCGGCGGCAACTCGGCGATTTACGGGTCGGACGCAGTGGCCGGCGTGGTCAACTTCATCCTCAAGCGCGATTTCGACGGATTGGCACTGCGCGGCCAGGGCGGCATTTCCTCGCATCACGATCGCGGCGCTTATTTCGTGTCGGGCACTTACGGCAAAAACTTCGCCGATGGCCGCGGCAACATCGCAGTCTCGGGCGAATATGCCCGTCAGAACCCGCTGTATTTCCGTGATCGCGACGATATCACCGGCGCGTTCAGCGGCCGCTGCCAGTTGCAGGTCATCGAGCCAACCGGCGGCGAGCCGTTCGGCACCGACGGCATTATCGACAATCAGTTCCTGTGCGGCGTGCGCAACGCAGCCCTCAGCGACGGCGGCACAACCGGCGCGCTCGATCCTGCAACCAGTTCGACCCGCCGCTATCTGCGGTTTGCGCCAAACGGCAATCTCGTGGTCGATACCCCGACGCTGTCGTTCGCGCCGGTTGGTTCGGGCAACCAGATCGGTGGCTTCGGTTCAACGCTGCGCAACACCGGGATCATGGCTGCCGGCGTCGAACGCTATGATGCCAACGTGCTGTTCCACTATGATTTCAGCGATGCCGTGCGGCTTTATGGTGAAGCCAAATATGTCCGCGTCAACGCCAATCAGGAAGGTCAGCCAAGCTTCTTCCAAGGCGGGCAACTTGGGACGTTCAGCTGCAACAACCCGTTCCTGAATGCGCAGGCTCGCAGCGCGCTGGTTACCAGCGGGGCAACGTTAAACGCGGTCGGGACCGAGTGCGCGCTGAAATCGCGCACCACAGTTGCGTCTCCCGGCGTGCCAATCGGTACTGCCACCGCGTTCATTCTTGATGGTAACGGCAATCGCCAATTCGATCCGACCCGCAGCTTCAGTTCATCGCGTTTCAACATCGATTTCGGTGGCCGCGGCGAACTGCACAAGCGTGATACCTATCGTGCGGTGGTCGGGGTCGAAGGCACCTTCAACGATGACTGGCATTATGATCTGTCGGTCAACTATGGCCGTCTGAACACCAAGCTCCGCTCGCTCAACAACCTCAAGCTGTTCGACATCAACGGCAATCTGGATGGCTATTTGCTGGCCAAGGATGCAGTCCTGGCGCCAGCCGGGTTCACGGGCAGCAATTTCGTGCTCAACTCGACCGGTCAGAAAGTGGTCTGCCAGGTCAATGGCACCACCAATGCCCGGCCTGATTGTGTTCCGATCAATACCTTCGGCGATGGCGCGCCCAGCGCAGCGGCGCTGGCCTTCGTCAACACCGAAGGTGCCCGGGTAGAACGCGCTGAAGAATTCCAGGCTGCGTTCAGCTTAGCCGGCGATCTGTCGCAGCTGTTTTCGCTCCCCGGCGGCCCGATCGGCTTTGCTATCGGCGCCGAATATCGTGAGGAAATCGCCCACAGTTCGTTCGATGCGCTGACCGCCAGCGGGGGTACCTTCCTTAACGCGATCCAGCCGTTCAACCCACCCAAGCTGACGATCAAGGAAGCATACGGCGAAATCGATCTGCCGTTGCTGAAGGATGTCCCGGGCGCCAAGGAACTGACCGTGCGGGCTGCTGGCCGGGTGTCGGATTACAACACTCGCACCGGCACCGTTTATGCCTATAACATCGATGGCATTTACGCTCCGATCGAGGACGTTCGGTTCCGTATCGCTTACGCCACTTCGGTGCGCGCTCCGACGCAAAGCGATCTGTTCTCGCCGCAGTCGCAGAATTTCGCGTTCATCGCCGATCCGTGCGATAGCTCGAACATCACCGCCGGTCCTAACCGCACGGCAAACTGCGCCGCAGCTGGGGTTCCGACCACTTATACCCCAGCGGTCACGGCAGCTTGCTCGTCGACTTCGTTCACCGGCTCGCCGGGCGCACCGTATCGCAACTGTCTGGCACTGTCTTCGTCGACTGGCTTTACGTCGGGCGGCAACCCGACCCTGTTCGCCGAGCGCGGCAAGAGCCTGACCTTCGGGATGGTGCTCGAACCGCACTGGATTCCGGGGCTCAACTTCACGGTCGATTACTACAAGATCACGGTCACTAACCTGATTGCGACCTTGGGCGCGCAGACGATCATCAACTTGTGCTATGACAGCCCGAGCGGGATCAACAATCCGTTCTGTGCGACCGTCAATCGCGATCCAAACACCGGTCTGTTCGTGCAGCCGGCGGTTATTTCGGGCGGCGTCAACTTCGCCAAGCAGAAGACCGAAGGCGTCGATTTCGATCTGTCGTATCGCCGCACCTTCAGCAACGGCCACAAGGTGGCGTTCCGCGCAATTGCCACCCGGGTTGCGCTGCTCGACAACTACGTCGATCCAACCTTGCCGCAGTTGCCAAACCGTCAGCTTGGCGAACTGGGTGATCCGCTGTGGGCCGCCAATGCTTCGCTCAACTATGATTTCGGCCCGGTCGATTTCACGTACACCGCGCGCTACATCGGCAAGCAGTCGATCGGAACGTACGAAGCGCAGCACACATATACCGGGATC
>JANMCG010000028.1:0-2502 GCA_031361075.1 Novosphingobium sp. | reverse complement strand
ACTGGATTGATTGGACTGCCAGTTGCTATCGCGCTGTGTTCGGTCACCGCGGCATTGGCCGATCAGCCGCTCCAGCCTCCTGCAATTCAGCCCACCCCGGCGGGGCCGGTTCCGCCCAGCCAGCTCAAAATCAAGCCTCGGTTTCTGTCTGGCACCTTGCCTGACACTTTGCCCGAAGTGCAGAAGATGGAGCGGCTCGGCCGGTTCGGCAGGATGGTTGCGGAGGCGACCGTGACCCCTGCTGGCACGCTGGCCGACATCACGATCCTAACCAGTTCGGGACAGCCGAAGATTGATGCCGCAATCGTTGCTGCATTGGCCACTTGGCGTTTAAGCAGCCCGGTTGACCGTGGCGGCGTGAAGGTTGCGACGCGCGCCAAGTTCCCGTTTAACATTGGCCAAGGTCCGGCACGTTTGTCTGGTCCGGCGTTCGGCTGGCCGCAGGGGGCGCGAGAAGCTTTTCACAATGGCAAAGTCGCGGTGACTTTTACAATCGCGGCGGATGGGGTGCCCACAAATTTGAAGCTCAAGCACTCCAGCGGATCGAGCTTACTGGACGGCTCTGTAATCGATGGTGTGGCGGCATCTCAATATGAAAAGCCGATGGCGCTTGATGGCAGCCCGGCGACATTTGATACGATCGCAACGCAAGAATTCAGTCAGGCAGACGGCGGGGCCGGGAGTTACATCGAGGGCCTGAGCAAATATACCTGCACGGCGTTTGTCGGCGAACAGGGTTGGCGCGCAGGTGCTATTCCAGCGGCGCAGCTCAACGACACGACGTTTTACGATTTCATGGCCGGTGCGGTCCTGCTGACGCCCGAATCATTTGGCTGGGGCAAGCCGGGCGCAGGCGGTTCCATTGGCCGCCACGAGCAGGCGTGGAAGAATGCACTGGCGCGATGCCGCGCCAATCCCGGTTCGACGTTCCTGGCCGAATACCGGAAAGGCTGAGCGCCGGAGTTAGCGCGGGAGCACGCGCTCCCAATCGGTTTGCGCCTTGGCGATCATGGCCTTCAGGCGCGCGGCCTGCCTGCCCCAGGCATCGGCCTCTGCGCCGCTCCAATCGTCACCCAATGCCTCGGCCAGTTCTAGCACGGTCAGGTCGACGAAGGCCTCATATTCTTCGAACGGCAGCCGCCCGTAAGCACGGTGGGTGTAAGACAGTTCGGCAACCAGCGGCCAGACCCAGCTTTCATCCGCGGCCAGTCCGTGCATCATCTGCAGCGTTTCGTCGGTCATTCTGACCGACGTGACTTCCGGGCACAGGAAGTCCGCACGGCGCGCCGGATAGGCGGCAAAGAACCGTTCGTAGAGCCCGTGCCGCAATTCGATCCCGCGCTCGGCGATGCGAACGAGCGAGGCCTCTATCACAGCGGCATCGCCCATCAGCGGAATGGCGGCTCGTGGAAGGCGCGCAGCTTGCGGCTGTGCAGCTTTGCCCCGGCGTCGCGCAGCAGATTGCACGCGGTGATGCCGATCTGCAGGTGCGAGGCAATTGCTTCTTCGTAAAACCGGTTAGCTTGGCCCGGCAGTTTGATTTCGCCGTGAAGCGGTTTGTCCGACACGCACAGCAACGTGCCGTATGGCACGCGGAAACGATAACCTTGCGCGGCAATGGTCGCGCTTTCCATATCGATCCCGATCGCCCGGCTCAGGCTGAGCCGCTGTGACGAATGGGTATAGCGCAGCTCCCAGTTGCGGTCGTCGGTGGTCGCCACGGTGCCGGTGCGCATCCGCTTCTTGAGGTTCGCGCCGACATCGCCGCTGATCATCTCGGCCGCTTGCGCCAGCGCAATCTGCACTTCGGCGATCGCCGGGATCGGGATTTCGGGCGGCAACACGGTGTCGAGCACCTTGTCATCGCGCAGATAGGCGTGCGCGAGCACATAGTCACCGATCCGCTGGGTATCCCGCAGGCCGCCGCAATGGCCGATCATCAGCCATGCCTCGGGGCGCAGCACCGCAAGGTGATCGCAGATCGTCTTGGCGTTGGACGGGCCGACCCCGATGTTGACCAAGGTGATCCCCGAATTGTCGGGCCGGGTTAAATGATACGCTGGCATCTGATGCCGCCGCCACGCCGTATCGGACAATTTGGCGCGTGCATTCTTGGTCTTGGCGCTTAATTCCAGCCCGCCCGCGCCGGTCAGCGTGGTGTAATCGTCTGAACCCAATTGCAGCGCGGCCCAATCGACGAATTCATCGACATAGCGATGATAGTTGGTGAACAGGATAAATTTTTGAAAATCTTCGATGCGCGTGCCGGTATAGTGCGCCAGCCGGGCCAAACTGAAATCGGTCCGCAGCGCGTCGAACAGCGCCAGCGGCAGTTGCTCGCCTCCGCGCCCGGTATCAATTCCGTCGGCCAGTTCGTCGCCGATCAGCGCGAGTTCGGTGGTGGGAAAATGCCGCGCCAGCTCTTGCGGGGTGATGCTGCCCAGCCCGGTGTTGGCGTCGATCACATAGGGGAACGGGATTTCCTGTTCGGATCGGCCAACC
>JANMCG010000107.1:0-4678 GCA_031361075.1 Novosphingobium sp. | reverse complement strand
AGAAAACTCGCTCGGCTTGCTCAACATCATGCAGGCGCTGGTGGTCAATCTGTTGATGGCGGGCGCGATGGCGTGGACGGTTTATGGCTGGTCGCAGGGCAAATACACCGTCGGCCAGCTGGTGTTCGTGCAGACGTACCTGACCCAGCTGTTCCGCCCGCTCGACATGCTCGGGATGGTGTACCGCACGATCCGCCAGGGCCTGATCGACATGGCGGCGATGTTCACCCTGATCGATACCGAGGTCGAAGTGCGTGACGCTCCGGGCGCGCCCGCGCTGGTGGTCAGCCGGCCTACAGTGGTGTTTGAGGATGTGGTGTTCGGGTATGAGCCCGATCGCACAATCCTGAAGGGCCTGAGCTTCGAAATCCCCGCCGGTTGGCAAGTCGCAGTGGTCGGGCCATCGGGCGCGGGCAAGAGCACGATCGCACGGCTGGTGTTCCGGTTCTACGATCCGTGGTCGGGCCGCATCCTGATCGATGGACAGGATATCCGCGAGGTAACGCAGGCCAGCCTGCGCCAGGCGCTTGGCATCGTCCCGCAGGATTCGGTGCTGTTCAACGACACCATCGGCTACAATATCGCCTATGGCCGTGATGGCGCGGGGCAGGCCGAGGTTGACGCGGCGGCACGCGGCGCGGCTTTGTCCGACTTGATCAAACGCTTGCCGCAAGGTTACGATACCGAAGTGGGTGAGCGCGGGCTGAAACTATCGGGCGGCGAAAAGCAGCGCGTTGCGATTGCGCGCACGCTGGTCAAGAACCCGCCGATCCTGCTGCTCGATGAGGCCACGTCGGCGCTCGACACCCGCACCGAACAGGACATCCTCGCCACCCTGCACAAGGTCAGCACCGGGCGGACGTCGCTGAGCATCGCGCACCGGCTTTCGACCATCGCCGACGCAGATCGGATTTTCGTGCTGGCCGATGGCTTGCTTGCAGAGAGTGGCAGCCACAGCGAACTGCTCCGGCGCGCTGGGCTTTATGCCGATATGTGGAACCGGCAGGCGAATGAGGTTGAAGAGGTAGTGGAAGCGGCGGAATGACAGGCGGGGCCGCCGCGGCGGTGAACGGGGGGAAGCGGATTTGGCTTGGCACGACCTTGATCTGATGGCGCGCGGCGGCACCATCGCGCTGCTGGCGCTGTGGTCCTGGCTGCTTTGGCGGGAGCACCGCGCGTTTCTGGCCGCGCGGCTGGCGATGGCGATGAACGCCGGGATTGCGAGCTATCTGCTGCTAACTTCTGACACAACATCGCGGTTCACGCTGCTGGCACTGCTGGCTGGTGCAACCCCGGGGCTGTTCTGGTTATTTGCGCGCACCTGGTTCAATGATCTAACCCGCGTCGCTGCGCGTGATGCCATGCTGGTCGCAGCTTCGGTGGCCAACCTCGTGGTCCTGCAAATTTGTTTCAATCGCTGGTCAGGGATCGCCGCGATCTGCGCGGCCCTGTTCCGCGTGTTCGGGCTGGGCTTTGGACTGGCGGGCCTATGGGAAGCCTGGCGCGGGCGCGCCGGTGATTTGATCGAGGCTCGCCGCCGCCTGCGCCTGGCTCTCGCGATCACGGTCGGCGGCTATGTGGTGGCAATCACCATGACCGAACTGGCGGTATTTGACGGCGGCGCGCCGCACCTGCTGATTTCCGCGCTGGGCAGTACGATCGTGCTGGTCGTGCTGTGGTTTTGCGCCGGGATGTTCACTTCCAAACAACGCGACCTGTTCGGCGTGGCAGCACCCGCGCCCGCTCCAGACAAGCCACCAGTCGAAGTGGATGCGCAGCTGGCCGCGCGGCTCGACACGCTGATGATCACTGACAAGCCGCACCGCGACGAGCAGATGACAATCGCCAAGCTGGCACTGCTGCTGGGCGAGCACGAATACCGCCTGCGCCGGCTGATAAACGGTCATCTGGGGCACCGCAACTTTGCTCAGTTTCTCAATTCCTGGCGGCTCGCCGAAATCAAAGCTGCGCTGGCAGATCCAGCGCAGCGCGCCGTGCCGATCCTGACCATCGCGCTTGACGCCGGGTTCGGCTCGCTCGGACCGTTCAACCGGGCATTTCGCGATGCTGAAGGGGTCACCCCCAGTGCTTACCGTGCAAATACGATCGGTTGAATTCGAACATCGGCTAGCCGCATTTGAAACCAGCGGAGCATTGCCGAGCGGCTGCGCATAGGACAGCACATCAACCAATGGAGGCCTCCGATGCACCAGCCCGCTACCTTGTTCGAACTCGCCCACACGCTGTCGCCCAAAATTCTGCTGTTCGATTTTGGACGCTACCTGATTGCAGCCGGGCTGATTTCAGCACTGGTCTGGTTGCTCCGCCGGACCAGTTGGGCCAGCCGCAAAATCCAGCGGCGCGAGGCTACCCGCGCCGACTTCCGCCGCGAATTTTTCGCCTCGCTGCGCACTGTCATCGTTTACTCCCTCGTGATCCTTCCGATGGTTTGGGCGTTTCAGCACGGCGCGCTCAAGTTTTATTCGGGCCCGGTCAGCGCGCTGGGCTTTGCGGGCTATCTTGCTGCGATCCTGCTGGCGCACGACACCTGGTTTTATTGGACTCATCGCGCGATGCACACGCCAAAGCTGTTCAAAACCTTCCACAAATTCCACCACCTGACCGCCACGCCGACGCCCTGGACCGCCTACAGTTTCGATATTGGCGAAGCGTTTGTGATGGTGCTGTTCATGCCGCTTTATGCGCTGGTTGTGTCCACGCCGGGGCCGGTGATCTTTACGTTTCTGGCGGTGATGATCCTGCGCAATGCGATGGGCCACGCCGGGCTCGAACTGCATCCGCGTGGCTGGGCTTCGCACCCGGTGCTCGGGTGGATCAGCACCACCACGCACCATGACCTGCATCATGCCGGCAGCTTCAACCACAATTTCGGCTTTTACTTTACCTGGTGGGACAAATTGATGGGGACCGAGCATCCCGAATATGTCGCCAGGTTCGACGCGATCACCGATCCCGCCCGTGCGCTGCCGGCTCAGCGTTTGACCACGTCCGCCCCGGCCCAAACCACCGCCTGAGCGCACTTCATCACGCCTTCGTCACCGTGCCAGACCATCGTTGGCGAACCGTACAGCCGCCAGCCTTGTTCGAGCGCTTGGGACACCCGCTCGCAAAAGGCGCGGTCGTCTTGGCCGGTGAGCAAGCGGTAGATCGGCTTGTTTTCGGGGGTTTGCATGGGGGTAAGGTAGCAGGAGCGGGCCGCCACGTAAGCCCCTCCCCGTTGGGGAGGGGTTGGGGTGGGGGTTCAACGCCAGCGGAGTACCCCCACCCCGCTGCGACTAGGCAGCAAGCTGCCAAGTCTCACTGCCCCTCCCCGCCGGGGCGTGGTGCCCATTACAGGATATACTTGCTGAGATCGGTATCCTTCGCCAGCCCGGCCAACCGCGTCTGGACGTAAGCCTCGTCCACCGTCACCGTCTCGCCGCTACGGTCTTCGGCCTCAAAGCTCAGCTCCTCGAGCAGCTTTTCCATCACCGTCTGGAGCCGCCGCGCGCCGATGTTTTCGACCGCTTCGTTAACTTGCGCGGCGATCTTCGCAACCGCGCGGATGGCGCCGGGGGTGAATGCGATCGTCAGCTTTTCGGTGCCGAGCAACGCAACATATTGCGCAATCAGATTGGCGCGGGTTTCGCTGAGGATGCGGACGAAATCGTCCTCGGTCAGCGCCTGCAGTTCAACCCGGATCGGCAAGCGGCCCTGCAATTCGGGCAGCATGTCGCTGGGCTTGGCGATGTGGAATGCGCCGCTGGCGATGAACAGCACAGGGTCGGTTTTCATCGGGCCGTATTTGGTCGCCACTGTGGTGCCCTCGATCAGCGGGAGCAGATCGCGCTGCACGCCTTCGCGGCTGACCGATCCGCCGCGCACGTCCGAGACCGCGATCTTGTCGATCTCGTCGATGAATACGATCCCGTTAGTCTCGGCGTTGGCTAGCGCCACGCGGGCGACATCGTCCTGGTCCATCCGCTTTTCGGCTTCCTCATCGACCAGTTTGGCCCACGCCTCGGGCACTTTCAGCTTGCGGCGTTTGAGCGCTTGCTTGCCCATCGCCTTGGACATCATGTCGGACAGGTTGATCATGCCGATCCCGCCGGGCATCCCTGGAATTTCCATCCCGCCAGCGGGGGCGTCCTCAAGCTCGATTTCGATCTCGGTGTCGTCCATCGCATGTTCTTTGATGCGCTGCCGAAAGCTTTCGCGGGTGGCTTCGGACGCGCCATCGCCGACCATCGCTTTAAGCAGCCGGTCCATCGCGCCCTTCTCAGCCGCCTCGCGCACCGCCTCGCGGCGGCGGTCCTTTTCGAGCCGGATCGCTTCCTCGACCAGGTCGCGCGCGATCTGTTCGACATCGCGGCCGACATAGCCGACCTCGGTAAACTTGGTCGCCTCGACCTTGACGAACGGCGCTTCGGCGAGCTTGGCGAGGCGCCGCGATATCTCGGTCTTGCCGCAACCCGTCGGCCCGATCATCAGGATGTTCTTAGGCGTCACCTCATCGCGCAGCTCGGGCGACAGCCGCTGCCGCCGCCAGCGATTGCGCAGCGCCACCGCGACCGCCTTCTTGGCATCGCGCTGGCCGATGATGTGTTCGTCGAGCGCAGCGACGATCGCTTTGGGGGTAAGGTTGTCTTGCATGGGATCAGACCGTCTCAACCGTGAC
>JANMCG010000229.1:0-28996 GCA_031361075.1 Novosphingobium sp. | reverse complement strand
ACGATTACGCGGTCGACCGGCTGTTCTTCCACATCACCGCGATGCTGCCGGGGATTGCCGGACTGCGGCTCGGGCGGGTCAGCGCGGTGCCCGAAAACGATGTCGCGTTCGGGGTCTCGGCGGAGCAGATCGCGCAGCATTGGTGTGCCCGCGCCGGCATTCCATACCTGGGCCGGGCTGATATCGGGCACGACGTGGCCAACAAGATTGTGCCGTTCGGGGTTGCTGGCAATCGGGCGCAAACGTAAGTGCCTGCTCCCCACCCCGTTGGGGAGGGGCCGGGGGTGGGGGCTCGACAAGCGGCAGGGCAGTACACCCCCACCCAGCATCCCCCTCAACGGGGAGGGGCCAGATAAAAGGATGAGGTCCGACCATGAGAGCATTCGTTTTTCCAGGGCAAGGCAGTCAGAAAGTCGGCATGGGCGCGGATCTGGCGGCGGCCAGCCCGGCAGCGCGCGCGGTATTCGAAGAGGTTGACGATGCGCTCGGCCAGAAACTTTCGGCGATCATGCGCGACGGGCCGGATGAGGCGCTGCTGCTGACCGAAAATGCCCAGCCGGCGATCATGGCCACCGCCATCGCTGTGCTGCGCGTGCTTGAACAGGAGGGCGGAATAACGCTCGCCGAAAAAGTGCAATTCGTTGCCGGGCATAGCTTGGGCGAATACACCGCATTGTGCGCTGCGGGCGCATTCAGCCTGGCCGATACAGCGCGGCTGCTCAAGCTGCGCGGGCAAGCGATGCAGGCGGCGGTTCCGGTTGGCATTGGCGCAATGTGCGCGCTGCTCGGGGCCGATCTGGCCAAAGCGCAGGCGCTTGCCGATGCGGCGGCGGAAGGCCCCCTCCCGGGCAGTGAAAAGGACATCTGCACTGTCGCCAATGATAACGATCCGGGTCAGGTCGTGCTCTCGGGCCACCGGGGCGCGATCGAGCGCGCGATTGCCCTGGTCAAAGAGTTCGAGATCAAGCGCGGCGTGCTGCTGCCGGTCTCGGCCCCATTCCATTGCCCGCTGATGCAGCCCGCTGCCGATGCGATGGCGCAGGCGCTGGCCGCAACGCCGCCCGGCGCGCTGACCGTCCCGCTGTACGCAAACGTCACCGCCGCAATGGTCAGCGACCCCAGCGAAATCCAGCGCCTGCTGGTAGAACAAGTCACCGGCCGCGTCCGCTGGCGCGAAAGCATAATCGCCATGCACGCCGCCGGGGTGGAGCAATTCACCGAACTCGGCGGCAAGGTGCTAGGCCCGATGATCGGCCGCTGCGTGACCGATGTGCAAGTGACCAGCGCGGTGACGATGACCGATATCGAAGCGCTTCACCGAGAGTTGTAAATCTCTCGCAAAGGCGCGAAGGCGCAAAGATGTCAGATTCTGATCGAAGCGACGAACTCAGTCGAATTGTAGTCGATGAATGCGTTCGCATACATCGGCAACTCGGGCCCGGGCTGCTTGAAAGCGTTTATGAAGCTGTTCTTGCAGCTGCACTCACAAGACACGGTATGCGAATCGAGCGACAGGTTTCCGTTGATATACGCTACGATGGCCTGACAATCCTTGCTGCGTTTCGTATCGACCTATTGCTTGACGAACTATTGATCCTGGAGATCAAGTCAGTCGAAGCGCTGACGAATCTGCATGCGAAGCAGTTGCTTACTTACTTGCGGCTGACAGACCGGTCATTAGGCCTGTTGCTAAATTTTTCTGGTGAAACAATGAAAGAGGGCATTCGCCGCGTTGCCAACAACCATCGCCGATTGTCCTGAACCCTTTGCGCCTTTGCGCCTTTGCGAGAGTATCTCAAATGGAACACCGCATGTTTGACCTTACCGGCATGACTGCCCTCGTCACCGGGGCTGCCGGTGGCATCGGTTCGGCGATTTCGCATGCCTTGGCCCGGCAAGGTGCGCGGTTGGCGCTTTCGGGGACCAATCCTGCCAAGCTCCGCGCGTTTCGTGAGGAGTTGAACGACACTTACGGTCACGATCATGTCGAGATTACGTGCGATTTGTCCAACACCGAACAGGTCGAGCATCTGATCCCCGCCACAGTCGATACGCTTGGCAAGATCGATATCCTGGTCAACAACGCCGGGATTACTCGCGATAACCTGGCGATGCGGATGAAGGATGAGGAGTGGGACGCAGTGATCCGGGTTAATCTGGAGGCCGCGTTCCGGCTGATGCGCGCGGCGTGCAAACCGATGATGAAAGCGCGGCACGGGCGGATCATTTCGGTCACCAGCGTGGTCGGAGCGACCGGCAATCCGGGTCAGGTCAATTACGCTGCGGCCAAGGCAGGGCTGGTCGGCATGTCCAAATCGCTCGGTCAGGAAGTGGCCAGCCGCGGCATCACCGTCAATTGCGTTGCCCCCGGGTTTATCCGCACCGCGATGACCGACGGGCTCCCCGATGCGCAGAAGGACGCGCTTAACGCCCGGATTCCGATGGGCCGGATGGGCGAGGGCGAGGACATCGGCGCGGCGGTGGCCTATCTTGCCAGCCGAGAGGCGGGCTATATGACCGGGCAGACGATGCACGTTAACGGCGGGATGGCGATGCTGTCATAACCGAAATGGCAGCGGGGGAATGAGATGCAGATACGTACTGTAATTTCAGCGTTTTTGCTGGCGACTGCGGCGCACGCGGCGCCGTTGGCGGCCGCTCCGACAGGCGAAATCGAGTGTATCACCAGGGACTGGTCGGACGCGCAAATAGCCGACGTCGCCATGGCGCTCATGAGCAAGAGCGAGCGCCCCTCGGCGTCCGAACAGCGCGGACAAGACCTCATCGTGGAGCGCATGAACGCTTGCCAGCAAAACAATCATTGGAGCGAGGCGGCGAACAGCGTCGCAATAGAATTCGCCTCAGCGCAAATCTTCGTAAAGATCGTCGGTGAGCAGACTGCACGCGAGGGCGGTTCGATCGCTGTGCTCGACCGTTATTTTTTGGCCAACCGCGCGGCGATGATCGGCCTGACTGAAATCCGGGCAATCGACGCGCTTCAGCTTGAGCCCCGGCTGATGGAACAAGGCTTTGCCCCCGCAAACTCCCCCGCTTACAAATTGGTGTCGACCTACGTCAGCTTCCTGGCAATGCGCGAGCGAGCCCGCGACAGGTTCCTCAAACTCGCCAGCTAAGTGTCTCGGCAGCGGCGGGAATCGATGTAATCCCATTTATCCCCAGTTAGTGGCACCTTGGCGCGCATGAGCCTTGCCGCGCCGTGGCCCGGCGCTAAGGAAGGTAGTCCGAAAATTGACGGCGCAGGGCCGATTCCGGCCGTGCGTACATGGGGACGAAACCGACCATGAAGGCCACCATCGAACGCGCGACACTGCTCAAGTGTCTGTCGCACGTCCAGTCCGTCGTCGAGCGGCGCAACACTATCCCGATCCTGTCGAACGTGCTGATCGAAGCGGCGGCCGATGGCACGCTGAAGATCATGGCGACCGATCTGGATCTGCAAGTGGTCGAAAGTCTGAGCGCGGTTTCGGTCGAAGTGGCGGGCGCGATCACCGTCTCGGCGCATCTGCTGTTCGATATTGCGCGCAAGCTGCAAGACGGCAGCCAGGTCAGCCTTGAAACCGCCGATAACCGGATGGCGGTCAAGGCCGGGCGCAGCCGGTTCTCGCTGCCGACCTTGCCGCGCGACGATTTCCCGATGATTGTCGAAGGCGATCTGCCGACCAGCTTCGAACTTGGCGCAGCGCTGCTCGCGCAGATGATCGACCGCACCAAATTTGCGATCAGCACCGAAGAAACCCGCTATTATCTCAATGGCATTTTCCTGCACGTGACCGATGATGAGCTGCGCGCCGCTGCCACTGACGGCCACCGGCTGGCGCGGTTTACCATCGCCAAGCCCGATGGCGCGGACGGCATGCCCGATGTGATCGTGCCGCGCAAATGCGTCAATGAACTGCGCAAATTGCTCGAAGAATCGCCCAGCTCTAACGTGCTGATCGATCTGTCGGCCAGCAAGGTCCGTTTCACGCTCGGCGGCGAAAACGGCGTGGTGCTGACCAGCAAGCTGATCGACGGCACTTTCCCCGATTACAGCCGGGTGATCCCGACCGGCAATGACAAACTGCTTAAACTCGACCCGAAGAGCTTCTGGGAAGGGGTTGACCGCGTCGCCACGATCGCCACCGAAAAGACCCGCGCGGTCAAGATGGCGCTGGAGAATGACAAGGTCACCTTGTCGGTCACCTCGCCCGACAACGGCACCGCGGCGGAAGAAGTCCCGGCGGATTACAAAAGTGCCGGGTTCGAGATCGGGTTCAACGCCAATTACCTCAAGGATATTCTCGGCCAGATCGAAGGCGACACAGTCGAACTGCACCTGGCCGACGCCGGCGCGCCGACCCTGATCCGGCAGGACGAGCATAGCCCGGCGCTGTATGTGCTGATGCCGATGCGGGTTTAGGCCCCGATATGAGCCCCGGTGTGAGCCCTGCAATACGCACAGTCGTCCAGATCAATCGCGGCGATTTGACGCAATCCCGGCTTGTTGCAGCAGACCTGCCTGCGCTGGCCGATGGGTTGGTGCGGCTGGCGATCGACAGCTTTTCGGTTACCGCCAACAACGTCACTTATGCGGTGGTCGGCGATGCGTTCGGGTACTGGAACTTCTTTCCAGGCGACGGGACATGGGGCGTGGTGCCGATGTGGGGCCATGCCGTGGTCGAGGAATCTCGCAATTCGGACTTCGCAGTGGGCGAGCGGGTCTATGGTTACCTGCCGATGGCCAGCCACCTCGATGTGCTGCCCGATCGCGTCAGCGCAAGCGGCTTCATAGATGCGGCTGCGCACCGCCAGCCGATGAGCCCGATCTACAACCAATACAGCCGCCTTGCCGCCGATCCCGAGCATGATCCTGCGCGCGAGGCCGAGCGGATGATCTTCGGCCCGCTGTTCAAAACCGGGTTCCTGATCGAAAGCATGATGCGCGGTGAAGGCTGGTTCGGGGCCGAAGCGCTGATCTGCACCAGCGCCTCATCGAAAACTGCGATGGCGCTGGCGAGCGTCGCGCGCGAACGGTCGCCGCAGGTGCGCCGGATCGGGCTGACCTCGTCCGGCAACGTAGCCTTCGTCACGCGCGCTGGGTTTTATGACCAGGTGCTGTCCTACGACGAGGCTGCCGAGCTACCCCGGGTTCCATCGGTACTGGTCGATTTTGCTGGCAATGCCGCGCTGATCCATGCGGTGCATACTGCGCTCGATGACCAGCTGAAATACTCGTGCACAGTCGGCGCGACGCATGTCGGGGCGGGCTTCGGGCGGGCGAGCGGCGCGCTGCCGGGCCCCGCGCCGGTATTGTTTTTCGCCCCCGACCACGCGGTCGCGGCCATCAAGCAGCTTGGCCCCAAGGCATTCGGCGAAGCGGTGGCGGTAAGCTGGCAGCGCTTTGTCAGCGAAACCGCAAGCACCGTGCGCGTCGATCGGCGCAGCGGTCTGGCAGCCGCGCAAGCCGCTTTTGCCGAAACGCTGGCTGGCCGCGCCGATCCGGCGGCCGGGATAATTATCGAACCCTAGATATCGACGACGATCTTGCCAAAGTGCTTGTTCGCCGCTTGGTGACGGAAGGCGTCGGCCAGATTCTCAAGCGCGAAGTGATCGCTGATCACTGGCTTGATTCCGTTGCCCTCGATCCCGGCGATCATCGCCAGTTGGTGCGCGCGGCTGCCGACGGTCAGGCCCTGAACGCGCAGGTTCTTGGCCATCAGCAGCGCGGTTTGCACCGGACCGGCAAAGCCTGCCAACACGCCGATCAGCGCGACGTGTCCGCCCACTTTGGCGGCCAGCATCGATTGGTCGAGCGTACCAGCCCCGCCAATTTCGACCACCGTATCGACACCGGTACCGCCCGTTAACTCAAGCACTTTGGCGCCCCACGCGGACACCTCTTTGTAATTTATCAATTCATCTGCGCCCAAGGACTTGAGCTTGGCCAGCTTTTCGTCCGACGAACTGGTCGCGATGACCCGCGCGCCAGCGGCCTTGGCAAATTGCAGCGCGAACACTGAAACCCCGCCGCTGCCCTGGATCAACACGGTCGAACCGGGCTGCACGGCATCATCGACAAACAGGGCGCGCCACGCGGTCAGGCCAGCGCAAGTCAGTGTCGCGGCCTCGGCATGTGAATATCCAGCGGGCACGCGGGTCCAGGAATTTTCCGGCGTCACCACCGCGTCGCAGGCATAACCATCGATCCCGTCGCCTGGCACGCCGCGAAACGCGGTCGCGGGCGGCGCGCCGTCGAGCCATTCGGGGAAGAAGGTCGAGACCACCGCGTCGCCCGGTTTGAACTGGCTCACGCCGCTGCCGACAGCTTCAACCACGCCTGCACCATCCGACATCGGAATGCGGCCAGCAGCAGCCGGGATCATCCCGGTGACCACTGCAAAGTCGTGGAAGTTCAGCGAACTCGCGGCCAGCTTTACCCTGATCCGACCCGGGCCGGGCTGGCCCGGATCATCAGCGCTAACGGCAATCAGGGTATCAAGATTGGCCGGCGAGCCAACGCGGACAGCGCGCATGGTCATATTGCTTATTCCAATTTTCGAGGAAATCCCGTTTGTGCCGAGCGGAGCCTGGACATTGCACGCGGTGTTGCGAATTCGCGCGGCACGAACGGTAATGAGTGAATATTCGGCAGTGTCTGCCAGCGCGTTGTTGTTAGCCTTGTTCCGGTCTGGCCGGCCTATTCCGCCGCCTCCAGCATCGCTGCACGCTGCGGTCCGCGGATCAGGCCGCCCGGAGTGGCGCCGGTCCATGTTCCGTCCCTGAACGTTACCACGCCAGTTTTGATCGTGCAGACATAGCCCTCGGCGCGCTGCAGCAGCCGCTTTCCGCCAGCCGGCAGATCGAACGCCAGCCAAGGTTTTCCCAGCTTGATCGCGTCGATGTCGATCACGTTGAGATCAGCGAGGTAGCCCGGTGCAATCACGCCGCGATCATCGAGCCCGTAAAGCCGCGCGGTATCGCGGCACTGGCGCTTGATTGCGGTTTCGAGGCTGATCCTGCCGCCGCGTTTGCGATCGCGCACCCAGTGCTCGAGCATGAAGGTGGGACTGGCCGCATCGCAGATGGTGCCGCAATGCGCGCCGCCGTCGGACAGCGAATTGACGCAATCGTCGCTCGCCTGCAGCGCCTCGAGGAAATCGAGGTTGCCATCGGCGTAATTCAGAATTGGCAAATAGATGAACCCGCTAGCATCGTCTTCGCACAACAGGTCATAAGCATATTCATCGCCAGTTTTGCCGGCGGCGGCCGCGCGTGCGGCGATGCTGGCCTCGGCTTGCGGCTCGTAATCGAAATCATCGTCCATTTCATATTGCAATGCCCACCCGCCGCTGACGACTTTGACCAGCCCGACGATGTCCGGATTGACCTGGCTGTAATCGCACGCTTCGCTGAGCAGCTGCGCTTTGAAGGCCGGATCGAGCAGCTTGGCTTTTTGCTCGGCCCAGGGCAATTCCATGATCGCAACCCAGCTTGGGCGGAGGCGGAACGGGTGGACGGTGCCTTGCCACGCCATCACGATGCCGTTGCCGCGCAGCGCAATCTGCGCGACGATGTTAGCGCCGTTGTCATTTTCGGCGCGCATCTGCGTGATCTGTTCTTCGAGGGTCAGCTCCTTGGCGATCGATTGCAGCGCGGCATAAGTGCAGGGCAAGCCGGTTTCGCGGCTAAGCGCGCCCATCCAGCCAAACTCGTCCCATTCACGGCGCATGTCGCTGGCCATTTCGAACACCCCGTGGCCAACCCGGCCCATCGCCCGGCCGATCCCGATCAGCTCTTCTTTGGTGGCGGTCGTGCCGGGCACCACTTCGCCATCGATCGAGCGGTGCAACACGGTGCGGCTGGTTGAAAAACCCAGCGCTCCGGCGCGCAACCCATCTTCGACAATCGCCGACATTCTGGTGATATCGTCTGCGGTCGGCACGGCACCAGGACGCTCACGATCGCCCAGTACATAGGCCCGCACGGCACCGTGTGGCACGTGCGTTCCGACATCGACGGTGCGCGGCAATTCCTCCAGCGCATCGAGGTATTCGGGGAAAGTCTCCCAGTTCCATTTCATCCCTTCAGCCAGCGCGGTGCCGGGAATATCCTCAACTCCTTCCATCAGGGCGATCAACCAGCCGTGCCGATCGGGCGCGGCGGGGGCAAACCCAACCCCGCAATTGCCCATCACTACGGTGGTAACGCCGTGCCAGCTGGACGGGGCCATTTCCTGATCCCAGGTCGCCTGCCCATCATAATGCGTGTGGATATCGACCCAGCCGGGGGCGACGATTTTTCCTGCGGCGTCGATTTCCTGTTCGCCGCTGCCTTGAACCCGGCCGACCGCCACGATCAATCCGGCGTTGATCGCGACATCGCCAATATAGCGCGGAGCCCCGCTGCCGTCGACAATCGTGCCATTGCGAACGATCAGATCATAGCTTGCCATGCGTATTCTCCCGTCAAACCGAGTTCAATCAGCTTTTAACCGCTCGATTAAATCATGGATGGCCAGCCAGGGCAAGCGGTTGCTGATCGAACGATCGACACGCTCCAACCCCGCTCAGGCTGAGCGTGCCGAAGAATTGCCAGAGCTATCGTGGGGGCGGCGATGCCGCGCGAACTCTTGCGGCGATAAATACCGGTCTTAAAGTTCGCGCGCCGCGATCATCGCTGCGACATCGACGAATTTCTCACGCGGTGCCCCATCGCGGGCTCGCGCTTCCTCTTGCGCCTCGATCTTTTTCCAGTCGCGGAAGGTTACGACTTCGAGCCCGCGCGCCTGCGCCAGCGCATCGAACCCGGCGCGGCCTTGCTTGCTGCGGACGCTGCCCAGGTCAGCCGCAATTTTTTCGATCACCGCATAGCCATCGGGCCGGTTAGTACCAATGGTTCCCGATGGCCCGCGCCGCGCCCACCCGACGCAATACAGCCCCGGCATGATCCGGCCCGCGTCATTGGCGAACCGCCCGGCGCTCTCCTCGAATGGAACGCCGGGGATCGGGGAGCTTTTGTAGCCGATGCAAGTGACCACCAAACCGCACGCGATGGTGTAGAACTCTCCGGTCCCGCTGGCGCGGCCGGCGCTATCGAGCTGCGTGCGTTCAATCTCGATCCCGGTGACCCGGCCTTCGCCGATGATCGCCCTGGGGCTGGCGAAAAAATCGAACTCGATCTCGACCGCTTTGTCCGCGCGGAATTGTTCGGGGATCGCGGCAAAGCTGCGCAAATGGCTAACCGATTTGCGCTGGCCGGGTTCAAGCAGCATATCTTCTGCGTCACCTGGCAGATCGGCTGGATCGACCCGAGGGCATGCGCGCTCGAGATGCGCCAACTCGCCGAGTTCCTTGGGAGTCATTGCAATCTGATGCGGCCCGCGCCGGCCCAATAACACCACCTGTTCGATCCGCGATCTGGCCAAGGCATCGTAAGCGTGAGTCACGATATCGCTGCCGTGGAACTCGCCCGGGGTCTTGCTCAGGATCCGCGCGACATCGAGCGCGACGTTGCCATTGCCGATCACCACCGCGGTTCCAGCGGACAGGTCCGGGTTCAGATCGGCAAATTGCGGGTGGCCATTGTACCAACCGACAAAGGCTGCGCTGCCGAACACATTGCCCAGCGCCTCGCCCGGGATCCCGGCGGGCTTGTCGTTGGGCGCGCCGGTCGCCAGCACCACCGCGTCGTACAGCTCCTCAAGCTCGGCAATCGACAAATCGCGGCCGATCATGACGTTGCCGACGAACCGGACGTTGTCCGACAGCGCGGTGCCTTCATAACGCCGCGACACGCCCTTGATCGATTGGTGATCGGGCGCGACGCCGGTGCGGATCAACCCGTACGGCACCGGCAGCATATCGAACACATCGACCCGGACTTCGTCGCCCCACTGCTTTTGCGCGGCCTCGGCGGTGTAGTACCCGGCGGGGCCCGAACCGATGATCGCGATGTGGATCACGTGCTAGGCAGCCTTGGCTTGCGGCAGATCGGGCGCATCCAAAAACCCGCGCATCGCGGCCAGGGTCTGGTCGGGGTGCGTCAGCATGAACAAGTGCCCGCCATCTTCGAACACTTCAAGCTGTGCGCCGGGGATCAGCGCTTCAAGGAATTTGCCGTTAGCCAGCGGGACAATGTTGTCATCCTCACCCATCATGATCAGCACCGGCTTTTTAAGGAACGGCAGAGCGGGCACGCTGGTCCACCCCATCATCGCCAGCAGCTGATACACATAGCCGCGCGGGCTGGGCGGGGTGAGCCGGCCGATATGTTCGCTTTTGCCGCCGGTCAGCCCCCCGTACAGCGTGAAAAAGTGCTTTTCCATGAACGCCGGATCGACATAGCGGCGCGGATCGATCATCTTCGACAGCGCGGCCGGACTGCCCGGCAGCATCAGCATGCCCGCAGTCGTCGCGGCCAGGATCAGGCGGCGGACGTGCTTGCCGTGTTGCAAGGCAAAGTGCTGCGCCATCGCGCCGCCCCACGAAACGCCCATCACATCGACTACACCGGCGTTGAACCGTTTCAACAGTTCCTTGGCAATCCAGCTCATCGTATAGGTGTTGTACGGCACCAGCGGGTCGGGCGAGCCGCCCACGCCGGGCATGTCGAACATGATGAAGCGGCGCTCGGTCAGCGCCTCGGCCAGTGGCGCGACGGCTTCGATATTGGCACCGATGCCGTTGAAAAACAGGATCGGCGGATGATCGCTGGGCAGATCCCAGCGCCACCGGGCGACGCGCAAGGTGCGCCCGCCAACCGTTTCCATTGAAAATACTGCGGTAATCTGATCGTTCACGCGGCGCATTCCCTTCATGCCTGTTCGAGCACGTATAGCCCTGGTGCGGCTTCGAGCGGTGGATTTTTTTTGCTGCCCAATTTGCCCGGAGCATCGATCTGCTTGCCCGAACGCGCCTGCATCCACTCAATCCACAGCGGCCACCAGCTGCCGGCGACTTCCTCGGTGCCCGTGAGCCAGTCGTCAACCGCGGCGGGCGGTGATCCGGCCTGTTTTGACACAAAATACTTGGCTTTGGGGTTGCCCGGAGGATTGAGGATCGCCTGCATATGCCCCGATTGACTCAGCACAAACGTCACGTTCTTCGATCCGAACAGCTGGCTTGAGCGATAGCACGCGCGCCACGGGGTGATGTGATCGGTCACCCCGCCGAGCAGGAACAGGTCGCTGGTAACCTTGGTCAAATCGACCCGGTGGCCGATCATTTCGACCTCGCCCGGCTTGGCAAAGGCAAGTGTTTCAAAGATCTCAAGAAAATCGCCCATCAGCGCGGCGGACAGATTGGTGGCGTCGGCATTCCAGAACAGCACGTCGAAGGCCGGCGGATCATCGCCCATCAGATAGTTGTTGATTACATAGTTCCAGATCAGATCGTTGGGCCGCAGCCACGCAAACCCGCGCGCCAGATCATTGCCTTTGACGATGCCTTTCTTGGCGGCCCGACGTTTGGCCAGTTCGAGCCCGTTTTTGGACATCAGCGCGCCTGCTTCGATGTCGTTCTGCTTGGGATGGAGCACGCAGACCATCAGCGTGAGCGCGCCCAGCCGGTCATCGCCGTCCGCTGCCAGCTTGCTTGCCAGCATCGCCGCGGTCTGCCCGCCCGAGCAGCCGGCTGACACATTGACCTTGGCCGAGCCGGTAATCTGCGCGACGACATCGATCGCCTCGCGGCACGAGCCGATGTAATCGGCCATGTCCCAGTGGCCTTCGTCCTTGGTCGGGTTCTTCCAGCTGATCGTGAAAGTCTGGATCCCGTTGTCGAGCTGATATTTGACCACCGACTTCTCGGGCGACAAGTCATTGATGTACATCTTGTTGATTTGCGGCGGAATTGTCAGTTGGGGCACTGCATAGACCTGAGGCGTGGTGGGGGCGTACTGGATCACCTCCATCATCGCGTTGCGGTACACCACACTGCCTTTCGAGGTCGCGACATTCTCGCCCAGCTTGAACGGGCGCTTGTCGACCATGCTGACCATGCCATGATTGTGCACCATGTCGTTGTAGGCGTTTTTCAAGCCTTTGATCAGCGACAGCCCGCCGCTGTCGATCAAGCGCTTTTGCGCGGCTGGATTGCCGATCAGGCTATTGGTCGGTGACAAGCTGTCGATGATGATCTGCGAGATGAAGTTCGCGCGGTCGCGCTCGATGTCATCGAGCTCAAGATCGGTCATCCAGTTCTTCATGCCTTTCTGGACCGCCATATAATATTGTGCGCCGGCCCGGAAAAACGGGTTGTACTGCCACGCCGGGTCCTTGAAGCGCTTGTCCTTGGGATCGGGCATCAGTTCGCTCTTGCCGGTGATGATCTGCACCACGTCTTCGCCAAAGCTGGTCATATGTCTGACCGTGCGGGCCGGGTCCGAAGCGGTTTCGCGCAGCAGCAAGGCAATCGCACCGACGAAATCCTCCCGTGCCAGGCCGACCAGCGGTCCCAGCGCAGTAGTCGATTGCGCGGCCTCGTTTTCGAGCGGCGACGTGCCTTTGGTCATGCCTGGATCCCGACTGTTCTGTGCTTGTTGGGCGTGACCATGCCTTGCCCGTCACGTCATTTCAAGCCGTCCGTCACCGCGCCCGGTTCCGCGCGCTTTACCGCGTCCGGCAATGGTAAACTTAACAGTTTTGCAAGCCGGGGTGTGCCACAGGCTGGGGATGTCCGCTAAACCCGCGAGACAGGCTGATGACCTGACCCCGGCGCTCGCCGAGCGCGCGCGGAATCGCGCGCCGGTCAAGCAGGATGCCGCGGTCATTTCGCTCAAGGCGCAAGCCGCCCGCACCGCGGGTCCAGCGCGGCAGCGCGGCTCAGCGCGTGACGGGCTGAAGGCGCAAGTTGAGCCCAACTGGGTGCTGATGGCGCCGATCCTGATTGCCGCAGCGGCGATGACAGCGACAGCCACTTTGGTCGTGCCGCCGCGCGCCAGCGGCATGATGCTGGTGTTGGCGGTTGCGATTTGCGCGCTGGCCAGAGTGGCGACGCGGGTCGAGCGCGAGCGGCTGGATGCACCGGTCCAGCGCAGCGCGCTGGCCGCGATCATGGTGGGCGCGCCGATGCTGCTGTTTGGCATGGCGCTGGCGCGCTGGACGCTGGTTTCGCACGCGCAGTGGCAGAACTCGCTTGGCACTTTGATCATCGTCGGGTCATTGGCGACGATCATTCTCAACCGCAGGGTTGCCTCGATCACGCTGGCGCAGTTCTGCCTGTGGGGCGGGGTGGCGGTAATCGCGGGATCGAGCGGTGGCTTTCTGGCATTGGCGGCGGGGGCTGTGCTTGGAATTTACGCGTCGCTGCGACAAGCCCGCAACGATGCCAGCGCCGAACTGGCCGACCGCGAACGGCAACGCGCGCAGTTGCGCGCCGAAGAAATTCTCCACGATTTCGAGCAGACCGGACAGGGCTGGTTCTGGGAAACCGACCGGCGCGGCCAGCTTGTCTATGTGTCACCGCCCATCGGCGAACTGCTCGGCGGTGAAAGTGCTGATCTGACCGGCCGGGCGCTGTCGGAACTGTTCGTAGCCGATCCGCAGGGACAGGAAAACGAACGCTCGCTGGCGTTTCATCTCAACGCTCGCTCGGCCTTCAGCGAGTTGGCCATGCGCGCCGCCACCCCCGGCGAAGAACGCTGGTGGTCAGTCAATGGCCGCCCGCTTTACGATACGTTCGGCAATTTCGTCGGCTTTCGCGGATCGGGCAATGATCTGACCGAGCGCCGTCGCTCGGCTGAAAATGTCAGTCGCTTGGCGCATTATGATTCGCTCACCGGGCTCGCCAATCGGCTGCAGATGGCGCAAACGCTGGAAAAACTGCTGGCCGCGCCCAGTCTCGATCACCGTGCTTGCACCGTGTTCCTGCTTGATCTTGATCGTTTCAAGCAGGTCAACGATACGATGGGACATCCCGCTGGCGACAATCTGCTTACGCAGGTGGCCAGCCGGCTGGAGCGGACGATTGGCGAACACGGCCGGGTCGGGCGGCTTGGCGGGGACGAATTTCAAGTCGTGTTGCCCGGGCGGCATCGCCGCGAAGACCTGGCGCAGCTGGCAGTGCGCGTGATCCGTGATTTGTCCGAACCCTATTCGATCGACGGCCACCGGGTGATGATCGGCGCGTCGGTGGGTGTGGCCCTGTCGCCCGACGATGGCGTCACCTCTGAAGCGATTATCCGCAACGCCGATCTGGCGCTCTATGCGGCCAAGGACGGCGGGCGCGGGCGGCATCACTTTTACGCCGAAGACCTGCACAGCGATGCCGAGGAACGCCGTCAGCTTGAACAGGACTTACGCGATGCGATCAGCCAGGGCGGGTTCGAACTGCATTACCAGCCGGTCGTCCACACTTCGACCGAACGGATTACCGGTTTCGAAGCGCTGCTGCGCTGGACGCACCCGACGCGCGGACCGCTATCGCCCGCCAAATTCATCCCGGTTGCAGAGGATTCGGGCCTGATCGCGCAGATCGGCGAGTGGGTGCTGCGCAAGGCCTGCCATGATCTGGCCGAATGGCCCGAAGCGGTGCGCGTAGCGGTCAACGTCTCGCCATTGCAGTTTGCCAACCCGGCGCTGCCAGCGATCATCACGCACGCGCTGGCGGCGGCGCAGGTTCATCCCAGCCGGCTTGAGCTCGAGATCACCGAAAGCGTGTTTCTCAACGATGATGATGACACCGACGCGATGTTCCTCGCGCTCAAACGTGTGGGCGTGCGGCTTTCGCTCGATGACTTCGGGACCGGCTATTCGTCGCTCGGCTATCTGAAAAAGGCGCCGTTCGACAAGATCAAGATCGACCAGAGTTTCGTGCGCGGTGCGACCATCACCGGCAGCCGCAACGGCGCGATCATCGCCTCGATCGTCAGTCTGGCCGAGGCGCTGGGGATGGAAACGACCGCCGAAGGGGTCGAAACGCTCGACGAGCTTGATCTGGTGCGCATGCTGGGGTGCAGCCACGTGCAGGGATACATCTACGAAAAGCCGCTCAGCCATGCGCTTGCCACCGAACGTTTGCTGGCCGGGACCACCGCGATCGCCAAGGGCCCGCGCGCTGCGCGGGCGATCCGCCAGACCATGCTGCGCAAGGTTATCCTCGATCATGGCGGGCAGCATTATCACGGCACGATCCGCAATATTTCCTCGACCGGCGCGATGGTCGAAGGGCTGTGGAACGTGCCCCCCGGCACCATCTTCCGGATCGCGCTGGCCGAGGGCGGGATCGTCACCGCGACAGCGCGGTGGTGTCAGGAAGACCGCATGGGGGTCGAATTTTCCGCCGCGCTCGAACTCGACGAATCCGGGCGGATCGCGTTGATTTCGCAAGCAGCGCCGGCCGGTACCCGCACCTCGTTGCTGCGCCGCGAACACGGGGCGGCGGCCTGACCGCAGGCCATTCGGCAGCGGCCATTAGCGAAATCTCAACCATGTTGGCCTAGCTCCAGACAATTCCCTGTAGCCGAAATTGCAACGAGATATATTCCGCCGCCATGACTGCATCTTCGCCATCAGCGTTTGGCCGCTTTCGCAACCTGCTGGGTGGCAGCGCGACCGGCACTTCAGCGCGCGCCGCGCCGTTGCCAACCGGCGAAGAGCTGAAGCAGGCGCTGTTGTTGCTGCATGATTACGAAGCATCCGGGCTGGGGTGGTTCTGGTCGAGCAACGCCGACGGCGCGATTACCTATATCTCGCAAGTGGTCGCCGATGCGGTGGGGTGCAGTCGTGCCGACCTGCTTGGCCGCCCGGTGCAATCGCTGTTTATTCTCGAGCGTGACGAGGACGATACGCTCGAGCGCCCGCTGCCGCTGATCCTCAGCGCGCGCAAGACGTTCTCCGATCTGGCGGTGCGCGCCGCGCTCGATAAAAGCGAGGTGTGGTGGTCAATCTCGGGCCGTCCGCAATTTTCATCCGATGGCACCTTCATCGGTTATCGCGGCAACGGCGCCGACATTACCAATACCCGCCAAAGCCAGAAGGATGCCTCGCGGCTCGCCCAGTTCGATTCGCTGACCGGGCTGGCCAACCGCCATCGCATGGGCAAACGGCTTAACGGCACGCTGACCGCTTACCAGTCGGCCAAGCGCTGCTGCGCCGTGCTGATGATCGATCTTGACCGGTTCAAGCAGGTTAATGACACGCTGGGGCATCCGGCTGGCGACGAACTGCTCAAGCAGGTTGGCCAGCGGCTTCAGCGCGTGGTGACTGACAAGAACTGCGAGATTGGCCGGCTGGGCGGCGACGAATTCCAGATCATGCTGCCCGATATCGACGATCGCGGACGGCTGGGTGAAATTGCCAAGACGGTCATTACCATGTTGTCGCAGCCTTATCAGATTGACGGCAGCCGCTGCGTGATCGGCGCCTCGATCGGGATAGCGATAGCGCCGTACGACGGGATCAGCAGCGAAGATCTGGTGCGCTCGGCTGATTTGGCCCTGTACGCTTCCAAAGGCGGCGGGCGCGGGCAATTCCGGTTCTACTCAAGCGATCTGCATAGCGAGGCCGAACGCCGCCGCCAAATCGAAGAAGATTTGCGCGATGCACTTGCCAGCGATCAGATGCGCGTCGCGTACCAGCCGATCATCGATACCAAGACCAACAAAGTGGTGTCACTCGAAGCCTTGGCGCGGTGGGACCATCCTGAACTGGGCGACGTTTCGCCCGGTATCTTCATTCCCATCGCCGAAGAGTGCAATTTGATTGGCGCGCTGGGCAATTGGGCGCTCAAGCAAGCCTGCCTCGATGCCGCTTCGATCCCGGGCAGCGTCAAGGTTTCCGTAAATGTCTCGGCAATGCAGTTTTCCAATCCGGGCTTTTCCGCGCTGGTGGCGCAAGCTCTGGCGCATTCCGAACTCGCGCCGGAGCGGCTTGAGCTAGAGTTGACCGAATCGATCTTTCTGGGCGACCGCGAAGCCACCACCGCGATGTTCAACGCACTTAAGCTGCTCGGCGTGCGGTTGGTGCTTGATGATTTCGGGACCGGCTATTCGTCGCTCGCCTATTTGCAGCACGCACCGTTCGACAAGATCAAAATCGACAAAAGCTTTATCACCGGGGTCACCGAGGAAGGCAATCGAAACGCCGCGATCATCGCCTCGATCGTCAGCTTGGCCAAAGCGTTGGGCATGGACACCACTGCCGAAGGGATTGAAGCGCACGACGAGCTCGACGCAATGCGCGCGCTGGGGGTCGGCCAGATTCAGGGCTTCATCTACGCGCAGGCCGTCTCGTTCGGGGATGTTTGCGAAGCGCTGCTGACCGGCGAATGGGTGATCGAGCCCGACGGCCCGAGCAAGTACCGCCCCGAACGCCGCACGGTGCTGCGCCGGGTTGGGCTGATCCACGAAGATCACCGCTACGATGCCATGATGCGTAACCTGTCGCGCACCGGCTGCATGGTCGAAGGACTGCTCGATGTGCCGCTGGGCACAAATTTCGTGGTCGATTTCGGCGAGGGCCAGTTAGCCGTCGCGGTAGTGCGCCGCTCGGCCGGATCGATGCAGGGGCTAGAATTTGAGCATCATCTGGTTGACGATGGCGCGGGCGGTCTGTGCACCCGGCACCGCGTCTCGCCCTATGTGCTGGCGCAGGCCGGAATGCCGCTGGGCCAGTTGCCTCCCGGCCAGTACCCGGCGCAACTTATCCAGCAACCGGGCGCGGCGTTGACCATGCCGAAATTCGGCCAGACCGAAAATCGCCCCAAGGCCAAGGCCAGATGAGATAACCAGCATTCGCCGCCAAGGTGACAGCCCGCGCGGCGCCTGCTAACGGACGCGCCAAATGCGGGCGATCGGCCTCGCGGGCTATTGAAAATTCCATGACAGACCTCGCCAAAATTCGCAATTTTTCGATTATCGCGCATATCGATCACGGCAAGAGCACGCTGGCCGACCGGCTGATCCAGTTCACCGGCGGGCTGACCGACCGCGAAATGTCCGAGCAAGTGCTTGATAACATGGATATCGAGAAAGAACGCGGGATCACCATCAAGGCCCAGACCGTGCGGCTGAACTACACCGCTGACGATGGCCTGACTTACGAGCTCAACCTGATGGACACCCCCGGCCACGTCGACTTCGCTTACGAAGTCAGCCGCAGTCTCGCCGCCTGCGAAGGCGCGCTGCTGGTGGTCGATGCCGCACAAGGGGTCGAAGCGCAAACCCTCGCCAACGTCTATCAGTCGATCGAGCACGACCATGAGATCGTGCCGGTCATCAACAAGATCGACTTGCCCGCAGCCGAGCCCGACAAGGTCAAGGCCGAGATCGAGGAAGTCATCGGGCTCGACGCCTCGCAGGCCGTGCTCACCAGCGCAAAATCGGGCATCGGCATCAAGGAAGTGCTCGAGGCCGTGGTCACGCGGATCCCGCCGCCCAAAGGCGATGTCGCCGCGCCGCTCAAGGCGATGCTGGTCGATTCGTGGTATGACCCTTACCTCGGGGTGGTGATCCTCGTCCGGGTGATCGACGGGCTGATCAAAAAAGGTCTGCAGATCAAATTCATGGCTGGCGGGACCGAACACCTGATCGACCGGGTCGGCTGCTTCACCCCCAAACTCGAACAGTTGACCGAGCTTGGCGCGGGCGAAATCGGCTTCATCACCGCGCAGATCAAGGAAGTCGCGCAGGCCAAGGTCGGCGACACCATCACCACGGTCAAGGCCGGCGCGCTTCAGGCGCTGCCGGGCTTCAAGGAAGTCCAGCCGGTGGTGTTCTGCGGGCTGTTCCCGGTCGATGCGGCGGACTTTGAAAAACTGCGCGAAAGCATCGCCCGCCTGCGCCTCAACGACGCCTCGTTCAGTTTCGAAATGGAAAGCAGCGCCGCATTGGGCTTCGGTTTCCGCTGCGGCTTCCTCGGGCTCCTGCACCTTGAAATCATCCAGGAGCGGCTGACCCGCGAATACGACCTCGACCTGATCACCACCGCGCCATCGGTGGTTTACCGCATCCAGCTGCGCAAAAGCAAAACCGACGACGCGCGCGAGCTGCTGCTCCACAACCCGGCCGATGACCCCGATCCCAGCCGGATCGAGCAGATCGACGAACCGTGGATCAAGGCGATGATCTACACGCCCGACGAATACCTCGGCTCCATCCTCAAGCTGTGCCAGGACCGGCGCGGGGTGCAGACCGGGCTGACTTATGTGGGCGGCCGCGCGCAAGTCAGCTACGAACTGCCGCTTAACGAAGTGGTATTCGATTTCTACGACCGCCTCAAAAGCATCAGCCGCGGCTATGCCAGCTTCGATTACGAGCAGATCGGCCTGCGCGAAGGCGATCTCGTCAAGATGTCCATCCTCGTCAACAATGAACCGGTCGACGCGCTCTCCATGATCGTCCACCGCGACAATGCCGAGGCGCGCGGCCGCGGCATGTGCGAGCGCCTCAAAGACCTGATCCCGCGCCACCTGTTCAAGGTCCCGATCCAAGCCGCGATCGGCGGCAAAGTCATCGCGCGGGAAACGATCCAGGCAATGCGCAAGGACGTGACCGCCAAATGCTACGGCGGCGACATCAGCCGCAAGAAAAAGCTGCTCGACAAGCAGAAGAAGGGGAAGGCGAGGATGCGCGAGTACGGCAATGTCAGCATCCCGCAAGAAGCCTTCATCGCGGCGCTGAGAATGGGCGAGGAATAGAAAAGCCCCTCCCCGGTGGGGAGGGGGGAATCATACTTCCCTCCGCTGGTCCTGAGCTTGTCGAAGGACTGTCCTTCCTTGCTGCCCAAACCCCCAAAAACCTGCTAAGACCGCACCCAACCAACCACCCAACCACAAGAGACTCACACAAAATCATGGCTACCTACAAAGACCCCACTTTCGAAGAACGCACCGCACTCGCCCGCCAGGCCCGCGAAAAAGCGCTCGCCAAACTCGCCGCCAAGCCCCCGCTCGATCCCGCCGTAGTCGCCGAACGCAAAGCCGCGCAAGCTGCGCGCGAACACGCCGCCGCCGAAAAAAGCGCCGCCAAGAAAGCCGCGATCCTGCAGGCCAAAGCCGACAAGATCGCCGCCGCCGAAGCAGCAGCGGCCGCCTCGGTTGTGCCCGTGGCGAGCGCAGAGGAACTGAAGGCCGCGCGCGATGCGAAGTACGCGGCGCGGAAGAAGCGCAAGGGGTGAGGGGTAAGCGTTAAGCCAACGATACGACTGTAGTCCAAGCGGTGCGATGATCATGGCTAAGGGCAGGATCGTTCCCGATCAACTTTACATAAGAAGCGAATATAGCGCTAGGATCAGAAACAAGACTTAAGTAATAGCGTATAGTAGATTGAACTCCACTAATAATAACATCGCCATCGTACAGCTCTTCAATTTTTGAATTGCTATTTGTTGGGTCGAATTAGCCATATTTTCGCCATGAGTTGTCAGAATATAGTAACGTCGAACATTCCCGCCCGACTTACATATTTTATCTTGTGCAGTCGTTAAAACGCTGGCGCCGATCTTTTGGTTATGCTTGACTTCGGCGGCCTCGAAGACTGACCCGTCTTCATTCACCACTTCAACGATCAGCTGAATGGCGATGGCTTGCAGGAAGCGGTCGAGCAATCGCCGGCGCAGCGGTGCGTGGCTCGCATCTGCATTGACCGCGCGGGGCGGCGGCGCACTGCGGAGTCGTGTGCGGCGGCGCGGCGCGGCGGGGTGGAAGCAGCGCGAACTTCACTTGGCGTTCAGGCTGCGGCTGGTTATAGGCTCGGATATGCACAGCCGTTCCCCGCTCAAATTCGCCCTTACTGCCGCCATGACCGCGGCCTTGCTTACCACTGCTGCGTGCGGCGGGCGCGGGGGCGGGCCAAAGGATACCGCGTTCATCGCGCGCGATGTCGATACGCTTTATGCGGCAGCCAAAAACAAGCTTGATCGCGGCGATACGCTGGTTGCGGCGGCCTTGTTCGACGAGGTCGAGCGCCAGCATCCATACTCGCCGTGGGCGCGCCGCGCCCAATTGATGAGCGCGTTTTCGTATTACGTGGCGAAGGATTACAACAAATCGGTGCAAGCCGCGCAGCGGTTCCTGTCGATCCATCCGGGTAACCGCGATGCGCCCTATGCCTATTATCTGATCGGGCTGTGCTATTACGAGCAGATCAGCGACACCGACCGCGATCAGAAGATCACGCAGCAGGCGCTGCAGACGCTGAACGAGGTGTCGCGGCGCTATCCCAATACGCAGTATGCTGCCGACGCGCGGGTCAAGGTCGATCTGGTCAACGATCACCTGGCTGGCAAGGAAATGCAGATCGGGCGGTTTTACGAGAAATCGGGCAAGTGGCTCGCCGCGTCGTTGCGGTTCCGCAATGTGATCGAAACCTACCAGACCACCAGTCACGCGCCCGAGGCGCTGTTCCGGATGGTCGAGTCCAACCTGGCGCTGGGCGTGCCCGACGAGGCGCTGAAATATGCGGCGGTGCTGGGCGCCAATTATCCCGGCAGCAAGTGGTACGAGAAATCGTACAAGCTGATGCAAAAGTACGCGCCGGGCGTGGCGGTCAAGTAAAGCCGCGGCCAACACCGTGCCGGGTTTCTACTCGGCAGGTTGACATTCTGGCGCGAAGCGGCTTGATGGCGGACGTCCATGCTTTCGCAAAAAACCCGCTATTCGATCCGTGCGCTGCAGCACCTGGCCGACACCTGGCGGCAGGGGCCGGTCCGGCTTGATACGATTGCCGAAAAGCAGAATATTCCGCGCAAATTCCTGACCGTGATCCTGTCCGAACTGGTGCGCGGCGGGCTGGTCAATTCGACCCGCGGGCGCGACGGCGGATATGAGCTGGCGTTACCGCCGGTCGATGTGCGCTATGGCGACATTATCCGGTTGACGCGCGGCAGCCTGGCACTGGTCCCGTGCGCGGCGCGCAATGCGCATGAGCATTGCAGCAATTGCCTGCCCGAAGCGGAATGCCGGCTGCGCGGCCTAATGCTGACCCTGCGCGACGAAATGGCCGAGATGCTTGACCGGGTGACTTTGGCCGATGCGATCAAGCTGGAACCTTCGTTCGAGGGCGTTGCGATTTAACGGCAGCGTCTGGCGTGTCGGCGGCGCCGTGCAGCGCGGCCAGGAACTGATCGGTCGCGCGGTCCCAGCTATAACTTGCCCCGGCCACTGCTGCCGCGACCCCGTCCATCCGCAAGGCCCGGTTTATCGCCGTTGCCAGATCTTCATCGAGAGCGCCGATTGTCATCGGCAAGGTGCCGTCCGGTCCGCGGCCAGCCGGCCCGATGATATCGAGCGGCCCTGGCACCGGCAACGCGGCAACCGGCAGCCCGCAGGCCAGCGCTTCGATCAAGACCAGCCCGAAGGTATCGGTGCGGCTGGGGAAGACGAAGACATCGGCCGAGCAATAAGCCCGCGCCAATGCTTCACCGCTAAGCGCGCCAAGGAAGCTGACCTCGGGATAGCGGCGGCGCAGCGTGTCCAGCTCGGGCCCGTCGCCGACCACCACTTTGTGCCCCGGAACGGCTGCGTCGAGAAACGCAGGCAGGTTCTTTTCGGGCGCCACCCGCCCGACATACAGCAGCACCGGGCCGGGCCAGACCCCGATTTGGGGCAAAGGCACGTGACCGGGGCGAAACAGGTCGTGGTCGATCCCGCGGGTCCACAGCCGCCACTGCGGCAAACCGCGGCTGGCCAGTTCTGCGCCCAGCGTCGGGGTTGAAACCAGCACCGCGCGCGAGGGCGCGTGGAACCGCCGCATCAAGGGCCAGAACCGTTCAGCGTTAAGCCCGGTGCGGACCGCCGCATAGTCGGGGAACCGGGTATGAAACGCAGTGGTAAACGGCACCTTGTGACTTTGGCACCAGCTGCGCGCTGACCAGCCGATCGGGCCTTCGGTGGCGATATGGACGATGTGCGGGGCAAAATCGCTCAGCGTCCGGCGCGTCCCGAAACGCGGCGCAAGCGCGAGCCGGATTTCGCTGTAACCGGGCAGCGGCATGGTCCGAAACTGGCTGGGGGTGACCAATTCAACCTCGTGCCCGCGTTCGATCAACTGGCTGACGGTGGTTGAAATAGACCGCACCACGCCGTTGATCTGCGGGTGCCAGGCGTCGGTGCAGATCGCGATTCTCATGCGGGTTCCCGTTCGGTTGGGGCTGTCGGCGCGGGTGCTGCGGCGGGAGCGCGCGCGGCCGCGGCGGCGCGGTGTTGTTCGGCCCAGTCGATCAGCCGCATCGAACCATCGGACGCCTCGACCAGCGCGGTGCAGCTTTCGACCCAGTCGCCGTCGTTGTAATAGGTAATCGCGCCGATCTGGCGGATTTCGGCGCAGTGGATATGCCCGCAAACTACCCCATCGACCCCGCGTTCGCTGGCGGCGCGGGCAACCGCTTCTTCGAACTCGCCGACAAACGCGACCGCGTTCTTGACGCGCTTTTTAAGATACGAGGACAGCGACCAGTACGGCAGTTGCAGCCGGCGCCGGACGCGGTTGAGCACCACATTGGCCTGCAGCAGCAAATTGTACGCCTGATCTCCGGCAAAGGCGAGCCAGCGGTGATACAGCACCACCACATCGAAGGCGTCGCCATGCGTAACCAGCAGGCGGCGGCCATCGGCGGTGGTGTGGATCGCCTCGAGCGCAACTTCCACCCCGCCGAAAGTAAACCCGGCATAAGGCCGCAACATCTCGTCATGATTGCCCGCGATCAGCACCACCCGGGTACCGCGATGGGCCAGCTTGAGGATCCGGCGGACGACCTCGTTATGCGCATCGGGCCAGTACCAGCCTTTGCGCAGCCGCCAGCCATCGAGAATATCGCCGACCAGATACAGCGTGTCGCATTCGATCGCGCAGAGAAAGTCGAGCAGCAGTCCCGCATTGCAACCGCGCGTGCCAAGGTGAATGTCAGAGATCCAGACGGTGCGGTAATTTTGCTTGGGGCGAAAACCGCGCGGTTCGGGCGGCTCGGGCAAATCAAGCCACGCGGGCAGCTTGGTCATTGGAAACTGGGCAGGTGATGGCCGCATCGGCATGGCGAAGCTCCGTTTCGGTTTCCCGGTAAGCGTTGAATCGCAGCCTTGCGTTACAGTTTTGCGGCGTTGTGACAGCGGGGTTACAGCCGCCGCGATTTTCTATGCGGCAGCCGGGCAGACTCACCTTTCGGCACGCCGCACAAAAGCTGCGCTTGGTCGCAGCCAAGCAAACAACACATTGTCTATACAATGAGTAGAGTTAATCAGGCGGACAATTCCTCGACAAGGATTCGTCGATGCCAGCTTTCGTTCGCCTGACTTTGCTTGCTACGTCTGCCCTGATTGCCGCGCCCGCGCTGGCGCAATCGGCCGCATCGGCACCCGCGCCCGACCAGACCACTTCGGTCGGCACCGGGGCGTCGGACGATCAGCCAGAGATTATCGTCACCGCGCGGCATAAAGCAGAAAGTTCGCAAACGGTGCCGCTGGCGATCTCGGTGATCGGCGGCGATCATATCGACAATACGGGCGCGTTCAACGTCGGGCGGTTGCAGCAGCTTACCCCGACGCTGCAGTTCTATTCCTCCAACCCGCGCAACAGTTCGGTCAATATCCGCGGGATCGGCGCACCGGTGGGTCTGACTAACGACGGGATCGAGCAAGGGGTGGGGATCTATGTCGATGACGTTTATTCCAGCAGGGTCGCCTCGGCCACCTTCGACTTCCTTGATGTGGCGCGGATCGAAGTGCTGCGTGGGCCGCAGGGCACGCTATACGGCAAGAACACCACCGCTGGCGCGATCAACATCACCACTCGCCAGCCGACTTTCGAATTTGAAGGCCGGGCCGAGGTTAGCATCGGCAACCTGGGGTTCAAACAGGCCAAGGCGGCGGTGTCGGGCCCGCTGACCAGCAATCTGGCGGCGCGGATCGCGGTGTCGGCGACCAGCCGTGACGGCACACTTTACAACGTCACCACCCGGCGCGCGGTCAACGAGCAGGACAACCTGGGCTTGCGACTGCAACTGCTGTGGCGGCCAAGCAGCAATCTGGATGTCACGCTGTCAGGCGATTTCAACACTCAAAATCCCGAATGCTGCGCCACGGTCTATGTCCGCACCGCGCCGACCCAGCGGCCGATCTACCGCCAGTTCGATGCGCTGGCCGCGGCGCAGGGCTATGTTCCAGCCAGCCGCGCTGCGTTTGACCGGCTGACCGATGTCGATGCCGATCTTAACGCCGGCAACAAGATCGGCGGGTTGTCGGCCAAGGCCAGGCTGGAGCTGGGCGAAAGCACGCTGACGTCGATCACCGCGTGGCGGTTCTGGGATTGGCAGCCGTCGAACGACCGCGACTTTACCGGGCTGCCGGTCACCACCAAATCACAAAACCCATCGCAGCAGAACCAGTACACGCAGGAGTTCCGCTTTGGCCACAGCGGATCGCGGCTGGATGTGAATGCCGGGCTGTTCGGCTATTACCAGACGATCCGCACGCAGGGCCTGCAGCAGCTTGGCTCGGCGGCGAGTCGCTGGCTGCTTAATCCCGGCAATATCGGCGCAACTTATCTGACGAACCCATCGGCTTGCGCCTCCCCGACCACCCGCGCCTGCAACCCGGCAGTGCTGAACGGACTGACCTCGACCAACACGATCAACCTCGATAGCACCAGCATCGCGTTTTACGGCCAGCTCGGCTGGAAAGTGACTGACCGGTTCACACTGCAGCCGGGGGTGCGGGTCAACTATGATCGCAAGACCGGGTTGTACCGCGCGGTGGTGACCGATGGCGCGGGCGCGCTGGTGGCATTCAGCCCGGCCAATACGCCGACCCAGATCGACCAGCTCTCGCAAATGGCGCCAGAGGAATTTGCCCCGCGCTATTCGGCGTGGAATGTCTCGTATGATCTGACCGCCAAATACGATCTGACCAGCGATGTGCATTTGTATGCAACCTACGCGCACAGTTTCAAATCGGGCGGGATCAACCTTAACGGAGTGCCAGCCGATGCCGCCGGTACGCCGCTGCTGCAATATGCCACGGTCAAGCCTGAGCGGGTCAATCACGGCGAAATAGGGATCAAGACGCAGTTCGCGAACCGCACAATTACCGTCAATCTGGCCGCGTTCCGCACCGACATTCAGGATTATCAAGCGATTGTGAACAGTGGCGCAGTCTCGGCGTTGCGCGGTTACGTCGACAATGCCGGGCTGGTCCGCACTCAGGGGGCCGAATGGGATATGTCATGGCGTCCGGGTCCGCGCTTCAATGGCTACCTCAACGGCGGCTATACCGATGCCAAATATATTCGTTTCACCAATGCGCCGTGCCCGCCCGAGCTATCGGGTGGGGGCACCGGCACGCCGATCGGTGCACCCGGCGCAGCGGGCAGCAACAGCCCGGCGAGCTGCGATATTTCAGGACAAGTGTTGCCGGGCATTTCGAAATGGTCGGTGTCGTACGGGGCCGAGGGCAATCTGCCGGCCAAGCTGCTGGGCCAGACCGGCGAGGTCTATCTGGGGGTCGAGGGCAGCTATCGCTCCGGCTTTTCGTCGAATGCCTCGCAATCGGCCGATACCGGGATCGATGGCTACGCCTTGACCAATTTCCGGCTGGGGTTCCGCACCAAGGCCGGGCTCAATGTGTTCGGCTGGGTCCGCAATGCGTTCGATGTGCATTATTTCGAGCTGCTGCAAATCGCGCCGGGCAGCACCGGGCTGATCGTCGGCACCCCCGGCGATCCGCGCACGTTTGGCGGCACGATCAAAGTGGAGTTCTGACCGCAGCCAAACCCCTCCCTCGGGTTGCGGATAGAAGCCTGGCGGACCCTTTCATTCGGGGCACCGCTGCGGGGCGGGGTGCTTGGACCGGCATCCCGCCCATAGGGCTGCGCAAATATGCCGCAAACAGGTGACTCGCGGCATCGGCTTCGCTAGAACAGGCGGCGAACATGCTGACCGCGCTCGCCATCCGCAACATCGTCCTGATCGAGGCGCTCGATCTGTCCTTCACCGACGGGCTGGGGGTGCTGACCGGCGAAACCGGCGCGGGCAAATCGATCCTGCTCGATGCGCTGGGGCTGGCGCTGGGTGCGCGGGCCGAAACATCGCTGGTGCGCAGTGGCGAAGATCAGGCGAGCGTAGTGGCGAGCTTCGAATTCGACCGCTTGCCCCCGGCGATCCGCGCCGTGCTGAGCGAAGCCGAACTCGATATCGAACCGGGCGAGCCGCTGCTGATCAAGCGGCGCTTGAAAGCTGACGGCGGATCTAAAGCGTTCATCAACGATCAGCCGGTCGGCGCGGCCTTGCTGCGCGAACTTGCGCCGCATCTGGTCGAGCTGCACGGCCAGCATGATGACCGCGGCCTGGTCAATCCGCGCGGGCATCGCGCCTTGGTGGATCGCTATGCTGGGGCCGATGTGGCAGCGCTGACTGCGGCGTGGACCGCGTGGCGCAGCGCGGCCGATGCGCTGGCCGCTGCGCGCGGTGCCATCGCGCAGGCCGCCGAAGACCGCGACCTGTTGCTCGCACATCTGGCCGAACTGACCACGCTTGAACCGCAACTTGGCGAGGAAGAGCAGCTCGCGCAGGCCCGCGCCACGATGCAGAAGGGCGAGCGGCTAACCGGCGATCTGACCGAACTGGCGAAGCTGTGGGCGGGGTCGGATTCGGCGCTGGCTGGCTTGCGCAGTGCGGCGCGGCGGCTTGACCGGATCGCGGGTGAGCATCCCTTGCTGGCCGAGGCTTTGGCTGCGCTCGACCGTGCGGTGATCGAGGCCTCCGAAGCGGAGACTTTGCTTGAGCGCGCCGCCGATGCGCTGGCGCATGATCCTGCTGCGCTTGACCGGATCGAGCTGCGGCTGTTCGAGCTGAGGGCTGCGGCGCGTAAGCACCACTGCCAGGTCGACGATTTGCCGCACAAGATGCGCGACATGCGCTTCGCGCTCGACGGGATCGAGCATGGTGAGGCCGAGCTGGCTGCGCTGGAGGCCGCGGTTACGGCCGGGGCGGCGGATTACCGTGCCCGAGCAGAGGCCTTGTCGGGGCAGCGCAGGGCGGCTGCTGGCAAGCTTGACGCGGCGGTGGCGCAAGAGCTCGCACCGCTCAAGCTCGATGCCGCGCAGTTCCAGACCAGCGTCCAGCAATTGCCCGAGGACCAGTGGGGCGCGGGCGGGATCGACCGCGTCGAATTCCTGATCAGCACTAACCCCGGCGCGCCGTTCGGCCCGCTTAACAAGATTGCCTCGGGCGGCGAGCTGTCGCGCTTCATCCTCGCGCTGAAGGTGGCGCTGGCCGAGCAGGGCGGGGCGGCCACGGTGATCTTCGACGAGATCGATCGCGGGGTGGGCGGCGCAGTCGCCAGCGCAATCGGTGACCGGCTGGCGCGATTGGCTCGCCAAGGAACCGTGGGCGGCGGACAATTGCTCGCGGTAACGCACAGCCCGCAAGTCGCGGCGCGGGGGACGACGCACTACGTCATTGCCAAGTCGAGCGAGGGCACGGTCACGCGCACCTCGGTCCACCTGCTTGACGAAGCCGGCCGCCAGGAAGAGATCGCGCGGATGCTGTCGGGCGCGGAGATCACGGCTGAGGCGCGCGCGCAGGCCGACCGGCTGCTGGAGCGGGTGTGAGCGAACATCCCCTCGACCGTCCCGTCTGGCATGCCTTTACCGGGCCGCAGGCCGCTCTGGCTTCGCGGCGCGGGGCGGCGGTGCGGCTCGATCCGGGATATGGCCCGTTTGCGGCGGCAGCAGACCGTTCGGGCGAGGCGCTCGCGGACCTTGCCGCAATGGTTGCCTTCGGTGAGACGGTGTGGCTGGTCGAGCGTGAGGAGTGGCCGGTGCCGCCGGGGTTGTCACTCGTCCGCACCGCGCCGCTACTTCAGATGATCGCCGAGCACCCCATGCCGGTTCAGCCCGGTGACGACGAGATCGAACCGCTGAGCGAGCGCGATGCTCCGGCGATGACCGCGCTGGCGCGGGCGACGGAACCCGGGCCGTGGGGCGAGCGCACGCGGCATTACGGGGAGTTCTTCGGGGTCCAATCTGCAGGACAGCTCGCGGCGATGGCGGGGGAACGGATGCGGCCCGC
>JANMCG010000216.1:0-4440 GCA_031361075.1 Novosphingobium sp. | reverse complement strand
CAGCCATCCCACCGATGTCGCTGATCGCGCGGGAGAGTTCAGGTGATTCGTCGCAGTTTGACGGAGCATCGGACGCCGAAGGAGCAACCGCCCCGGAATCTCTCAGGCAACCGGACCGCGTGGGTCGATAGCGACGCTCTGGAAAGAGTTTCTGCTGCCAAGCAATTTGGAGCAGGGGCCGCCGAAGGGGTAACCCGGGTTTTGTAACCCGGGGAAAGCTCTCAGGTTTCCGTGACAGAGGGGGCACGAGACTTTTTGTCCTGTGCGGAGCCCTGTCCAAATGTCGCATCCTGTGTCCGATGAATCCGATTTTCCCGAAGGTCCCGATTTCCCCGACTTCGCTGACTTGCCCGACTTCGAAGAACCAGAAGTGCTAATCCTGCCGCTCGATAGCTGGCACCGTGCGCGCGGCGGTCGGATGGTCGAATTTGCGGGCTATCATATGCCGGTGCAGTATGATGGCATCATTGCCGAGCATCTGTGGACACGAAGTCACGCCGGCTTGTTCGACGTATCGCACATGGGGCAGCTCGAGCTATCGGGCGAAGGGGTCGATGCGGCGGTCGAGACGCTGCTGCCGATCGATCTTTCGACCCTCAAACCGGGCACGCAGCGTTACTCGTTGCTGCTTGACGAGAATGGCGGCGTGCTTGACGACCTGATGGTCTCGCGCTGGCCCGAAAGCCTGTACGTGGTGGTCAACGGCGCAACCAAGTGGGACGATATCGCCCATTTGCGCGAACATCTGCCTGACGAGGTGACGCTTAACCACCATGACGAACGTGCGCTGTTCGCGGTGCAGGGGCCGCAGGCTTTTGCTGCGCTGGAACGCCATGTCAGCGGCGAACACCCGCTATCGGCGTTGACCTTCATGCGGTTCGGGCGGTTCGAACTGGGCGGCGCCAACGTGACGATCAGCCGCTCGGGCTACACCGGCGAGGACGGCTTTGAAATTTCGTTGCCTTGCGAAGCGGCGGAGCGGATCGCCGATCTGCTGTGCGGCGAACCCGAGGTCAAGCCAATCGGCCTTGGCGCGCGCGATTCGCTGCGGCTCGAGGCGGGGCTGCCGCTTTATGGGCACGATCTTTCGCCAGGCACCAGCCCGGTTGAAGCCGGTTTGAACTTTGCGATCAACAAGCGCCGCCGGACCGAGGGCGGGTTCCTCGGCGCGGCGCGGGTGTTGGCTGAACTGGCCGAGGGTGCCGGTCGCAAATGGGTCGGGCTGGCACTCGATGGCCGCCAGGCCGCGCGCGAAGGCGCTGAAGTTTTCGTGGGAACCGAACCGGTTGGCGTCGTCACTTCAGGCGGATTTTCACCCAGCCTCGATCGGCCCATTGCCACAGCATACGTCGCCGCCGCTTACGCAGCGCCCGGCGCGGCGCTCGAACTCGAAGTGCGCGGCAAGCGCTTGTCTGCCCAGGTCACCGCATTGCCGTTCGTCCCCCATCGTTATCACCGCTGAGGAGCTTTCCCATGCCGCTTTATTACACTCAAGATCACGAATGGATCGACGCCGACGGGACCACCGGCACGGTCGGCATCACCGATTATGCGCAAGGCCAGCTTGGTGACATTACCTTTGTCGAATTGCCCGAAGCGGGCAGCGCGGTGAAAAAAGGCGATGCGCCGTGCGTGGTCGATAGCGTCAAGGCGGCGTCTGACGTCTATTCGCCGGTTTCTGGCACGGTCAGCGAAAGCAACCCGGCGCTTGAGGGCGAGCCTGAACTGGTCAACACGCAGGCCGAAAGCGGCGGCTGGCTGTTCCGCGTAGCGCTTGCCGACGCAGGCGAGCTTGACGGCCTGATGGACCGCGCAGCTTACGACGCATACGTGGCGGGGCTATAACAAACCAAAATTCATTGCTGTTGGGGTGACGTGGCAGCGCGGAGCGCTGACGGGAAGGCGCACCGACCAAAGTTTCCCCGGCCGACTCACCTTCAGCGGCCCACCTCCCGATCGGGAGCATCAATCAGGATTGAATATCAATGCGCTATCTTCCCCTGACTTCTGCCGACCGCAGCGCCATGCTGGCCGTAATCGGCGCGGCGACGGTCGATGATTTGTTCGCCGATGTCCCTGCTGCCGCGCGGCTGACCGCGCCCATCGCAGGACTGCCACTTCACGCCAGCGAAATGGCGGTCGAGCGGCACATGGCGGCGCTCGCTGCGAAGAATATCAGCGCCGGATCGGTGCCCTTTTTCCTTGGCGCGGGGGCCTATCGCCACCATGTTCCGGCCAGCGTCGATCACTTGATCCAGCGCGGCGAATTCCTGACTTCGTACACCCCATATCAGCCCGAAATCGCGCAAGGCACGCTGCAGGTGCTGTTCGAATTCCAGACGCAGGTTGCACGGCTGCTGGGCACCGACATCGCCAATGCCTCGATGTACGATGGTTCGACCGCGTGCTGGGAAGCGGTCGCGATGGCTGGCCGCGTTACGAAGCGCAGCCGTGCGGTGCTTTCCCAGGGGTTGCACCCGCATTACGCCGCGACCGTGCAGACGATGGCCAAATTTACCGGCGATACGATCGAATACCGCGCGCCCGAGCTTGCCGCCGAGGCCGATACCGCCGCGCTGATTGCCGCGATAGACGATGCAACCAGCTGCGTGGTCGTGCAATACCCCGATGTTCTGGGCCGCATTCCCGATCTGGCTGCGATAGCCGCGGCTGCGCATGGCAAAGGCGCGCTGCTGGTGGCGGTGGTGACCGAACCGGTGGCGCTGGGATTGATCGAAGCGCCGGGCAAGCTTGGCGCAGATATCGTGGTCGGCGAAGGGCAGGCGATCGGCGTCGGGCTCAACTTCGGCGGACCGTATCTGGGTTTGCTCGGCTGTTCGGAAAAGTTTGTCCGGCAAATTCCGGGGCGGCTGTGCGGCGAGACGGTCGATGCGGCTGGCAAGCGTGGTTTCGTGCTCACGCTATCAACCCGCGAGCAGCATATCCGGCGTGAGAAGGCGACCAGCAATATCTGCACCAACTCGGGGCTGTGCGCGTTGGCGTTTTCGATCCACATGACCCTGCTGGGCGGGACTGGTCTGGCTGAAATGGCCCGGATCAGCCACTTGCGCGCGCGCCAGACCGCCGATGCGCTAGCGGCGATCCCGGGGCTCACCATTCTTAACCGCGCCTATTTCAACGAGTTCACTGTGGTGCTGGACCGCGATGCCCGCAACGTGGTGCGCGATCTGGCCGGGCGCCAGGTGCTGGGCGGCGTGTCGCTTGGGCGGCTGTATCCGGGCGAGGCTGGACTGAGCAACGCCATGCTGGTGACCGCGACCGAAACGACGACCGATGCGGATATTGCGGCGCTGATTGCCGCGCTGAAGGAGGTGCTGGCATGAGCCTGCAGAACGCCGCTGGCTGGCGCCCCGAGATGGGCCCGGCGCAACACCCGGACCACGAAGCTGCGGCCATCGTCACGCACAGCGGCGATCGCGCGCTGAGCCTGGAAGAGCCGCTGATCTTCGAACTGGGCCGACCGGGCACCACCGGGGTCGATTTCGAGGGCGTGGCGGGCGATCTGCTGCCCGGCCTGACCGCGCACCTGCGCGCTGAGCAGCTGGCGTTGCCCGGCTTGTCCGAGCCGGAGACCGTGCGGCACTATACCCGGCTGTCGCGTCAGAATTACGGGATCGACCTGGGGCCATTCCCGCTTGGTTCGTGCACGATGAAGCACAACCCGCGGCTGAACGAAAAGGTTGCGCGGATGGCCGGGTTTGCCGACCTGCACCCGCTTTCGCCGATGGCCACCGCTTCGGGAGCGTTCGAGGTGATCCACCAGCTGGCGCACTGGCTGATCGAGCTGACCGGGATGCAAGCCGTGGCGATGAGCCCCAAGGCCGGCGCTCATGGCGAGCTGTGCGGGGTGCTGTGCATCAAGGCGGCGCTGCAAGCGCGCGGCGAGGACCGCAAGGTAATCCTTGTCCCCGAAAGCGCGCACGGCACTAACCCGGCGACCGCAGCCTTTGCCGGGTTCAGAATCGAAAATATCCCGGCCAATGCCGCCGGGCGGGTCGATCTGGCGGCGCTGACTGCGCGGCTTGGCCCGGACATTGCCGGGGTGATGATTACCAATCCCAACACGTGCGGATTGTTCGAGCGCGATATGAAGGCGATCGGCGATGCGGTGCATGCGGCTGGCGGCTATGTCTATTGCGACGGCGCGAACTTCAACGCAATCGTGGGCAAAGTGCGCCCGGGCGACTTGGGCATCGATGCGATGCACATCAATCTGCACAAGACTTTTTCCACCCCGCATGGCGGCGGCGGACCGGGTTCGGGGCCGGTGGTCCTGTCCGCCGCGCTCGCGCCTTATGCGCCGCTGCCGTTTGCCCAGCGCAGCGACGATGGCACGTTCCGGATGATCGAAGAACGCGGTGTCGCCACCGAGCTGCCGCACTCGTTCGGGCGGATGGCGGCGTTCCACGGCCAGATGGG
>JANMCG010000162.1:0-5124 GCA_031361075.1 Novosphingobium sp. | reverse complement strand
GTGGTTATTATCCTTGCCCGCAGCTTCCTAATCCGCGAAAAGCGACCACAAGAAGCGGGCGCTCCCGCTACGGAGACTTAAAATGCGTAAGACCACTGGCGTCATCCTCGTTTCAGCCTCGGCGCTGCTACTGTCGGCCTGCGGCGGCGGCGGGCTGTTTAACCGCTCGCGTCCGGATGAATTTGCCGTGCAGCGTCAGGCGCCGCTGGTGGTTCCGCCTGATTTTGCGCTGACCCCGCCAACCCCCGGCGCGCCGCGCCCGATGGATAACAGCACCGCGCAGCAAGCGCAGTCCGCGCTGTTCGGCAGCCCGCAGCCGCGCTCGGCGGTGGAGACCTCGGTCGGGAACAAGGCCGGCCAAGCTGCGCCGTCGATCCGTTCGACAGTGGGCGATCCGGGCACGCAAACGGTCGATGAAGGCTCGGTTGTGCGCGATATCGTCAGCGCACCCGAAGGCGATGGCCGCGAAGCGACCACCACCGTCGGCGGCTAATCCACGTATTTATTGGTTTCAAAAGGGCTCGCCGTCAGGTGGGCCTTTTTGTTAGGTGCCGATTAGTCGGCCGGAGCGCCAGGCTGGCCGACTTTGCTGACCAGTAATTTGTCGATCTTGCGCCCGTCCATGTCGATCACCTCGAACCGCCAGTCCTGTTCGGTAAAGTGTTCGCCTTCATGCGGCAGCCGTTTTAGAACTGACAGGACATAGCCGGCCGCCGTGGCATAGTCGCGGTCATCGGGCAGATCGAGCCCGAGTTGGTCGATCAACGCATCGACCGGCAGCGCGCCCGCCATCAGCAGCGAACCATCGTCGCGGGTGGTCAGCAGCGGAGCATCGCCTTCATCCTGATGGCTGGCGAAATTGCCGACAATCGCGGCGAGTAGATCGGCCGGGGTGACCACGCCCTCCAAGTGGCCATATTCGTCGTGGACCAGAGCCATCGCCACACCCGACTGCTGCAGCAACCGCAGCGCATCCATCGCGTCGAGCTGATCGGGGATGATTTCGGCCTTGCGCATCAGCTTGGTCAGCATGACCTTGCGCCCCGCCAGCAGCACCGCCAGCACGTCCTTGACCTTGACTACCCCTACGATGTTATCGGGGCTGCCGTCCGCGACCGGCAGCAGCGAATGCGGACTGTCCTTGATCGCCGCGCGCAGTTCGGCTTCGCTCGCCTTGCGGTCGATTGTGTCGAGTTCGATCCGCGGGGTCATCACCTCGCGCACCGGGCGATCAGCCAGCCGCATGATCCCGGTCATGATCTGCCGCTCGTCCTCTTCGATCGCGCCGGACCGCGTCGCTTCGGCGAAGATCATCTGCAGCTCTTCTGCGCTGAGCGCATGATCGCCCTTGTGGCTGACCCCGAGCAGCCGCAGCAGCACCGCCGACGAACGATCGAGCAGCCACACCAGCGGTGCGGTGATTCGGCTGATCAGCTTCATCGCGGGGGCCGCGACAATCGCGATCGGCACCGCGGCGCGCAGGGCCATCTGCTTGGGCACAAGTTCGCCTACTACCAGACTGAAGTAGGTGGTCAGCGCAATCGCAATGGCGAAGCCGGCTTGCGGTGCCCACTGGGCCGGAACCCCCAGCAGTACCAGCCGCTCACCGATCGGCCCGCCCAGCGCTGCACCCGAATAGGCACCAGCGATGATCCCGACCAAAGTTATCCCAATTTGCGCGGTCGACAGCAGCTTGCCCGGATCGGCGGCGAGCGCAATCGCAACCTTCGCCCCCGAGCTTCCGCGTTCCGCCGCCAGCCGCAGCCGCGCTGTCCGCGCCGAGACAATCGCCAGTTCGGACATGGCGAACACGCCGTTGAGTAATATCAGGCCGGCAATCACCAGCACATCGGACCAAGGAAACGGATTCACGGTTCAACCGTTAGCAGCATTGTAGGCGCGCGCGAAGTGCGGCTTGTGGTTGTCATGCCGGTGTTTGGTTGACGGCGTCACATGCACCTCCCATTCACATCGCGGGCGGTAGCCATATGTCAAATGATGTCTTGGAGAAGGGGAATAATCATGAATAAATCTCGCTGGATGATCTCGAGTTTTGCGGCCGCTGCGCTGCTGGCCACCTCGGCTTGCGTGACCGATCCGAACACGGGTGAAAAGAAGATTTCGCGAACCGCCATCGGCGGGCTTGGCGGCGTGTTGGCTGGCGGTCTGCTCGGCGGGCTGATCGGTGGCAAGACCGGACGCATCGTCGGTGCGGGAATCGGCGGCGTTGCTGGCGGCGTAGTCGGTTACAAGATGGATCAGCAGATCAAGACGCTGAAAGAACAAACCGCCGGTTCGGGCGTTGACGTCAGCGAGACCGACGGCGGCAAGGCGATCCTGGTCAACTTGCCCGATGGTGTGACTTTCGCCACCGGCAGCGCAGCACTGCAGCCCAGCTTCCGCGCCACGCTCGATAAAGTTGCGGCCAGCATGATGCAGTATCCCGACAGCCTGATCGACGTTTATGGTCACACCGATTCGACCGGCAGCGATGTGTTCAACCAGCGGCTGTCCGAACAGCGCGCGGCGACGGTGATGAATTACCTGATCTCGCGCGGGGTGCCCGCAGCGCGGTTGCGCAGCCAGGGCTTTGGGGAGACCATGCCGGTCGCGTCGAACGACTCGATCGATGGCCGGGCGCGCAATCGCCGGGTCGAGATCAAGATCGTGCCGATCACGCAGGACGATGTGGCGGCTGCGCGCGCGGGCAACTGATCGCAACATTGCCTCATCGATCGCAAGACCAAGGGGCCCGCTGCACAGCGGGCCCCTTTTTGATTCGCACTAAAGACTCCGACGCACAGAGTTTTTGCTCAAGCGGCCATAACGCTATCGGGCGATCCAGCCTGCAGCTTGGCATGGCGCTTTTTGTGGCCTGGAGTTTTGGGCGAGCCGCTATTGTTCCTTGGTCAGTTCGGCCGCGCGGCCAGCCAGTCGCTCGACCGCTGCAGCGTGGATTGCGGGCGCGCAGACTAACACCCCGAAGGCGCGCGGGTCCTCCTTGTTGAACGACAAGTGCTGGCCGAACGCGTCGGTCACAGCCGCTCCCGCCTCGCGCGCGATCAGCGTTGCCGCGCCCACATCCCATTCGTAGCCCCAGCGCAATGTCGCCACCAGATCGGCCTCATTCGCGCCAACCATTGCGATGCGCAGCGCGATCGAATTGGGCTGGTCGACCAGTGTCAAATCCATGTCCGCCTTTGGCAAAGCATGCGCCGGGACCCTTGCCCCGGCCAGCATTGTCCGGGCCGAGGCGGCTAGCCGTGCGCCGTTGCGCTGCGCCCCGCGACCGGCTTCGGCTGACCAGAATTCACCGCGCGCGGGCGCATCCAGGATCCCGAGCAAAGGCCGCCCACCGCTGACCAGGGCGACCGACACCGACCAGCCGGGCCGCCCACGAATGAAATCGCGCGTTCCGTCAATCGGATCAACCAGCCAGATCAAATCGGCCGCCAGCCGCTCGGGCGCGTCAATCGTTTCCTCGGATAACCACCCTGCCGATGGCAGCAGCGCGCCAAGTTCGGCCTTGAGGAATTGATCCACCTCAAGATCGGCAATGCTGACCGGATCGCCCGGCTGTTTGTCCCAGCTTTCGAGCGCATGGCCGTGACCCGGCCAACGGCTCAGCGCGATCTGCCCGGCAGCACGGACAATCGCTTCTAGGCGGGCACGATCAATCAAGTGCCGAATGCTTGGTTCTTGAGAGTGGTTCGCAACTGCCGTTCATAATTCTATCCTAGACCGCGCCGCCGGGGCTTTTCAAGCCCGCCGGGCTGTGCTTAGGCGGCCTGTCACCGCCACCGGCAGCCGCTGGGCAGCAGAAAGCTCGATACCCATGAATATCCACGAATATCAGGCCAAGGAATTGCTCGCCAAATTCGGCATCGGTATTCCTCGGGGTATTGCCGCGCTGACCGTGGCCGAGGCGGTTGAGGCCGCCAAACAGCTCCCCGGGCCGCTCTACGTGGTCAAGGCGCAGATCCACGCTGGCGGGCGCGGCAAAGGCAAGTTCAATGAGCTCGGGCCAGATGCCAAGGGCGGCGTGCGGCTCGCCAAGACCATCACCGAGGTCGAAGCCAGCGCCGCCGACATGCTCGGCAACACGCTGGTCACGATCCAGACCGGCGACGCGGGCAAGCAGGTAAACCGACTCTACATCACCGACGGGGTGGATATCGGCAAGGAATACTACCTGTCGATGCTGGTTGACCGCGCCACCGGACGGATCGCGATGATCGCCAGCACCGAAGGCGGGGTCAGCATTGAAGATGTCGCGCACGATACCCCCGAAAAAATCGCTACGATCACGATTGATCCGGCGCAGGGTTTCATGCCGCATCATGGCCGCGCGTTGGCTTTCGGGCTTAAGCTCAAGGGCGATCTGGCCAAGCAGGCGGGCGTGCTGGGCAAGCAATTGTATGATGCGTTCATCGCGCTCGACTGCGCGATGATCGAGATCAATCCGCTGGCCGACTGCGATGGCAAACTGCTGGTGCTCGACACCAAGATGAGCTTCGATTCGAACGCGCTTTATCGCCATCCCGAGATCATGGCCTTGCGCGATGAAAGCGAGGAGGACCCGATGGAAATCGAAGCCTCTAAATATGATCTGGCTTATATCAAGCTCGATGGCGATATCGGCTGCATGGTCAACGGCGCTGGCTTGGCGATGGCAACGATGGACATCATCAAACTGAATGGCATGTTTCCCGCCAACTTCCTCGACGTCGGCGGCGGCGCGAACAAGGAAAAGGTCACTGCGGCGTTCAAGATCATCCTGTCCGATCCGGCGGTGAAGGGCATTCTGGTCAACATCTTCGGCGGGATCATGAAGTGCGACATCATTGCCGACGGAATCGTCGCGGCAGCCAAGGAAGTCAACTTGTCGGTACCGCTGGTCGTACGCCTTGAAGGCACGAACGTGGCTGAAGGAAAGGCAATCCTGGAAAACTCGGGCCTGCCGATTGTATCGGCCAGCGACCTTGGCGATGCGGCAGCAAAGATTGTGGCCGAGGTGAAAAAGGTTGCCTGAGCAACAGTTGACGTTTCCGTAAACGTAAACTAGAGGCAGCGGAGTTAACACTATGGAAAAGGCTGAACCGGCATGAAAGCCCTGGTCTGCGT
>JANMCG010000147.1:0-14680 GCA_031361075.1 Novosphingobium sp. | reverse complement strand
CCAAATCCGGGCGGATTGCCGATTGGCGGGCTGACTGTGGTGAGCTTTCGCAACGCGCATCTGGTTTATGCGCTGACGTGGTTTGCGCTGGCGGCGCTGTCATTGGCCGGGCTGGTGATTATCCGCAAATCCGCGCAGGGTTCGGGCTGATGGAAGCGCCGCTGCTTGCCTTGACCCGCGCCGCCAGCCCGCTCCGTGCCGGGTCCCCGCCCGGGCATCCGGCGGCAGAGAATATGCGCCAGCTGATCCAGCTGCGCTGGATCGCGGTGGCGGGCCAGTTGCTGGCAATTTTAATCAGCTATTTCGGCTTGGGCGTGCCGTTGCCAGTCGCGCCGATGATTGGGATCATTGGCTTGCTGGCGCTGGCCAATCTGGCTTTTGCGGCCTTTGCCCTCCGCGCAACCGGGCGCGGCGAGGCATCGCTGGCGCTGTCGCTCGTGCTCGATATGACGGCGCTGACCGGGCTGTTGTTTCTCAGCGGCGGATCGACCAACCCATTCATCGCGCTGTATCTGGTGCAAGTGGTGCTGGGCGCGATCATATTGCCGCAGGCGATAGCGGGTTCGTTGGCCTTCGCCGCCTGCGCCGCTTACGCGTTGCTGCGCGTGGCTTATCGGCCGCTTGAATTGCCTGAGCCGTCAGCCGATCTGATGGAGATCGGCCAGCTGGTGGCTTTCGCCATGGTCGCGGTCCTCCTGGTGCTGTTCATCGCTCGGACCAGCCGTAATCTGCGCGCGCGCGATGATTATCTGGCCGAACTGCGCCAGCGCGCAATCGAGGAACAAGCGATCATCCGGATGGGCCTGTTTGCAAGCGGCGCGGCGCACGAATTGGGAACGCCGCTATCAACGCTGTCGGTGCTGGTGGCCGATTGGCAGCGCCACCGCGCGTTTGACGCAGACCTTGAACTGGCACAGGAACTGAGCGAAGCCAGCGCCGAAGTCGATCGCTGCAAGCAGATCGTGTCAAACATTCTGCATTCAGCTGGTTCGGCGCGGGGCGAGGCAATGGGATCGGTGCGCGCGAGCGCGCTGCTTGACGACGTTGCGCATGACTGGACTGACACGCATCCCGAAGTGCCGTTTGAGCAGGCGACACAAGCCTTGGCGATGGCCCGCATCCCGGCTGAACCGGCGCTGCGCCAGGCGATCTGGAGCCTGCTTGAAAATGCCGCCGCAGCGTCGCCGGGCGCGGTCAGGCTGGCCGGCTGCGTCAAGGATGAGGCGGTAGTGATCGCAGTGCTTGATCGCGGTCCGGGCTTTGACGACAGTCAACTTCGTGCGGTTGGGCAATTGTTTCAGTCAACCAAGGGCCCGGGGCACGGCCTCGGTCTGTTTTTGGCGGGCAACATTGCGCGTCAGCTTGGTGGTTCGCTCGATGTTGCCAACCGCGCCGGCGGCGGCGCGGCGGTGCGGCTGATCTTGCCGCTCGCCGCAGCGGGGAGCGGCGTATGACGGGCAAAAGCTTGGTAATCGTTGAGGACGATTGCGCTTTTGCGCGCACGCTGGCGCGGTCGTTTGAGCGGCGCGGATACCTCGTCCATGTCGCGCCGGGGGCAACCGAACTGGACGAATTTCTGCGCGCTGGCCGTGCCGATTTTGCGGTGGTCGACCTAAAGCTTGGCAATGGTTCAGGCTTACCGTGCATCAAGGCGCTGCATCAGGCCGATCCTGCGACCCGCATCGTCGTGCTGACCGGTTATGCTAGCATCGCCACAGCGGTGGAGGCGATCAAGCTGGGCGCTTCGCATTACTTGCCCAAACCGTGCAACACCGACGAGATCGAAGCCGCATTCGCGCGCGACGAGGGAAACGCTTCCACCCCGATCAGCAACCGCTCGACCTCGATCAAAACACTCGAATGGGAGCGGATCAACGAGACTTTGGCCGAGACCGGGTTCAATATTTCCGAAACCGCTCGCCGGCTGGGCATGCATCGTCGCACCCTGGCGCGCAAACTCCAAAAGAGCCCGGTGCGGTGAGGCAGGGCCGCGCTGAAGTTGCCGCGCGGCGCGACTATCAACGCAAATTCACCGTAGTTTTGCGCCCGCCAGCGCAGCTTGCGCGCTTGCGCCGATTTGTGGACTATCAAACCCGGCCAGCGCCGCGCCGATCAGCAACAGCGCAGGACCATCGCCCAGCGCGGTGCGTGCGGCAAGCGGGAGCAGACTGAGCCGTGTGCTGAACTGGCGCTCGCCGGGCAAGCTGGCGTTCTCGATCATCGCCACCGGAGTATCAGCTGGCAGCCCTGCCGCAATCAACCGGGTGGCAAGCAGCCCGGCGGCCGCTTTGCCCATGTAAATCGCCAGCGTCGCTTGCGGATCAGCCAAGGCCAACCAATCGAGGTCGAGCTCCGTGTCCGCTTTGGCATGGGCGGTGACGAACACCAGTTTGCGCGCCAGCCCCCGTAGTGTGAGCGATCGGCCGAGCGAGGCGGCTGCGGCGCTGGCGGCGGTAACCCCCGGACAAATCCGCACTGGCACTCCGGCGGCACGACAAGCCTCCAGCTCCTCGGTGGCGCGGCCGAAGATTCCCGGATCACCGCCTTTAAGCCGGACGACGCGCTCGCCCGCTAGTGCAGCCGCGACGATCAACTGGTCGATGCTCGCCTGATCCTTGGAATGCCGCCCCGCGCGTTTGCCGACATAGATCAGCCGCGCGGCGCGACCGGCCAGATCAAGGATGCCCGGCCCGACCAGCGCATCGTGAAACACCACACTGGCCAAACCGATCAGTCGCTCGGCTTTGCGGGTCAACAATTCTGGATCGCCGGGGCCGGCGCCGACCAGCCACACGCTGCCGGGAGGAAAATCGCTCATGCGACAGGCTCCGGTGCGGGGGTAAGAACTACGGCCAGCAAGCGCGCGATGGCTGGGCGGCACGACCCGCAGTTGGTGCCCGCGCGGGTTGCCACGCCGATAGCGCCAAGCGTGCAGGCACCGATCCTGGCGGCGGCATTGATGACCTGTTCGCCGACCCCGTGACAGACGCAGACAATCGGCCCGCGCTCTGGTTCGGGCGTGCTGGGCCGTCCGGCCAGCAATTCAGCCGGCAGGGCGGTGAGCGCGCCAAGCTGCGCGGCCGCCCAATCACGCGGCGGCAGTTGGCCCGACCGGGTCAGAAAGAGCGTCGCGCTAACCGCTCCGTCTGTTGCTCGCACCGCAATCCGCCGCATGCCGCGCGCCTTATCTGCCACTTCCAGCCGGTCGCCAGCGGGTAACATGGCGTCAATGTCGACCGTGCCCATGCCCGCCAGCTCATACAGCCAGCCGCCGCTGACCCGCGCGCGCGACCAATAAAGCAGATCCGCCGGTTCGGGCAATTCAGCTGTAACAAGGAAGCCGCGCCATTCAGGCGTGACCTGCTCGATCCGCGCCGCCGCGTTCTTGAACCCCGGCTGGCCCGAAATCGGATCGGCGTCTTGTCCGGGCAGACGGTTAGCCCGGCCCGCGCTCGACATGATGTCAGTCCAGTGCATCGGCACACAAAGCGCGCCGCGCTGCTGGCCCTTACTCAGTGTCACCCGGAACACCGCTTCGCCCGCTGGTGTGGTAATCCGCGCCAGCCCACCCTCGGTCAGGCCGTGGGCGGCGGCATCGGCGGGGTTTACCTCTGCGAGCGGTTCGCGGCGGTGTTGCGACAGCGTTGGCGAGAGGCCGGTGCGGGTCATCGTGTGCCACTGGTCACGATAGCGCGCGGTGTTGAGCCGAAGCGGGAAGGCCGGGTCATGCGCGGCGACCGGCGGCGTCACCGCGATCAGCCGTGCTTGCCCGGACGGAGTGGAATAACCCGCCGCCAGCGGATGCGCCCCGCCCCAGCGAAACGGCAGTACGGCGTCATAGTCTTGGTCAGTGATGCGCGCATGCGCAGTCAGATCGAGCAGTTTGCCATGCTTGCCCGCCAGCGCGGTCATGGCGGCATATTCGCGGTACACTGCGGCTGGGTTGGAAAAGGCGAACGCGTCGCCCCAGCCCAGCCGCTCAGCCACTTGGCAGACGATCTGCCAATCTGGGCGGGCTTGTCCGGGGGCGGTGAACAAGGCGCGCTGACGGCTGATGCAGCGTTCGGAATTGGTCACTGTGCCATCCTTTTCGCCCCAGGCCAGCGCGGGCAGGCGAATGTGCGCGAAACGCCCGGTATCAGTGTCGGCCATAACATCGGAAACTACGACCGTGGGGCATTTGGCCAGCGCGGCGCGCACGAAATTGCTGTCAGGCATCGACACCGCCGGGTTGGTCGCCATGACCCAGAGGAATTTGATCCGCCCATCGTCGACAGCGCGAAACAGCTCGATCGCCTTAAGTCCCGGACCGCTGCACAGGTTTGGTGCCGCCCAGAACGCGGCCACAGCGGCGCGCTCGGCCGACGAGAAACCCAGATGGCAGGCGAGCATATTGGCGAGCCCGCCGACCTCGCGCCCGCCCATTGCATTGGGCTGGCCGGTGATGCTGAACGGCCCGGTCCCGGCGCGGTTGATCCGCCCGGTGGCGAGGTGCAGGTTGATGATCGCGTTGCCTTTGTCAGTCCCGCTGGTCGATTGGTTTGCGCCTTGGCTGAACAGCGTGATCATACGCGGATGCGCCGAGACCAGATCGGCGAGCTGCGCGAAGGTCGCGGGATCGAGCCCATGCTCGCACGGCAGTGCAGTCCAGAACCCTTCCGGAACTTCGAGCCCGAGCGCATCGGTCAGCCCGCGGCAATTGAGCGCGGCCAGCAGCGCGTTGAATAGCGCGACATCGCCATCGGGCGCGATCGGCACATGCAGATCGCCTTGTTCGGCGGTTTCGGTGCGGCGCGGATCGATCACCACCAGCTTGGTTCCGCGCCGTTGGCGCGCTTGCTCAATTCGCTGCCAGATCACCGGGTGGCACCAGGCGGTGTTCGAGCCGACCAGCAAAATGAGATCGGCCTGATCAAGATCATCGTAAGTGCACGGCACCACGTCTTCACCGAACGCGCGGACATGGGCGGCGACCGCGCTGGCCATGCACAGCCGCGAATTGGTATCGATATTGCCGCTGCCGATGAAGCCTTTCATCAGCTTGTTAGCTGCGTAATAATCCTCGGTGAGCAGCTGCCCCGAGACATAAAAGGCCACGCTGTCCGGGCCGTGCTCGGCGACGCAGGCGCGCAGCTTGCCGGCGACCAGATCAAGCGCCGCGTCCCAGCTGGCCTGCCGTTTACCAATCATCGGGCGAAGCAAGCGGCCTTCCAGCCCAACCGTCTCGCCCAGATGCGTGCCCTTTGAGCAAAGCTTGCCAAAGTTGGCCGGATGATCGGGGTCGCCAGCAATCCGCACGCTGCGCGCGCCGGTTACCTCGGCGGTGATCCCGCAGCCGACCCCGCAATAGGCGCAGGTGGTGCGGACCGGCGTCACATTAAGCCCGGCCACCAAACGAACCAGGCTCCCAAAATTCAGTACGACGTGAGCTGGGCGAAGGACCACATTTGCCGCGCGGGCCTGTTCCAGCCGAACCATTAAAGGGCAGCCGTCCGACAGGCTCATGAACAACGCAGATTACAGCGACGATCATGCTGCGCGCTCCCCGACCACTGCCGAGCGCAGCAGGTACATCCGCCCGGCATCGACCCGCAGCGGAATGGTCGGGACGCATCCGCGATCCTCGCCCAGCGCCTCGCCGGTTTTAAGCGAGATGTTCCAGTTGTGCAGCGGGCAAGTCACCACGGTGCCGTGAACAATTCCTTGGCTAAGCGGGCCTTGCTTGTGCGGGCACGAATTGACCAGCGCATAGAACTGGTTGTCGAGCGTGTGGAACACCGCAATTTCTGCCCCGCCGTGCACCGGCAGCGTGCGCGCATTACCGGGCGAAATCTGGCTGACCGGACCGATATCGAGCCACTCGCCGATCACGCTACGATTTCCAGCGGGCGCACTTCGGCCAGGTGCTGGTGCAATTCGGCATCCTCGCCCGCCGCACGTTTGGCCCACGGATCGTCTTGCATAAAACTCTGCGTCCAGCGGAAATGCCGGGCCAGCCGTGGGACGGTTTCCGGATCATCGAGCAAGGCCGATTTCACATGGTCGAGCCCGACCCGCTCAATCCACGGTGCGGTACGCTCAAGATAGTGCGCCTGTTCCCGGTAAAGCTGGATGAAAGCAGCGCAGACGTCCATTGCTTCGGCTTCGGTCGCCACCTTGCACAGCAAGTCGGTGACCCGCACCTTGATCCCGCCATTGCCGCCGACGTGCAATTCGTACCCGCTGTCGACACAGATTATTCCAAAGTCCTTGATCGTCGCTTCGGCGCAGTTGCGCGGGCAGCCGCTGACCGCGATCTTGAACTTGTGCGGCATCCAGCTGCCCCAGGTCATGTGCTCGATCTGGACGCCGAGGCCGGTTGAATCCTGCGTACCGAACCGGCACCATTCGCTGCCAACGCAGGTTTTCACGGTGCGCAGGCTCTTGCCGTAAGCATGGCCCGAAACCATTCCGGCGGCATTGAGATCGGCCCACACTGCCGGCAGATCCGCTTTTTTGATCCCAAAAATATCGAGCCGCTGGCCGCCGGTAACCTTGACCATCGGTGCGTTGAATTTTTCCACTACGTCGGCAATCGCGCGCAGCTCGCGCGGATTGGTCAACCCGCCCCACATCCGGGGGACCACCGAATAGGTCCCGTCCTTCTGGATATTGGCATGCATCCGCTCGTTAACGAACCGACTTTGCTGATCGTCCACATATTCGCCGGGCCATGCGCACAGCAGATAATAATTAAGCGCCGGGCGGCACGAGGCGCAGCCATCGGGCGTGGTCCAGTGGAGTTCTTGCAGCACCTGCGGAATCGCCCGCAATTGCTTTTCGATGATGAGGCGGCGGACATCATCGTGCGTAAAGCTAGTGCATTTGCACAGTGTTTTTTCGATCCGCTGTACCGCGCCGCCCAGCGTCAGGTTAAGCAGGCTTTCAACCAGGCCAGTACACGAACCGCAGCTGGCCGAGGCTTTGCAGCTGGCGCGCACCGCATCGAGGCTTTGTGCGCCCCCGAGAATGGCCCCGACCACTTTGGCTTTGGAAACGCCGTTGCAACCACAGATTTCGGCATTGTCCGAAAGGGCGGCAACGGCTGAGTTAGGGTCCAGCGTGGCACCGCCTGAGGCAAAGGCCTGACCAAAGATCAGCGCCTCCCGGATCGCGGACACGTCCTCACCCTGTCTGAGCAAGTCAAAATACCAGTTCCCGTCGGCGGTATCGCCATAGAGCACTGTGCCGATCAGCCGGTCGTCCTTGATCACCAGCCGTTTGTAGACCCCGCGCGCGGCATCGCGCATCACGATGTCTTCGGCCCCTTCGCCGCCCGAAAAGTCTCCGGCAGAGAACAGGTCGATCCCCGAAACCTTGAGTTTGGTGGAGGTGACCGACCCCTCATAGCCACTAGGCGCACCGGTAGCATGATCAGCCAGCGCGCGGCACATGTCCCACAGCGGCGCGACCAGGCCATAGCACAGCCCGCGGTGCTGCACGCATTCACCCACCGCCATAACCGCCGGGTCCGAAGTAACCATGTGATCATCGACCAGAATGCCGCGTTCGACGTCGATCCCGGCGCTTTTCGCTAGCGTCACCGACGGCTTGATCCCGACCGCCATGACCACGATATCCGCCGCAAACAGTCGTCCGTCTTTTAGTTGGACCCCGGCCACGTGGCCGCCATGCGCTACGATTGCTGCGGTGTCGCCGCCAGTGACGATGGTTTGCCCGCGCCGTTCCAGCTCACTCTTGAGGAGGAATCCGGCTGCTTCGTCGAGTTGGCGCTCCATCAGCGTTGGCATCAGGTGAATAACGGTCACCGCCATGCCGCGCAAACTGAGTCCATGCGCGGCTTCCAGTCCGAGCAGCCCGCCGCCGATCACCACCGCGCTGCCGCCAGTCTGTGCCGCGGCCAGCATCTTGCCGACATCGTCGAGATCGCGGAACGTGACCACACCGGGCAGATCATGCCCCGGCACCGGGATGATGAACGGATCGGACCCCGTGGCGATCAGCAGCCGGTCATACGTCTCAGTCCGGCCGGACCGGGCGGTGACGGTTTGCGCTGCTCGGTTAATTCCCACCACCGGATCGCCTGAAATCAGCGTGATCGCATTGTCCGCGTACCAAGCGGCATCGTTGATCACGATCTCGGCAAACGCCTTTTCGCCCGCCAGCACCGGCGAAAGCATGATCCGGTTGTAGTTCACCCTGGGTTCGGCGCCGAAAATGGTGATGGCGTAGCGCGTCGGGTCGCGTGCCAGCACTTCTTCCACCGCGCGGCACCCGGCCATGCCATTGCCGATCACCACCAGGCGCTCGGTTGCAGCACGGTCATTCCGGCCTTGATCGAAACGGGTTGGCGCGTTCACTGAGCGTCTCCTTGGCGGCGCGCGAACACAAAAAAGCCGCCACGAACCGGTCCATTGGAGCGGTACGGGCGGCTGCATTGCCACGCGTCAATCATTTGGTCAGCAGGCGGTGCTCGATCGTCCAGCGTTGGACGGCTACGCCTGCTTCACGCGCAGAACTAACTCAACAGCGCGAGTCGCGGCAAGCAGTTTTTTGCAGTGCAGCAAGACGCCAGTTTTCCATTTTTGCTCAATAAGAGAATTCCAGTTGCAGCCAGAATTTTTTGGTGTCCACGCTGAACCGGTCGGCCTCGTAACCGGCATACTTGGCCAGCAAGTTCATCCGCCCCAACTTGAAACCAAGGCTGGCATCGAATTCATCACCATAATGCAGCGAACCGAAATCGCTTTCAAACCGGTGGAAACCGACCGCCAGATTGAGCCCAGGCAACGCCTTGACCTTGGGCAGCTTTAGCGATGCGCCGCCATAAATGTCCTGCAATCCGTTTGGCGGAGTGACCAGAAACATATCAGCCCAGCCGTTGAACTTGTGCAGCGTCGCTTGCGGGGTTTGAAATGCGCGCCCCCCTGCTGCCGAGCCGAGCCGTTCATACCCCGCGGTCACTGCAAACGGCCCATTCGCGATGCTGGCCTCAGCTACGATGTAGTCGGCGTCGTAATTGACCGGGTTCTGCTGCCAATCCGACTGCCGGGCATAAGTGGCGGCAAGGTTCAGCTTGGTCGCCTTGCCAAGCGCGAAGTTGCCGGTCGCCCGCATTCCATAAGTTTGGGTGTCGGCCATCGCGATTGCCAGCGAGCCGACTTGTTCGGCTGTGTTGTAATCGAGCAGATAGGAAAATCCTTTGAGCGATACCGGCCCCAGCTTTACACCTGCACCGAGGAACACAAAATTGCCGTCGTGTGCAGTGCGCAACCCGGCATCGATCCCGAAGATCGTGCGTTGGCTGACGGCAATGGTACCGTCTATGCTGACCGGGCCCAGCAGCGCCTCGACCCGCGCTGCATCGAACGTCTGCTCGTTCTGCCGCCAGCCGACACTGCCGACAAAACGCTGGTCGTCCAGATTGATCCGTTGGCGGCCCAGCGTTACGGTCAGTGGCTTGGACTTGTACTGCACTGTCAGCCGATTAAGTCCAACCGTCATGGGATCGGCCACCACCGCAAAGCCCGGACGGCGCTGGTTGTCGGCGATTGCGAACGGAAAGGCATTGTAGTGATTGACAATGCCCAGCGTGCCGACCGCTTCGGCGAGCACGCTTAGCCCCGACGTGTGCGTGAGCTCGGCTCCGGCGCGGATTCGCAGGGTCACGGCATCGGCGTCAACAGCCGGCTGATCGGCGTGCTCGTAGCGCAGTCGCCCATCGATGATTGGATCGAGCGTCAGTCCATCGCCGATCTTCACGGGATCTCCCGGTTGCGGTCGGGGCGGCGGCGAATTGGGCAGAGCGGCGAGTGCCGCTGAAGCAGTTGATAACGACGCAGCGCACAACAGAATTCGGGCGATCATGGCAGTTCCCTCACGATTTGAATACGCACCCTTCCCAGAGGCTTGCTGCTGCCGCTGACGGCCAGCTTGCGGGGGCGGGGGGGGGGGCAGGACCCGCCCCCAATCCTGCTCAGCTTAGATCCGCGCGCCTTGTAGCGCTGCGCCCCAGGTTGTCCGCCAGCGGCGTTTGACGAAAGTCAGGCCGAGCAAGGCCACCAGGGCCAATCCGGCAAAGATCAGAAAGCCGATCGCCGGGCTGCCGGTGGCCTGCTTGATCGCACCGAGCGAAGAGGCGAGGTAAAAACCGCCCAGCCCGCCGCCAAAGCCGACCAGTCCGGTCATTACACCGATTTCCTTGCGGAACCGCTGCGGCACCAACTGGAAAACCGCGCCGTTGCCGACCCCCAGCGTGCCCAGAACGGCGATGAACAGCACGACTGTGATCGCCAGGCTGAACGGGCCGCTGGCAATCAAAACTAACAAGACTGCCGCCATCAGATAGACCGCGCTCAGCGTCTTGATCCCGCCCAACCGGTCAGCCAGCGCGCCGCCCAGCGGTCGCAGCATCGAACCCATGAACACCGCCGCCGCGGTGCAATAACCCGCCACCACTGGGGTCAGCTTGAAGGTATCGGTGTAGAATGTCGGTAGCGAGCTCGACAGTCCGACAAACCCGCCAAAAGTGACAAAGTAGAACAGCATGAACCACCACGCGTCCTGATCCTTTAGCACCCCGGCATAGGCCGAAAGCTTCATCGGCGCAGGTTGAGCCGGACTGTCTTTGGCGGCGACCAAATACAACGCGAAAGCCGCGATCAGCGGGATCAGCGCGAACCCGAAGACATTGTTCCAACCGTAAGCCTTGGCCAGCAGCGCGGCGAACAGCGCGGCAAACACCGTGCCCGAATTGCCCATTCCGGCAATCCCCATCGCCTTGCCCTGATGCTCAGGCGGATACCACCGGCTGGCCAGCGGCAGCGCGACTGCAAAGCTGGCTCCGGCAAAACCCAGGACCACGCCAACCGCCAGCGTCCCGGCATACGATGAGACGCCCAGCTGCCACGCTGCAAACAGTCCGCTAATCACGATTACCTGACTGATTGTCCCGGTCCGTTTGGGGCCAATCCGATCGACCAGCAGTCCGTTGATCAACCGGATAAACGCGCCGGCCAGTACTGGCACTGCAACCATGAAGCCCTTCTGCGCCGCATCGAGCCCAAGCTGCGCCGAGATAATCGGGGCGAGCGGGCCGAGCAAGACCCAGCACATGAACGCCACATCGAAATAGAGAAACGCGGCAATCAGCGTCGGGCGGTGTCCTGATTGCCAGAAACTGGCGCCGTGTTTGATAGTCACCGGGTTAAAGTCCTTGGATGCGGCAATCGATGCCATGATTTAGGTCCTTCCTGCACTTGACGAAACGGATTGAAAACTGATCCTCGTGCGTACGGGCGCGGCGCTCGTGCGTAAGGGGCGGAGCGAAGAATGCGCGATTCGGGTGAACTGGTGGCGGCTGCGGGTTTTGCCAGTCGCGTGGGCCCGCGGCCGGAAAATCAGGATTTCGGAGGGGTCCACATGGGCACTGCGCTGGAACGCGCGCGCCACGGGATTATAGCGGCGGTGGCCGATGGGGTTAGCGGCGGCAAAGCTGGCCGGACCGCGTCCGAACTGGCGGTGCGCGCGCTGATCGAGGGATTTTACGCGCTGCCCGATACCTGGGGCGCGGCGCGCGCAATGCAGTTGCCGCTGACCGCGTACAACCGCTGGCTGCACACGCAGGCGCGCGGCGATGCGATGGAAGACAGCGCAACAACCTTCACCGCCTTGGCGCTGCGTGGCCGGCGGGCGCATCTGGTTCATGTCGGCGATAGCCGGGCGTGGCGCTTTTCGGGAGGACGACTGATCTGCCTGACTACCGATCATGTCCGCCCTGAACCAGACCTGCGGCATGTGCTGATCCGCGCCTTGGGGATCGAGCCGGAACTCAGGCTCGATCATGCCGATATCGAACTGGCCGAACATGACCGGCTGCTGCTGACCAGCGATGGTATTCACGGGGTCTTGTCCAACGCCAAAATCGCTGCAATCCTGCGTGAAAATGCCAGCGCCGAGGCCACCGCAGAACTGTTGGCCGATGCGGCGATTGCAGCGGGCGGACACGATAACGCGACCGCCGTGGTGATCGATATCGTGCGCTTGCCCGCGCCCGACCACGACGGCATCCTGGCGGGCCTGTCCGGGCTGCCGTTCGTCGAGCCGCCCAAGGTCGGCGAAAGCATCGACGGGTTCCGGATCGATCGGGTGCTGACCGTGGGCCGCCACGCAGTTTTGCTGGTCGCCACCGACGGCGATGATGGCAGCCAGATGGTGATCAAATTTCCCCGCCGCGAAGTGTTGTCCGAGCGCGCCTTGCGGCTGGCTTTCGCCCGCGAAATGCTGCTTTCGCAGCGCGTGGTCAGCCCGTTCGTACTGGCTGCGCATGCCGTCCGGCCCGATCGCCAGACTGCGCTGTACGGGGTGCAGCCGCTGCTCGATGGCGAGACGATGGCGCAGCGGCTGGCGCGGGGCTTGCCTTCGCTTCACGTCGGCGTGGTTCAATCGGTCCGGCTGACCCGCGCGGTAGCTGCCTTGCACCGGCTCGATGTGGTCCACCGCGATATCAAGCCCGACAACGTCATGATCACCACCGACGGCGGGCTCAAGCTGATCGATCTCGGGGTCGCGCGCTTGCCCAAAGTCGAGGACTTTCGGGTTGACGAAATACCCGGCACCCCCGGATTCATGGCTCCCGAGCAGTTTGAAGGAAATGCCGGCGACGCCCTGACCGACCAATTCGCGCTGGGGGTGACGCTGTATCGCTGGTTCACTGGTGCCTTGCCATACGGCGAGCAAGAGGCATTTCAGCGACCGCGCTTTGGCCGCGCATTGCCGCCCTCGCACCATCGCCCTGAAATTCCCAGCTGGCTGGATGACGCCATCCTGACCGCGCTTCAGCCCGAGCGCGAGACTCGGTTCGGCGACGTCATCGGGCTGCTGCGTGCGCTGGAAGGCGGCGGCGCGCTCAGCAGTGGTTCGCGCCGCTTCGTGCCCCTGATCGAGCGCAACCCGGTGCGGTTCTGGCAAGGGCTGAGCGCGCTGCTCGCAGCGGCACTTGCCGTTTTGGTGCTGCTGCGCTGAACCTCCCCCGATGCTCACTGCCGCGCTCCAGAAACGCGCACACAAAAAGCCGCCTCGAGCAGGTCCGGGTGGACCGTTTCGGGCGGCATCGTTGCCACGCAATGTCAGTAATCAGCAGGCCGGACTTTGCCTCCCAACTTTGGGCGACTCCGAACTTGCTTTGCTATGCTAGGCTCTGAGCGCGCAAAAGGTAAAGCGCTTTTTTGCAGTGCAGCATAAATAGTGTTATGGCAGCGCGGCAAGATACCCGGCCAGGTCTGCGGGATCGAACGCAGTACCATCGAAAAAACGGTTGTTTTGCAGGGTCATATCGCCTTGCTGCATGCCTACTGCAGTTGGCTGTCCAAGGCTTCCTTCGACCTTTGAATTTGCCCCCGGCAACAGATCGCCAGTGCCGCGAAGTGCGCTGCGATAGACGTCCGGACGGAACACCCGCGCGGCTTTGGCAGCATCGGCTGGATCATAGCGGCCACCGTCCCAGCGGACCATTTGGGTGTAAAGCCACTCGGCCTGGCTGATCCACGGAAAGTTGGCCGCCTCGCGGTGTTGAAACATGAAATCGGGATAGTGTCCGAGCGGGCCATTGCTCGCCAGCAGCAGATGATCGGAAACTGCTCGCTTAATCAGCTCTGCGTTGCCGTCAAGGTATTCTGCGCGCGCCAGAATTGCTGCATTAACTTGCCAGTTGGCAGGATCGACGAAGTGTTCGCCCGCGCGGCGCAGGGCCCGGATCAAGGCTTCGATTTGCGCGCGCTTTTCGCCGAGTACCGGCTCGCGCACGGCGAGTGCTTTTTCAACTCCGCGGCGCCAGATTTGCGAGGTTAGAAGTACAATTTCACCGACTCCGCGGGCCACCGCGACACTGTTCCACGGCTCGCCCACGCAGATCGCGTCTACTTCGCCTGCTTCCAGCGCATCGGCACAGAACGGCGGTGCGATTGTGGTGATTTCGATTTGGTGATCGGGTGCAATTCCGCAAGCAGCGAGCCAATAGCGCAGCATGTAATTGTGGCTGGAATAGCGATGGACCACCCCGAACTTCAACGGCTTCCCGGCCGCCCGCCGCGCTTCAGCCACATCTCGCAGCGCTGCCCCCAGCTTGACCGGGTCGGCCAGGCCGCCTGTAGGATTGGTCTGCGCGGCCAGAGCGGTACTCATGGTGACCGCATTGCCATTGAGACCCAGCACGAACGGAACCGCAAGGGGTTGCGCGGGGCGCCCCCGGCCGAACGTCGTCGCCAAGGCCAGCGGCGCGACCAGATGGGCGGCATCCGAGTGGCCGTACAGCAGCCGGTCAAGCACGGTCGCCCAGCTGAAGTCCTTGACCAGCCGTAGTGACAGACCCTCCGCTTCGGCAAAACCATGCTCGCGCGCCAGTATCGGCAGGCAGGCGTCGACGAGCGGCAGGAAACCGATGGTCAGTTCGTCAGTCACAATGGTCCTCCCAGCAGCTGATGAGAGGAAATCAGTGCATCAGCAATCTGTGCGATCCGCTTGCCCCCCTGCATTGCAGCCTTGCGCAGTATGGCATAGGCCTGCGGCTCGGTCAGCTTGCGGCTATCCATCAGCAACCGTTTGGCTTTGTCGATCATCGCACGTTCGGCCAGTGCGCTGCGCGCTTCATCCAGATCGGCTTGCAGCCGGGCAAAGGCGTGAA
>JANMCG010000108.1:0-4007 GCA_031361075.1 Novosphingobium sp. | reverse complement strand
GTCGATCGGCACCCCGGCGCTGAGCAGCGGCGCGGTGACCATGAAGATGATCAGCAGCACCAGCATCACGTCGACCAAGGGCGTGACGTTGATCTCCGCCATCGGCGCGCGGCCGCGGCGATTGCGCCGACGAGAGGGGGTGAAGGCCACTTACTGCGCCTCCAGCTCGCGGCTGAGGCTGGCGTGGAAGCGGTCGGCAAAGCGCTGCAACCGCGCCTCAAGCTGATCGACCCGGTGCGAGAAGCGGTTGTAGGCAATTACTGCGGGGATCGCCGCGAACAGTCCGATTGCGGTGGCGAACAGCGCCTCGGAAATCCCCGGCGCGACCACCGCGAGCGAGGAGTTTTGCTGCTGGCCGATCTGGTAGAAAGAATTCATGATCCCCCAGACGGTGCCGAACAGGCCGACGAACGGCGCCACCGCGCCGACCGTGGCGAGAAAGTTTAGCCGTTCGGCCAGCTTTTCCGCCTCTTGCGCAATCGCGCTGTCCATCGCCTGGGCGAGCCGCTGGCGGGTGCCGTCCTTGTCCAAAGACTTGCCACCAGTTGAGCGCCGCCATTCGGCCAGCCCTGCTGCCGCAACCCGCGCCACCGGCACATCGCCTTTACCGCGCTCAGCCTGAAACGCGTCGATATCACTCGCCTTCCAGAACTCGCGCTCATAGGCGTCGCAGCGCTTGCGGATGCCGGCATAGCGCAAGCTGAACGAGACCACGATCGTCCACACCCACACGCTGGCGAGCAGCAGACCGGCCATCACCACCTGCACCACGATGTCGGCATCGAGGAACAACCGCACCGGGTTGAGGTGAGCGGAGGTAACCGGCGGAGCAGCAGCGGAGGTGAGCAGGGCAATGATGGTCATGAGGTTCCTTCAGACATGATGCTGGCAAAGGCGGCGCGCCAGCCATCGGGCATCCGGCGCGGGCGGCCATCGGGGGCGACGAAGCCGACGCGCAGGCGCGCTTCGGCGAGCATGCCGCCGCCGATCAGCATGGCTTTCTGGTGCATTCGGCAACTGGCGGCGCGCAAGTCTTCGCAGCGGGTTTCGATCAGCACCGCATCGTCGAGCCGGGCGGGGGCGAGGTAGCGGATGGTGAGCTCGGCGACCGCAAATGCCCCGGTCCCAGCCTCGTTCGCGGCGCGCTGGTCGATCCCGAGCAGCCGAACGAAATCCGACCGCGCGCGCTCGAACCAGCGCAGGTAATTGGCGTGGTAGACCACCCCCGACAAGTCGGTGTCCTCGAAATAAGCGCGCACCGCAAAGCTGTGCAGCGGGCCTTCGATCAGGCCGCAAGGCGGGGCGGGAAATGACGTCATGGTGGAGCACCCTTTAGCCGCTGCGCGAGTCGCGGGGCAAGCTTTTGCGTCATCCCGGGGTTGATCCGGGATCGCTGCCCGTCTTGCGCGCGCTAGGGTATTGCCGCCAGCGGTCCTGGATCAAGTCCGGGACGACGTCAGCGCGCCAACATCGCCCCAAGCGGACGCCCGCCGAACAAGTGAACGTGCAGATGCGGCACTTCCTGATGCCCATGCTGCCCGACATTCGCGAGCAAGCGGTAACCCGGCGCGACCAGCTCCAGATCGCGCGCAACCTGCCCGACCGCGCGCACAAACCCAGCGATCTCGGCTTCGCTCGCGCGCGCCGAAAAATCGTCCCAGCTGACATACGCGCCTTTGGGAATCACCAGCACGTGTACCGGCGCCTGCGGGCTGATATCGTGAAACGCCAGCGCCCATTGGTCGTCGAACACCGTGCGGTTGGGTATTTCGCCGCGCAGGATCTTGGCGAACACGTTCTGATCGTCGTACGGCGAGGTGGCGTCGATCGGCATCGTCAGCGCGCCGCTTTCTCGGCGATCCCGCCGATGCCGTCGCGGCGGTCAAGTTCGGCGAGCACTTCGGTCAGCGGCACGCCTTTCGCATCGAGCAGCACGAGCAAGTGAAACAGCATATCGGCAGCCTCACCGATCAGCTCGTCGCGGGTGCCAGATAGTGCGGCGACCACCGTTTCGACCGCTTCCTCACCCAACTTGCGCGCGATCACCGGTACCCCGGCGGCGTGCAATTTAGCAACCCAGCTGCTCGCCGGATCGGCATCGCGGCGCGCGGCAATTGTGGCTGATAAGCGGGCGAGTGTGTCCATGTTGCCCGCAATAGGTTGCCGCGCAGTGCAGGTCCAGTCCGCCCGCGCCAGTCAGGTACAGTTTAGTCCTGCGGCGGCCGTTTGGCACCGCGGCGGCCGATAATCAGCCCGGCCAGACCAAGCGCCAGCAGCGTCAGGTCCGTCGGCTCGGGAATCGCAATTCCGCCGCTCGCCCAGGCCGGGCTGGCTGCGCCAGTTGCAATCGCAACGGCAGCGAATCTGATCAATACCCCAACCACGATCGGCCGATTGTATCTTTTGTTGCAGTGCGGCAAGCGACGTGTCGGCGGTGTGCCATCGCGGGACTGATTGGCCACGATGCGTTACGATCATCCGCGTGCGGGCAGTCCGGCGGCGCGCAGCGCGGCGTGGGCCTGTGCAATAGTATAGGTGCCGAAATGGAAGATCGAGGCGGCGAGCACCGCGCTGGCGTGGCCCTTGGTCACCCCGTCGACCAGATGTTCCAGCGCGCCGACCCCGCCGCTTGCCACCACCGGGATTGATACCGCATCGGCAATCGCGCGGGTCAAAGCAAGGTCATATCCGGCTTGCGTCCCGTCGCCGTCCATCGAGGTCACCAGCAATTCGCCCGCGCCAAGTTCGGCCAATTTAACGGCGTGCGTCACCGCGTCGATCCCGCTCGCCTGGCGCCCGCCGTGCGTAAACACTTCCCAGCGATCGCCGCGCTGGCGCGCATCGACCGAGGCGACGACGCACTGGCTGCCCATCTTCTGCGCGATATCGCCGACCAGTTCGGGCCGCGCGACTGCAGCGGAATTGACCGCAACCTTGTCAGCTCCTGCCAGCAAAAGCGCGCGCGCGTCCTCGACCGAGCGTACGCCGCCGCCCACGGTCAGCGGCATGAAGCACACTTCGGCGGTGCGGCGCACGACATCAAGCAAGGTCCCGCGGCCTTCGTGAGTGGCGCTGATGTCGAGGAAGCACAACTCATCCGCGCCGGCGGCATCATAAGCCTTCGCGGCGTCGACCGGATCGCCGGCGTCCATGAGGTCGACGAAGTTCACGCCCTTGACCACGCGCCCATCGCGCACATCGAGGCAGGGGATGACGCGGATCCGGACGGTCATGGGAAGGTCACCAACTCGTTGGCCGCAATCACATCCTTACTCCTTGGACATCAAAATCGACAAAGCGGCCAAACTCAAAAGCAAAGTTCCCGCTGTTAACTTCAGGCTGACGACTATCCAGAAGCACACAGGCATCTGCGCGCGCGGGAAATAATGCGTGGGGCTAAATCGCAGCCGATTAAAACTTGCAACGCCTAATCTAAGGTTACGGAGACCGCTCCAACCCAACCAGCAGCCAAACACAAGCCCGATGATTAGTCCGACAGCCACTCGACTAAGCCCGCTCCGCCATCGCAATCGCGGCCGCCAGATCGAGCCGTCCGTCGTACAGCGCGCGCCCGGTGATCACGCCTTCGATGCCTTCATGCGCGTGCAGCGCCAGCATGTGGATATCGTCGAGGCCCTTGACCCCGCCGCTGGCGATCACCGGCAGGTTCGTGCGCCGCGCCAGATCGACCGTGGCCTCTATATTGCAGCCCTTGAGCAGCCCGTCGCGGCCGATGTCGGTGAACAGCAGGCTGGCGACCCCCGCGTCCTCGAAGCGTTTGGCCATGTCGACGATCCCGACGTCGGAGACTTCGGCCCAGCCCTCGGTCGCGACCATGCCGTCGCGTGCATCGACCGCGACGACGATGCCGCCGGGAAACTCCTTCGCCATGTCCTTGACGAACTCGGGGTCTTTGAGCGCGGCGGTGCCCATCACCACCCGCGCCACGCCGAGGTCGAACCAGCCCTCGACTGCTTCGCGTGTGCGGATGCCGCCGCCGAGCTGGA
>JANMCG010000091.1:0-17659 GCA_031361075.1 Novosphingobium sp. | reverse complement strand
GCCGTTCAGCCCGCCTTGTCCGGCATCGGCAGTGGTTTCGCCCAGCCACGACATCGAGACGGTATCACCGCCGGTCTCGCCCAGCGTTGTGGCTAGGATCTTGATTGCCCAGAACCCCAGCGTGACCGCCGGAACCTTGCTTAAAGCGGCGGCTGTTGCATTTTGCGCCGCGCTATCCTGGAATGGATTGTCAGTCATGCAGGGTTCCTTGTGGCCGATGCCGGTCAGACGCGCAACTGCCACAACTGACACCGGTTGGGCCAGCGCAAACCAGGCCATTCCCCCGCGCGGCACGGGTTTGCCTGCATCTGGCTGAAACGAGGGAGCGCCAGGCACGACAAACGCGGGGTGACGCCGTGGCCCGGCCCGCGTGCGCGCATGGGGCGTGGCGCTGGCCGTGCCACTACGCTAATGGCCCGCAGGATGAACGATGTAATGCCTCTGCCTCGCCGTTTGTGGGATATCAGTCAGGTGCTGCGCGCCAACTTGCCGGTGTGGCCCGGCGACACCCGATTTTCTGCAGTGCAAACCTGGCAGATGACCGGCGGCAGCCCGGTCAATGTCTCGGCGCTGAGCATGTCGAGCCACAGCGGCGCGCATGCTGACGCGCCGCTGCACTATGACGCGGCGGGGGCCAGCATCGACGCGGTGCCGCTTGAGCCGTATTTGGGGCCGTGTCTGGTGATCGATGCGCGCGGCACGGGCGCGCTGCTCGAGCCGCAGCATCTGCCGCCGCTTGATGGCGCGACGCGGGTGTTGTTCCGCACGTATCAGACGTTTCCGCACGATGGCTGGACCCCGCAATGGACTGCGGTGGCAGCGCAAACCATCGCTGCATTGGCGGCGGCAGGCGTGGTGCTGATCGGGATCGACGGTCCTTCGCTTGATCCGCAGGAATCCAAAACCATGGATGCGCACCGCGCGGTGGCAGCGGCGGATATGCGGATCCTTGAAGGACTGGTGCTCGATGCGGTCGCACCGGGGTGGTACGAACTGATCGCACTGCCTCTGAGCATCGCCGGGGCCGATGCCGCGCCGCTGCGTGCGGTGCTGCGCGAACTGCCATGACGTTTGCTGACGAGGCTCGCGCGCTTGACGCAGCCGATCCATTGGCCGCTGCGCGCGACTTGTTCGTCCTGCCCGACGGGGTGATATACCTCGATGGCAATTCGCTGGGCGCGTTGCCGCGGGCCACAGCGGCGCGCATTGGCCAGGTGATCGAGGACGAATGGGGAGAGCGGCTGATCCGCAGCTGGAACGCGGCGGCGGATGACGCGCCGGGCTGGATCGATCTGCCGCAGCGGGTCGGCGGCAAGATCGCCCCGCTGATCGGCGCGGCGAGGGACGAGGTGCTGGCCTGCGATTCAACCTCGGTGAACCTGTTCAAGCTGCTGGCGGCTGCCTTGGCGCTGCGCCCCGGACGGCGGGTGGTGGCGTCCGAACCGGGCAGTTTCCCCACCGATCTGTACATGATCCAGGGGCTGCAAACGCTCGGCCTGGCAAAGCAGCGGCTGGCCGAACCCGGACAACTGCTGCGCGCGCTTGACCAAGATGTCGCCGCGGTGCTGCTCAGCCATGTTCACTACAAGACCGGGCAGGTCCACGATATGGCGGCGATTACCGCTGCGGCGCACGCCGTTGGCGCACTGGTCATCTGGGATTTGTCGCACAGTGCCGGCGCAATCGCAGTCGATCTGACCGGCTGCGACGCCGACATGGCGGTGGGCTGCGGTTACAAATACCTTTGCGGTGGGCCCGGTGCGCCCGCGTTTCTCTACATCGCCGAGCGGCTGCATGCCGATATTGCCAATCCGCTGTCGGGCTGGATGGGCCACGCCGCGCCGTTCGCGTTTACCGATGACTACGCGCCTGCCAGCGGAATCGCGCGGATGCTTACCGGCACCCCGCCGATCCTCGGTCTCGCGGCGCTCGAATGCGGGGTGGAAACAGTCGCTGCGCTGGGCATGCCCGCGCTGGCCGCAAAATCGGCGGCGCTAAGCCAGCTGCTCGTGCGCGCGGCGGCGGCGATTTGCCCTGCCATGACATTGGCCGGGCCAGACCTGACAAGCCCGCGCGGCAGCCATGTTTCGCTGCGCCATCCGCAGGCTTATGCCATCTGTCAGGCGCTGATCGCGCGCGGGGTGATCGGTGATTTTCGCGATCCCGACATTCTGCGGCTTGGCCTGACCCCGGCTTATCTCGGTTTCGTCGATGTCTGGCGCGCGGTGGAACAGCTTGCTGCGGTGCTGGACACGCGCGAGTGGGACCAGCCGCAGTTCCATCAGCGACTGGCGGTAACCTGAACGGCACCAGCGGCGCTTGCCCTGCCGCCGGTATGCCGCTAATGCTCAGGGACTACGATTGCTTTGGCAGCGCGGTTTGCGCGTTGGTGATTGCAAAATGCGGGGGGCCGCAAAAGCGTTGAAAATCAAATTTTTGGCCAATGTCGGAAAGCCACCTTTGACCCCCGCGATCAATCTCTTTTCAGTTCGGCGCAGATTTCGCCATGCCGCCCAACTGCTGCTGCTGACCGGCGTGTTCGGTGGCGCGTGGCCGGCGCTGGCGCAGACTGCGCCGAACCCGGTGCCACCTGCCGCCGATCCGTTGCAAGCTGGCGCAGTGCCGGTGCCGCCAGCCCCGGCTGGCGCGTTACCGGCAGTCGAAACGATTATCCCCGATCAGGAATTCAACGCGGCAATCCCCGCGCTTAGCCCCGATGACGATCCCGCGCTGAACCAGCCACTTGAATCGATTGACGAGTTCGAGCGCAAGCTGAAGGCGGCATCCGCTGTTCCGGCTAAGACTGGTCCGGGCGGCGCCACCCCGGTTGGATCCCAACCGGCGGCACAAGCCGCTGCCCAGCCGGTTCAGGGGTTACCCGGTGATCCCGAAATGCTTCGCCCGCTGCCGCCGCTGGCCGAATTCAAGATTGCCCCGGTTGAGTTCACGCAGCAGGCCGAAGACACCGCCGCTGTCGAAGTTGCCTATCGGCTGCGGGTCGATGGGCTGGAAGTTACCAAAGAGCAGAGCCCGATCGATCTGGCCGCCGCGTTTCGCGGGCTATCGGCCCTGAGCAAAGGCAAGGGCCGGGCTGCCAATGTTGCCCAATTGAACGGGCGGATCGGCGAAGATACATTGCTGCTCAAGAAATTGCTGGCCGGGCAAGGCTGGTTCGATCCGCAAGTTCGCGGGCGGATTGACCGCACGACGGTCGACGCTGGGCAGCCGCTGGCGGTGGTGTTTGCTGTGGTGCCGGGCAAGCAGTTTGCCTTGTCAGATATCACGATCAGCGCCGATCCGACCGTCCCCCCCGATCTGATCCGCAGCAATCTGGCGCTGAATGTGGGTGAACCGGTGATCGCCGAACGGGTGATCGGGGCCGAGGCGAATGTCGCGCTGGCGCTGCCGCAAAACGGCTATCCCTTTGCCGAAATCGGGCAGCGCGATGTGCTGCTCGACCCCGATACCGGACAGGCGGGTTATTCGTTGCCGGTCACGGTCGGTCCGCGGGGGCATTACGGCGAAATCGTCACCGAAGGGACGCCAGCGTTCGGCGCCGATCACATCGCAGTGCTGACCCGGTTCAAACGCGGCGAACTGTACGACAGCCGCAAGGTCGACGATCTGCGCCAGGCGTTGATTGCGACCGGGCTGTTCAGCGCAGTCGCGGTCGAACCGCGCCGCAGCGATGCACCGGTCAGCGCGGACGGCACGCAGGATGTGACGCTGGTGGTCAAGCAGCAGGCCGGGCCGCCGCGCGTGCTCGCCGCGGCCGCTGGCTACAATACCGGTGAGGGCTTCCGAGCGGAGGCCAGCTGGACACATCGCAACCTGTTCCCGCCCGAAGGCGCGCTGATCGGCAGCGCGGTGCTGGGCACGCAGGAACAGGGCGCCAGCGTTACATTCCGGCGCTCGAACGCGGGGCAGCGCGATCGCACGGTCGAAGCGGTGGCCGAACTCAAACACAGCCAATACGATGCGTTCACGGCTTATACCGGACGACTGGCAGGCCGGATCAGCCGCGATTCGACGCCGCTGTGGCAGAAACGGCTAACCTATGCCTATGGCGTGCAGATCATCGGAACCAACGAAAGCGTGTTTGATGCCGGGCTGGCGATGCGCGTGCGGCGCACTTACGCTATTGCCGGACTGACCGGGCAGCTCGGGCTCGACACTACAGACAATCTGCTCGATCCGCACAAAGGCTTTCGGTTGGGCCTGCTGGCCGAGCCCGAAGTTTCGCTGCAAGGCGCGGTTTCACCGTACGCGCGGTTGCGGCTTGATGGGTCGATTTACCGGCAGGTCGGCAGCAGTTTGATCCTTGCAGCGCGGGCGCGGGTCGCGAGCATTCAAGGCGTAACGCTTGACCGGCTGGCGCCATCGCGGCGGCTTTATGCGGGTGGCGGCGGGTCGGTGCGCGGATTTGCATATCAGGACCTTGGTCCGCGCGACCTCAACAACGATCCGATTGGCGGGCGCAGTCTGAACGAAGCCGCGTTCGAAGCGCGTTACCGGTTTGGCGATTACGGCGTTGCGGCGTTTGTCGATGTCGGCCAGTCATACGCCGCATCGACCCCCAAGTTCAGCGACCTGCGGGCCGGGGTGGGGCTCGGGTTGCGGGTTTACACCAACTTCGGGCCAATGCGGATCGATTTGGCCACGCCGATCGCACGCCGCCCCGGTGAAAGCCGGATCAACGTCTATGTCTCGATCGGGCAAGCCTTCTGATGCTGCCCGGCGATCCCGAGCAGACTGCGCCCGCCAGCGCCGAGGTAATCCGAGCTGAGCCGCGGCGCTGGCTGCGCTGGCTGAGCGCACTGGCGCTGCTGCTGGTGGCCGCGCTGGGCGTGGTGACGATCGGACTGCATAGCCAGTGGGGCCGCAATCTGGCGGCGCGGCAATTGTCGAAAACGACCTTTGCCAACGGGCTGCGGATCAGCGTCGGGCGAATCGAAGGGTCGTTGTTCGGCGCGTCCAAACTGATCGATGTGCGCGCGTATGATACCAAGGGCGAATTCTTGCGCATCCCCGAGGCCGCGCTTGACTGGCGGCCGCTGGCTTATGCCCGCGGTCACATCGACGTCCGCTTGCTGCATGCACCGCGCATGCTGCTCGAGCGGGTTCCGGCGTTCAAGGTTAGCACCACGAACGGGCCATTGCTTCCCGACATCGATATCGACATCGCACGGTTGCAGATTGACCGGCTTGAGGCAGCGCCGGAGGTATCGGGAGAGCGGCGACTGCTGCAACTCGATGGGTCGGGCCACATCGCCAATGGCCGCGCCCAAGCGACGCTTAAAGGCGGGGCGCTGGTCGAAGCTGGCAGCCTGGGCGGTGACCGCATCGATCTGACGCTCGATGCACTACCCGCGGCGAACAAGCTGGCACTTAACCTGCAACTTGATGCACCGTCCGGCGGGGTGCTTGCCGCGCTGGGCGGCTGGCAAGGCGGCCTGGCGGCGCGGATTGCCGGATCGGGCGATTGGCGGCGCTGGGACGGTACGATCAATACCGATCTGGCGGGAGAACCGTTTACCCGGCTGGCGGTGAGCGCGCGCAGCGGGACCGTATCGATCAAAGGCAGCGCCGCGCTCAGCCGCTTGCTGGCAGACGTGCCCGCTGCGCTTGCGGGTCCCGATACGCAAATCGATCTGGCCGCAAAGCTCGACGGACGGAGCGCCGCTGTGACCGGCACCGCGTCAAGCGACGCCGTGCGACTGGGCTATACCGGGATTGTCGATCTGGCGGCGAACCGGTTCGGTAATCTGGAGCTTGATTTCGCGCTGCTGCGGCCCGGCGCGCTTGCGCCCAACCTGGCGGCGCGCGCGCTGCGTGGGCGGCTGACGCTCGACGGCGCGTTCGCCGCGCCCGCTGCGCGCTACGAACTGTCGGCGGCGGCGCTGGCGTTTGGCGGGGTAACGATCGAAGGCTTGCGCGCCAGTGGCGCGGCGCGAGTCAATCCCGATCATCTGCTGATCCCGCTCAAGGCGTCGGCGGTGCGGATCACCGGGCTTGATCAAGCAGCGGGCGGCACCCTCGCCAATGTCCGGCTTGCCGGTGATCTGGCGGTCTCGGGCGCGCGCATCCTGTCGGATAACATGCGGATCCGGTCGGACCGGATTGATACCACTGCGGTGCTGCTGGCCGATCTTTCGCGCGGGTTTTACGCAGGCGCGTTCAACGGCCGGATCGCCGATTACCGGATCGCCAGCGTCGGGACTTTCGCAATCGATACCCGCGCCGATCTCAAGCAGGTCGGCCGGGGCTTTGCGCTGACCGGCACTGTCCGGGCGCGCTCGCAGCGGCTCGATAACCCCAGCGTGCGCGATTTTCTGGGCGGCAACGCGACCGGATCGAGCAATGTCGCTTACGGCAATGACGGGATCATCCGGTTTTCCAACTTGCGCGTCACTGCGCCGCTGCTGCGGATCACCGATGGACGCGGCACGTATGCGCCGGGCGGGCAGCTGGCGATCATGCTGACCGGGCAATCGAGCAAATACGGCGCGCTCGCGGTAGAGCTGACCGGGACCGCGACCAACCCAAAGGCGGTGGTGCTGGCCCGCAATCCCGGGTTCGGGATTGGCCTTGCGAATGTCCGCGCGCAAATCCTCGGCACCGGCGGCGGGTATCGTTTCGCTGCAACCGGGATGACGGACTATGGTCCGCTGTCAGCCGATGTCACCTTGCTCCAGGGCAAGGGACCGCTGACCTTGCAGATCAATCGCGGCGATCTGTCCGGGATCGGCTTCACCGGCCGATTGCAGCGCAGCGCCGCCGGGCCGTATCTGGGCGAGCTTAACGCCGATGGGCGCGGGCTGGTCGGGTTGATCCGGCTGGGCGCGGAGGGCCGTTTTCAACAAGCCTTAGTCAACCTGCGCGCGAACAACACGGTTTTGCCCGGCGCGGCGCAATTGGCGATCGGCAGCGCCATCGTCGATGCCAAAGTGGTGCTTTACGATACGCCGTATGTGGTCGCCGATGTGCAACTGGCGCAGACCCGGGTGCGCGGGTTCGATCTGGCAGTAGCGCGCGCGCTGATCGATTATCGGGGCGGCCGCGGGCAGGCCAAACTGCTGGCCGAAGGGATCAGTTCAGTGCCATTCCGGATTGCCGGCAATGCCACGCTCGAGCCGCAGCTGTGGCGGGTTGCGCTTGATGGACAAGTGCGTGGGATTGCGTTCAAGACCGCGAGCCCGGCGCGGATCGTGCCGTCGCGCGGCGGCTATGAACTGCTGCCGTCACGGCTTGATTTCGGTCGGGGAAACATGCGGCTGGCGGGCAAGTATGGCGCGGGGCTGACGCTGCAAAGCCGGCTTGACGGGATCGACTTGTCGTTGGTCAACGCGCTTGCGCCGGGCTACGGTCTGGGCGGGCAAGCCACCGGCAGCCTGGATTTCGCGCAGCCGAGCGCCGGCGCATTTCCGCAATTGCGCACAAGTCTGGCCATCAACGGCTTCACCCGCACCAGCGCAGTGGCGGTCAGCCAGCCGATCGACCTCAACCTGATCGGCACCCTGGGCGGCAGCGGCGGCGATGTGCGTGCGGTGATGCGGCGGCGCGGCGCAGTAATTGGCCGGATTACAGCCACGATGGGCGCGCCGGGCAGCGGCGGTGCCTGGACTCAGCGGCTCAGCGCATCGTCGCTCGGCGGCGGTATCCGCTATAATGGTCCAGCTGACACGCTGTGGTCGTTCGGCGGGTTCACCGATCAGGCGTTGTCTGGGCAACTTGCGGTCGGTGCCGATTTCAGCGGACAGGTGCGCAATCCGCAATTAACCGGGATCGTGCGCGGCGACGGGCTGACGTATCAAAACCAGACCTATGGCACCCGCTTGACCGACATGGTGCTGTCCGGGCGGTTCGTTGGCAACCGGTTGCAAGTCGAACAGCTGGCTGCAACCGCAGGAGCGGGCAAGCTGACCGCCACTGGCACCGTCAGCGTGTCTTCAGCGCAAGGCTTTCCGATGGATCTGGCCTTCGAACTCGACAATGCGCGGATCGCGCGCAGCGATGCCATTGCGTCTTCCGCGACGGGCAAGTTGCGGTTGACCAAAGCGGCAGGAGCCACAGCGCTGCTGTCGGGCGCACTTGCGCTGACCGAGACTCGATACGAGCTGATCCGCCAGGGCGCGGCGCAAGTGCCAGACCTGACCGGGGTGCGGTTCAAACCGCCGCGCGGCCGCCCGCGTTATACCGGCAATGAGCCCGCGCCCGAACTGCCGGGACTGTTCGATGGGTTGCGGCTCGATGTGGCGCTCACCGCGCCTAACCAGGTGACCGTCACCGGAATGGGGCTCGATAGCGAATGGAGCGCCGATCTGCGCGTGACCGGCACCAATACTGCGCCGCGGATGAGCGGCGATGTCAATCTGGTGCGCGGCAACCTGAGTTTTGCGGGGCGGCGGTTCGATTTGCAGGACGGCCGGATCCTGTTTACCGGTGAATCGCCAATCAACCCGCTGATCACGCTTAACGCCAGCGATGATATCGATGGGGTGAGTGTGGCGGTCAACGTCACGGGCAGATCGCTCACGCCGCAAATCAGCTTCACCTCGAATCCGGCGCTGCCCGCTGACGAAGTGCTGTCGCGGATTCTATTCGGCAACTCGGTCGGCTCGCTTTCCCCGCTGCAAGGCGTGCAGCTGGCCGCTTCGCTCAATTCGCTCCGCGCGACCGGCGGCGGGCTTAATCCGCTGGGCAAATTGCGCGCTGCCTCCGGGCTGTCGCGGCTGAGTATCCTGTCGCCCGATGCCAAGACCGGACGCGGCACCGCGATCAGTGCGGGGCGTTACATCAGCAACAACGTGTATCTCGAACTGATTACCGATGCGCGCGGCTTCACCGCAACACAGATCGAGGTCAGTTTGAGCCGGACCCTGTCGATCCTGGGTGCAGCCGGCGGATCGGGGCTGACCAATATCAACCTGCGTTACCGGAAGCGGTACTGATGCGCAGCGCAATGATTGCCGGAGCGATCGCCGGCCTGATCGCCGGGCTGGCGCTTGGCGGATGCAGCCGCAAGCCCGACTTCAACCAGCGCTATGACGCGGCACGCCACCAGCTTGAAGCCGCTGCAGCGGCAATGGACCGCGATATCGCCGCCTCTGCCACGGCTGGCGATCCGGGCGCGAGCGATGCGGCTGAGGCGAGCACCGAACCCGCCAACCGACCTGCGGCATAGCGCGGCCAACTGGCTTGCGCTAAGCGCGACAATCAAGGCCGCTCCGATCAATTGCGAGCCATCAGGGCAAGGACCAGTTAAATGACCAGCAAGACCTTTGGCACCAGCACAGCGCGCGCAATGATGGTCTGCGCAGTTTGCGCCATGACCGTGTCCGGCGCTGCGCAAAGTGCGTTTTCAGCCCCTGCCCCCGCCCCGGCACATGCGCCGGCGGCCAGCACGCGCTCCGCCGAATTGCCCGAGCTGGGCGGCCCGGGTTCGCTGGCGATTGGCACCGCGCGCCATGATCTGCTGCTGGGCAAGCGCACCATCAGCGTGCGGCTGTGGTACCCTGCCAAAACCGCCAAATCGGCCAAGCCAGCAATTTATCGCCACACCGTAATCACCGCGACTGCGCCCCCTTACGAGATCACCGAGCACGGCAGCGCCATAGCCGGAGCGACGGCGCTGAGCGGGAAAGGCCGCTTTCCGCTGGTCGTGATGTCACACGGGTTTGGCGGCTGGGACACGCATATGAGCCAGCTGGCTGAGGGCTTGGCATCGCACGGCTATGTTGTTGCAGCGATCGATCACCACGACTTGCCCGTGCCAGACTTGCTCGGCTTTGCAGTGTCGTTCGGATCGGTGCTGGTCAACCGGGCTGAAGATCAACGCGCGGTTCTGCGGCAGCTTTTGGCCGGTCAACTGGGCGGGCCTGAAGTGACTGCGCTGATCGATGCCCAAAATATTGGGCTGCTGGGTTATTCGATGGGCGGCTATGGCGTGCTGACCAGCGCCGGGGCCGTGGTCGATCCCGGCGCCCCGGCGTTGGCGCAGCTGCCTGCAGCGGCGCGGCAACTGGCGGCGCGGCGTGATGACGAAATAGCGTCCAGGATCAAAGCCGTGATCGCGCTCGCGCCGTGGGGCGCGCAGCCCAGCGCCGGGGTGTGGAACGATGCTGGCCTGACAGGAATTACCGCGCCGCTGCTGCTGATCGATGGCGATCAGGATGATGTGGTGGATTATGCGCAAGGCACGCAGCGCGTGTTCGACAAGACCACCCGGACCGACCGCTATTTGCTCACTTTCCGCGAAGCTGGACACAACATCGCCGGAAACCCGGTGGCGCGCCGCGGCGACGAGGCTTTTTCGACGATCGAATATTTCAACGATGCAGTCTGGCGGCAAGAGCGGATCGTTGGAATCGATCAGCACTTTGCGCTGGCCTTCTTCGACCTTACGCTGAAGCACGATACCGCCAAAGCGCGCTATTTGGCCGTACCGACCCGCGATTCGAACGCCGGTCAATGGCCGTCGAGCTTTCGCCAGCAATGGGGCGGCACAGTAGCGGGCGCTGCTCAGCCGCAGTACTGGCGCGGGTTCCAGCGGCGCTGGGCGCGCGGACTGAGCCTCGATCACAAGGCCAGGGATCGGTAAGCAGGACACCTCGCCAGGCGCTGCGTCAGTTGCCGGCGCGCACCAGCATCTTTCCCGCATTCTCGCCGTTCAGCAGCGCGATCATCGCCGCCGGCACGTGTTCAAACCCATCGATGATGGTTTCCTGCCAGTGCATCTGGCCGTGCTTGATCCACCCGGTCATCTCGCACTCGAATTCGGCCTGGCGCGGCACGTAATCGGTGCTGACAAACCCTTGCATCCGCAGCCGCTTGTAAATCAGCAGCGGCAGATTGCGCACCCCTGCGCCGTCACCGTTATACGCCCCAATCATCCCGCAAACCGGGATCCGCCCGTGCATCCGCATCAATGGCAGCGCTGCATCAAGCTGCGCCCCGCCGACGTTATCGAAATAGACATCGATGCCCTTGGGCAAGGCCGCACCAAGCAATTGCGCCAGATCGCCGCTGTGATAATCAATCGCGTCGACTCCGGCGACGTCGCGCAGCCACTGCACTTTGGCAGCACTGCCGGTCAGTCCGACCACCGGGCAGCCTTTGATCCGCGCGATCTGCGCCGCGACTGAACCGACCGCGCCGCCCGCGGTCGACACGAGCACGCGTTCGCCCTCGGCCAGCGCGCCAGTGGTCAGCAAACCGCCCCATGCGGTCAGCCCGGTCATGCCCAAGACGTGCAGATACACCGACAGCGGCAGCGCCGGGTCAGGATCGAGCCGCGCTACATCACTGGCCGATGCCACCAGCCGGCTTTGGAACCCGCCGCCATGCTTGACAATTGTGCCTTCGGGTAGCGCGGCAGCGCCCGAACGCACCACCCGCCCAATCCCGCCGCCGGGCATGATGGCATTTAGTGGCTGATCGTTATCAAAGCGCGGACGCATGTACGGATCGACCGAAATCAGCAGCGCCTCGATCTCGACCTCGCCATCGCGCAGGGCGGGCAGGGCGGTTTCAATCAAAGCGAAATCAGCCGCCCGGGGCATCCCAGCGGGACGGCGGACCAGATGGATCTGCTGGGCATAAGTCACACTGAAATCTCCAAATCGAATAAGCGGGAGTAGCGGGTATAGCCCACGCCGCGGCTCAGCCCAAGCATGGCGCGGATCCGCCGTTACCGGTTGCGGAGCGGCGTACGGAACCGTAAGCAGCGACTGCTCGGGCGGTGCGCCTGAACGTTTACAACAAGATACGGTGGTTAAAAGGCAGGCGATGGAAGATCCGCTCATCCGGCGCTTGGTGATTGCCTTATTGGGACTGTTGCCCACGGTGCTGTTCGCGCTGGCGTGCCAGACGTTTAATCCGCCGGCGCCGGCCAAGCGCGATGCTGCGGCGACGCAACTTGCCGCGCTGCCCGGCGGGCCCGATGAAGCCCCGCTGCTGACTGGCGCGACCTTGGCCCCGGCGCTGTCGGCTGACCAGATGGACCAGGCCCGCGCCAGCAATCTGGCCGATCCGTTCTTCGATGGTGCGATACCGCCGGCCACACCGTTCAGGTTTGCGGGATCGAGCGCCGATCGCGGAAACGCGCGCGATTGCCTCGCGCTCGCGGCGATGGCTGAGGCGGGAAATACCGATCCCGGACAGCGCGCGGTGATTCAGGTGATCCTGAACCGCGTCCGGCATCCGGCCTTTGCCAAGACGGTGTGCGGGGTAGTGTTTCAGGGATCCCAGCGCCAGACCGGGTGCCAGTTCACCTTCACGTGCGACGGTTCGCTGACCCGGCGCTATGGCGATGCGGCCTGGATCGCAGCGCGGCGGCGCGCTGACGAGGCGCTGGGCGGCGCGGTGTTCGCCAGGGTTGGCGCGGCCACGCATTATCACACCGACTGGGTTTACCCAAGCTGGAGCCCGCAACTGCAAAAGCTGGCGCAGGTCGAGACGCACTTGTTTTACCGCTGGCCGGGGGTGTGGGGGACGAGCGCATCGTGGCAGCGCTATCGCGGCGGCGAAGCTTCGTTCGCCGCGCTGATGGGCGATCCGGGCGCGGTCCTGTCCCCCAGCGGCAGTCCCGATATGGGCGATCCCGACGCCTCGTTCGCAATTGCCCGGCTGCCCAAGGACACCCCCAAAGTCAGCGGCGCGCGCGTTGTGATGCGGGTCGCTTCGGGGATGGCCAATTTCGTGCTGGTCAACCCTGGCGCCGGGCCCGCCTCAGCGCTCAACGTGGCGCACACGCTGTGCGGGCCGAGCGGCACCTGCCGCGTCATGGGGTGGAGCAGCAGCGCGCAAATTCCCGCCGCGTTCCCATTGCCTGCCGCCGCGCGCAAATCGCTCCAGTTCAGTTATTCGCGCGACCCGGGCGGGGCTGAAATCGCGCTTTACAACTGCGACAGCTTCAAAGACCTGCCGCGCGAACAGTGCATCCCGGCGGCGCGGTAACTAAACCGAACGGCAGCCGAAGTCTGGTGCTGCCGAGCCGCCGGGTGTGAGCGTGGGCGTGGATATGGCCCTACGAGCAAAACGTCCCGTTATCGCTTGCCAACTTGGCCAGCAGCGATGCCACCGGCAGCCCATGCGCTTCCAGCCCGGCCGCGATCGTGCCGAGCCCTTCGTGGTCGGCCCAATACATGATCCCGCCGGTCCAAGCCGGCCAGCCATAGCCGTTGAGCCAGACCAGATCGATGTCGCTGGCGCGCTGGGCGATGCCTTCATCCAGGATCAGCGCGCCTTCGGAGACCATCGGATAGAGCAGCCGCTCGAAAATTTCCTGCTTGCTCACTGTGCGCTGCGCAACGCCTGACTTCGCTGCGAAATCGGCGATGATTGCCTTGACCTCATCCGACGGGCTGCGTTGGCGGCTTTCGTCGTAGTCGTAGAAGCCTTTGCTCGTCTTCTGCCCCCAGCGGCCCTTGGCGCAGAGCGCTTCGCGGATCGTGGTGACTTTGGCAGGATCGCGGTGCCAGCCGATGTCGAGGCCCGCAAGATCACCCATCTGGAACGGCCCCATCGGGAAACCGAAGTCGAGCAGGACCTGATCGATGTCGAAATAAGCCGCGCCTTCCATCAGCAGCGCGTTGGCTTGTTCCTGCCGCTTGGCCAGCATGCGGTTGCCGATAAAGCCGTGGCACACGCCCGAAACCACCGGCACTTTCTTGATCCGGGCCGCAAGCTGCATCACCGTGGCGAGCTGACTGGCACCGGTTTTCGCGCCGCGGACAACCTCGAGCAGCTTCATGATGTTGGCGGGCGAGAAGAAGTGCATTCCCAGCACCGCTTCGGGCCGCCTGATCGCCGCCGCAATTTCATCGACATCGAGATAGCTGGTGTTGCTGGCGAGAATTGCACCGGGTTTCACGATGGCGTCGAGCTTTCCGAAGACGTCTTTCTTGACCTCCATTGATTCGTAGACCGCCTCGATCACAAGATCGCAATCGGCCAGCGCATCGAATGACAGGCTGGGGGTGAGCGCGGCCATCGCCGCCTCGGCCACCGCCGGTTCGATCCGGCCGCGCTTGACGCTGGCATCGTAATTCTTGCCCATGACGCTGACGCCCTTGTCGAGCGCTTCCTGCTGTAGCTCGACGATCGTCACCGGGATCCCGGCGGTGAGGAAATTCATCGCGATCCCGCCGCCCATTGTCCCCGCGCCGATCACCCCGACCTTGGCGATGGGCAGCAGCAGGGTATCGGCGGGCAAATCATCAATCACCGCGCAGGCTTTGAGCGCTGCTTCGATGTGCGCCTGCGCGCCGGGAAGGGGATCGGACATGATGGCTACCTCATAAAAGTTCGTCGAAAAAGTCGTTAATTGATCTGCCGTTCCCTGCCCGCCCAATAGGGATCGCGCAACTCGCGGCGCAGGATCTTGCCGCTGGGATTGCGCGGCAGGGCGGCGATCGCGTCGACGCTTTTTGGCACTTTGAACCCGGCGATGCGGCCGCGGGTCCAGTCGATAATACTCGCCGGATCGATGCTATGCCCGGGCTTGGGCACGCAAACCGCCTTGACCGCCTCGCCCCATTTCTCGTCGGGGATGCTGATCACCGCCACCTCGAGCACGTCGGGGTGGCCATAAATTGCGCTTTCGACCTCGGCCGGATAGACGTTTTCGCCGCCGGTGATGATCATGTCCTTGGCCCGGTCGTACATGTAAAGATAGCCGTCGGCATCGAAGTACCCCACATCGCCGGTCGCGATCCAGCCGTCGGCATCCATCGTGCTGGCGGTGGCCTCGGGCAGCTTCCAATAGCCCAGCATGTTGCTGGACGAACGCGTGACGATCTCGCCAATTTCGCCAACCGGCAGATCGCTGCCATCGCGGGCCCGGATTACCACTTCCACCCCCGGCAGCGGCTTCCCGGCGGAGCGCATGCGCGCGTTGCCGGCGGCCGAATGGTCCTCGGGCGGGAGCACGCAGATCGTCCCGGTGGTTTCGGTCATTCCGTAATTTTGCACGAATTCAGCGCCGAACATCGCGATGCATTCGCGCAGCAGGTCAAGCGGGATCGGACTCGCGCCGTACATTATGTATTTGATCCCGCTGAAATCGGTCCCGGCGCAGGCCGGGTGGTTAAGCAGCATTTGCAGCGCCGCTGGTACGATGAAGAACCGCGTCACCCCCCGGTTTTCCACCGCATCGAACACCCGCACCGGATCAAATTCGCTCAGCACGATCCCCGGCAAGCCCGAGGCGAGCGCCACGATTCCGAGGCCCGTGCCGCCGATATGCGCGCATGGCATCGCAACCAGCACCGCCTCGTCCTCGTCCCACAGCGAATGCGGCATGGGGTGATCGAGGCCCGCCTTGCGCAGCCCGAACAGGTTGCGGTTGGACAGCACCGCGCCTTTGGGCTGGCCGGTGGTGCCGCTGGTGTACAGTTGCAGCACGGCATCGTCCGGTCCGCTGGCGGTGAATGCGCCGCGCGGTCCGCCGATCACATCGCGGCGCGCTTCATCCGAAGTGAAACAGCGCGTCAAGCCGGGGCGCTGGCCCAGTGTCGTGGTGCAGCCTTCAAATCCGTCACCCAGAAACAGCAGCTTGGCCTCGGCATTGTCGATGATGAACGCGGCCTCGGGCTCAGCCAGCCGCCAGCCGACCGGAACCATCACGACGCCGGCGCGCGCCGCGCCGAAGAACAGTGCAAAGTACGTCGCGCTGTTCTTGCCAAACCACGCAATCCGCTCACCCTTGGTAACGCCCAAAGCGCCCAGCGCCGTGGCAACCCGCGCGCTCGCGTCTTCAAGCTGAGCAAAACTGAAAGCCAGATCGTCGCCTTCGATCGCCATTCGCGCAGGGCGATCCTTGGCCCAATAGCCAATGAATTCGTCGAACGTAAACAAGTCTTTGGTCAGCTGCGCTTTGGCCAGCAGGCGCTGATAAGTAGCGTCGTCCATCGATGTCTCCCACGCAGCAGTTTAACCGCGCGGTTAACAAGGGCAAGTGCTATTCCCCCGCCATCAGGCTCGCATTGCCGCCGGCCGCAGTCGTATCGATGCAAGTGACGCGCTCAGTGGCGAAGCGAGCAAGGTAGTGGGGACCGCCAGCTTTCGGGCCGGTCCCCGACAAGCCCTCACCGCCGAACGGCTGGCTGCCGACCACCGCGCCGATCTGGTTGCGGTTGACGTAGAAGTTGCCGACCCGAGCGCGTGCTTCGACCAACCGCCGGGTCGCATCGATCCGGCTGTGGAGGCCGAGCGTGAGGCCGAACTGGCAGGCGTTGATATCGGCGATCACGTGTTCGAGTTCGCTGGCCTTGAACCGCGCCACGTGGAGCACCGGACCGAAGTTCTCGTTGGCCAGGTCGCGGATCGAGGCAATTTCGATAATCGTCGGCGCAACGAAGTGCCCGGCCTTGCAGGCCTTAGGCAAATCGCGGCTCCAAACTTTGTACCCGGCGCCCTTCATCGCGGCGATGTGCTGCTCAAGCTTGGCCTTGGCCTCGGCGTCGATCACCGGCCCGATATCGCTCGAAAGATCCTCCGGATTGCCGATTACCAAAGCCTCGAAGCCGCCCCTGATCATCTTGAGCATCGCGTCGGCGACATCGTCTTGCAAGTAAAGCACCCGCAAGGCCGAACAGCGCTGCCCCGCGCTCTGGAACGCGCTCGCCAGCACGTCGCGCGTCACCTGTTCGGGCAAGGCTGAGCTATCGACGATCATCGCGTTTTGCCCGCCGGTCTCGGCGACCAGAATGCCAAGCGGTCCATCGCGCCCGGCCATCGCCCGGTTGATCGCGCGCGCGGTTTCGGTCGAGCCGGTGAAGGCGGTCCCGGCAATGCGCGGATCACTGGTCAGCATCGCCCCGACCTTGCCGTCACCGGGAGCGAGTTGGACCACGCCGTCGGAGATGACTTCGTGGAACAGCCGGATCGCAAGCGCGGCGATCAGCGGGGTCTGCTCGGCCGGCTTGGCGATCACGGTGTTGCCCGCGGCGAGCGGCCCGGCGATCAGCCCGGTGAAAATCGCCAGCGGGAAGTTCCACGGGCTGATTGCGACAAACACCCCGCGCCCGGCGAGCCGCAAGCGGTTGCTCTCGCCTGTCGGACCGGGCAGCGCGATACCTTCCGCACTGAAATGTGCGCGTGCTTCGGCGGCGTAGTAGCGCAGGAAATCGACCGCCTCGCGCAGCTCCAGCACCGCATCGACCAGCGATTTGCCCGCCTCGCGCTGGCACAACGAAAGGAATTGCGCGGTGTGGGCCTCGTATCGATCGGCGACATGTTCGAGCAAAGTCGCGCGGATGTCTCCGCCCAGTCCGTCCCATTCCGGCTGGAAGGCGGCGGCGCGGGCGATCATTTCGTCCACTTCGGACGCGGTGGCGGGGCGGACTGTGCCGACTTGCCGGACGATATCATAAGGTGAGCAGATCGAGTGCAGCGAGCTGCCCGGTTTGTGCGTGATGCTTGGCCCAGCCTCCCAATTATCCAAGAGCGCCAGTTCTTCCAGCTCGGTCAGCAGCTGCCCGCGCACCAGCGGATCGGCCAGATCGAGGCCAGCACTGTTGCGCCGCCCCGGGAAGATATCCCCCGGCAGCGGAATTGCCGGATTGCGGCGCGGGTTCAGTCCGGCCAGCTCGGCCACCGGATCGCCGACCAGTTCAGCCACCGGCACTTCGGCATCGGCCATGCGGTTGACGAAAGA
>JANMCG010000082.1:0-6313 GCA_031361075.1 Novosphingobium sp. | reverse complement strand
TGGTGCGGGGTGCGGAATGGGCGGACCTGGCTGATCCGGCCATCCAGCAGCGTCCCCGCCACCGACGAGACCATCGATGTTTCAAGCGCCTCGGCCGGGGTCAGCCGCGGCAAAATCCCGGGCAGGCAGCTCGCCAGCAGTGATTTGCCCGCGCCCGGCGGCCCGATCATCAGCAGGTTGTGGCCCCCGGCGGCGGCAATCTCGAGCGCGCGCTTCGCACTTTCCTGGCCTTTGACCTGCTTCAGATCGGGCCCAAAGCCGGGCTCCTCGGCCACGCCGGGCACGGGTTCGGGCAGTTGCTGGGTGCCTTTGAGGTGATTGAGCAGACTGACCAGATTGGGCGCGGCGAGGATCGGGATGCCGCTCGCCCAGCGGGCCTCGCTGCCTTGCGCGGCAGGGCAGATCAGCCCCTTGTCCTGCCCGCTGGCGTGAAGCGCGGCGAGCAACACGCCCGGCGTGGCGATGATCCGCCCGTCCAGCGCCAGTTCGCCCACCGCGATGAAATCGTGCAGCTGCTCGGCATCGGTCACCCCCATCGCGGCGAGCAGCGCGAGCGCAATCGGCAGATCGTAGTGCGAGCCTTCCTTGGGCAGATCGGCCGGCGACAGGTTGATCGTGATCCGTTTGGGCGGGAGCGACAGTCCCATCGCCGCCAGCGCCGCGTGAACCCGCTCCTGGCTTTCCTTGACCGCTTTGTCGGGTAGCCCAACCACGTTGAAGCGCGGCAGGCCCGGCGCGATCTGGCACTGCACTTCGACCCCGCGCGCCTCCAGCCCCAGATAAGCGACCGTCTGAACCAACGCGACCAAGTAATACCCCCCAAGTGCAAGTGCGTAATACTTGCGTGATGGCGGCTCGCTTTGCAGTTGTCGAGCGATTGCGGCGTAAATGGTGCAATTGCGACATGGGTTCATCCGGGGGCGCGGAGATGCGGAGACAATGGAATTCGGCCGCAGACCGGTCACCATTTCATTTTTGAGCATGCCGCGCAAAGTTCATATTTCGTTCGGCCAGAACTGCAAAAAATTCTTCTCAGCACCTCCGCGCCTGCGTGTGAACAAAACGTCCGGCAAGACCATCTTAACCTTTGGCATTGGCAAGCGAGTAACATGCTTGGGCCGATTAAGCCGGGATGCGCTGTTTCGCCGCCCTTGCCGTTTCGCTGATCGCGTTCGCTGCTGCCCCGGTGGCCGCGCAAGAATCCGCGCAAGTGGTAACCGTGACCACGACAGTCGAGATCACCGAATATGTCAGCGAAGGTGGGTCAGAACGCTTCGTCAACGCTGCAGCCGCAGAGCTGCCGCGCGGGATTGCCAGGTTTGGCCCGTTTCGCGTGCTCGATCCGGGCCGCGCGGCGCTGGTCGATGCAACCGACGCCGCCAGCCCCGCACAATTTGCCGCGATGCTGCGCGCTTATCCAGGGATCGGACTGATCGAGATGATCGAATGTCCCGGCACCGAAGACGACCGCGCCAATCTGAAACTGGGCCGGATGATCCACGCACGCGGGATCAGCACGCATGTTCCGGCGGGCGGCTCGGTCCGCTCGGGCGGGGTCGAACTGTTTCTGGCGGGCAAAACCCGCGTTGCTGATCCGGGCGCCGAATTTGCGGTGCATAGCTGGGCCGATGAAGATGGGCGCGAGTCGAAAGACTATGCCGCTGACGCGCCCGAAAACCGCGCCTACATCGCCTATTACGAAGAGATGGGTTTGCCCGCGCCGCAAGCCCGCGCGTTTTACGCAATGACCAATTCGGTCGCCAACGCCGATGCCAAATGGCTGACCGCTGCCGATATGGGACAATGGGTCCGGCTGGATTAAGCGCTGCGTACAAACCAACCCGTCTTAACCCGGTGATGCAGTGCGGACCCCGAATCCCTTGACTCATTCCCGCCCCTCCCGTAACGGCCCGCCTCTGTAATCGGGCGTGCATATCAAGCACTCCGCAGTCCAAAGCATTCCTGAGGTTTTTGAAATGAAGCGCACCTTCCAGCCCAGCAATCTTGTTCGCGCGCGCCGCCACGGCTTTCGCACCCGCTCGGCCACGGTCGGTGGCCGCAAAGTGCTTGCTGCCCGCCGCGCGCGTGGCCGCTCCAAGCTGAGCGCCTGAGCCAATCAACCCAGCCGTCGGTCCTGTCTAAACGGGCCGACTTCATAGCCGCCAACCGGGGCCTGCGTGTTGCGCGTCCCGGCTTTGTGCTGCTTGTCCGGCCCAATGAGGCCAGCACGATGCGCTATGGCATCACGGTCACCAAAAAAATCGGCAACGCGGTGGTCCGCAACCGCATGAAGCGCCGGTTCCGGGCCCTGCTGCACGATCTGCTGGCCAAGCAGGGCCTGCCCGCGCACGATCACGTGCTGATCGGCCGTGATGGCGGGGTCGAGCGCGATTTTGCCCAGCTGCGGGTTGAATTGGTGGCAGCATTGGCGCGCGCCGCCGCCGGGCGCGGCGACCCGCCCCGCAAACGCAAATGAAACAGCTGCTGATCCTGATCGCACGCGGCTGGCAGCTTGGTCCTTCGCGGATCCTTCCGCCAACTTGCCGTTATGCCCCGTCGTGCTCGCAATATGCGATCGAGGCGCTGGGCAAATACGGCGCGATTAAGGGTGGCTGGCTGGCGGCGAAACGTATAGTGCGCTGCAATCCGTGGGGCGGGCATGGTCATGACCCGGTGCCTTGATAAGCGCCGCCGCCTTCCCATCTGACACACAGCATTGAACCAGGGGCCACGAGTGGACAAGCAGAACCTACGCAACATGCTCTTGGCCGGGGCGCTGTCCGTGCTCATCCTGTTTGGGTGGGATACCGTGATGCGGCAATTCTACCCCAATATGAACAAGCCGCCGGTGCCGGCCGCAGGTGCTCCTGCTGGCACTACGGCAACCGTGCCGCTGGCGGCGGCCACCACCAAGCCAACCCGCGAAGGCGGGCTGACCGATGCGGCCGATCAAGCGCTTGAAGCCAAGGACCTGGTGACCGCGCTGAACCCAGCCACGCGGGTGCCGATCATCGCGCCGGGGCTGTCAGGTTCGATCAATCTGGTGGGCGGCGTGGTCGATGATCTGTTGACCAACCGCCACACCGCTTCGGTTGAAAAGAACAGCCCGGCGCAGCGGATTTTCTCGCCAGCGGGCACCCCCGCGCAGCAGTTTGCGCAATTTGGCTGGGTCGCCGCCAATGGCCAGGATGGGGCGGCGCTGCCAAATGGCGGCACCGCGTGGACGGCGCGGGCGGGTGCCAAGCTCACCCCGCAAAGCCCGGTCACGCTGACCTGGGCCAACGGCGCGGGCCAGACCTTTGCGCTGACCTATGCGATCGACGCCGACTATCTGATTACCGTGACGCAAGCGGTCGCCAATACTGGCGCTGCGCCGCTGATCGCCAAGCCTTATGCGCTGATCACCCGCACCAGCAAAACCGCCAGCGTCGATACCTGGAACGTTCAGGCCGGTCCGTTCGGGGCCTATGATGGCCGGGTATCGTTCAGCACCAATTACGCCGACGTGACGGCCAGCCAGCCGGTCAGCAACCCCGGCAAGACCGACTGGGTCGGCTTTACCGATATTTACTGGATGAGCGCGCTGGTGCCCGACAAAGTCGGCGCAACCAGCGATTTCCGCGCGCTTGATGCCACCACTTACCGCGCCGACCTGCTGTATCCCGATGTCGTGGTGGCTCCCGGTCAGCAGAACACGCTGACCACCCGGCTGTTCGCCGGGGCCAAGGAAAGCTCGGTGCTTGACCGGTATGCGGCTGGCGGGATCACCAATTTCAATCTGGCGATCGACTGGGGCTGGTTCCGCTGGTTCGAAAAGCCGATTTTCAGTTTGCTCGATTTCCTGTTTGGCGCTGTCCACAATTTTGGCGTGGCGATCATTCTGCTGACGCTGATCGTCCGCGGGCTGATGTTCCCGGTGGCGCAAAAGCAGTTCAAAAGCATGGCCGCGATGAAGGCGATCCAGCCCAAGATGAAGGCGATCCAGGAACGCTACAAGGACGACAAGCCCAAGCAGCAACAGGAAGTGATGGCGCTGTACAAGGCTGAAGGGGTCAATCCGCTGGCGGGCTGCCTGCCGATTTTCCTGCAGATCCCGGTGTTCTTTGCACTGTACAAGGTGCTGATCCTGTCAGTCGAAATGCGCCACCAGCCGTTTGCGCTGTGGATCAAGGATCTGTCCGCGCCCGACCCGGCGCACATTCTCAATCTGTTCGGTTATCTTCCGTTCAATCCGCCCGCGTTCCTCGCGATCGGGGTGCTGGCGCTGTTGCTGGGGATTTCGATGTACTTCCAGTTCAAGCTCAACCCGGCGCAGATGGACCCCGCGCAGCAGCAGATCTTTGCGTTCATGCCATGGATCATGATGTTCGTGATGGCCCCGTTTGCGGCTGGTTTGCTGATTTACTGGATCACCTCGAACTTCCTGACGATTGCGCAGCAGGCCTATCTCTATTCGCGCCATCCGCAATTGAAGGCCCAGGCTGACAAGGCCGAAGTCGATGCCAAACGGGCCAAACCGCGCGGTGCCTGAGCTGCTGCCCAGCGACGATGAAGCCGACCTGATCGAGCCCGCCCGGCGTTTGTTCGCCGGGCCGATCACGTTCCTGAAATCTGCCCCGACGCTTGACTTTCTGCCCGATCCGACCGTGCCCGAACTGGCCTTTGCCGGCCGCTCCAACGTGGGCAAAAGTTCGCTGCTTAACGCGCTGACCGGGCGCAAGTCGCTGGCCCGCGCGTCAGTCACGCCCGGCCGGACGCAAGAGCTCAACTTCTTCGAGGTGGGCGAGCCGGCGCTGCTGCGGCTGGTCGATATGCCGGGCTATGGCTATGCCAAAGCCCCCAAATCGATCGTCAAGGAATGGCAGCGAGTGGTGCGCGATTACTTGCGCGGGCGCCAAGTGCTCAAGCGTACGCTGGTGCTGATCGATGCGCGGCATGGCCCCAAAGACGTTGACGTAGAGATGATGAAAATGCTCGATGAAGCGGCGGTCGGTTACCGGCTGGTGATTACCAAAGCCGACAAGATCAAGGCGAGCGAGCTTGAGGCTGCGCTGCTCGCAACGCAGACCGAAGCGCGCAAACATTCGGCGGCTTACCCGGTGATCCACGTGACTTCGGCGGAAAAAGGGATGGGCATCCCCGAATTGCGCGCTGCGGTGTTAAGCGACGCGGCGCTGTAAACGCCGCTGTCTAATAAAGATTGCGTCGCTCGCCGCCCCGGTTGGGAGGGCTTCGTTCAGCGCTCGGCGCGTTATGCTTCAAGGAGAATCTTGGTGACCACAATCGCAGCTGCTGGAACGGCCAAACTCGGCTCGTTGACCGTGAACCGCATGGGCTACGGCGCGATGCAGCTGGCGGGTCCGGGCGCGTTCGGGCCGCCGCGTGACCGCGATACCGCGCTGGCAGTCTTGCGCGAGGCGGTGGCGAGCGGGGTCAATCACATCGACACCAGCGACTACTACGGGCCCTATGTGGTCAACGAACTGATTACCGACGCGCTGCATCCCTATCCCGATGACCTTGTGCTGGTGACCAAGATCGGCGCGCGGCGCGATGACCAGGGCGGATGGCGGCCAGCATTCGGGGCGGACGAAATGACCGCAGCGGTGCACGGCAATCTGCGCCGGTTGAAGCTGGACGTCCTGCCAGTGGTCAACCTGCGCATGATGTTCTCGCCGCACGGGCCCGCCGAAGGTTCGCTCGAGGCGGAGCTCACTACGCTCGCCGAACTGCAGCAGCAGGGCCTGATCAAGCATCTGGGCATCAGCAACGTCACCCCCGCGCAAATCGCGCAGGCGCGGTCGATGGCCGAGATTGTCTGCGTGCAGAACGCCTATAACGTCGCGCACCGGGGCGACGATGCCATAATCGACCAGCTTGGTGCTGAAGGCATCGCTTACGTGCCGTTCTTCCCGCTTGGCGGGTTCAGCCCGCTGCAAAGCGCGGCGCTCGATTCTGTCGCGGCTGATCTTGGAGCGACTCCGATGCAGGTCGCACTCGCCTGGCTGCTTCAGCGCGCGCCCAATGTGCTGCTGATTCCGGGCACCTCGTCGCTTGGCCATTTGCGCGAAAATCTGGCGGCGGCGGAGCTGGTGTTGTCACCCGAGGCTTTGGCCACGCTGGGCGGTATCGCCGCTTAAACCGAAGGCCTGACCAGCGTCAGCACGGTGCGGTTGCGCGGCAGCCATTCGTCCTTGCCGTCATCGACCGGATTGACTTCCTTGAGGGTGATCATGCTGTCGCCGTCACGCGTGGTGGTTTCGCGCACCTGCGCCATGCTGTCCCCGTCCTTGCGCAGCTCGGTCTCAACCAG
>JANMCG010000074.1:0-5434 GCA_031361075.1 Novosphingobium sp. | reverse complement strand
CCGGCCTGGACCTGATCGAGCCCGTGGATGCGGGCGATGCCGTCACCCACCGACAGCACCGAGCCGACTTCCGAGACTTGCGCCTCGGTGCCAAAGCTGGCGATCTGGTCCTTGATGACCTTCGAAATTTCTGCGGCGCGGATATCCATGTTCAGCCTTTCATCGCGTTAGCGAGAGTATTGAGACGAGTGCGGATCGAGCTGTCGATTTGGGTCGAGCCGATCCGGACGACCAATCCGCCGAGAACCTCGGGGTCGACCGTGGCGGTAAGTTTAACATCTTTGCCTTCACGCGCCTTCAACTTGGCGGCAATGGCGGAAACCTGATCGGTGCTGAGCGGATGCGCGCTGATCACCGTCGCGGTCAACTCACCGCGCGCCGCAGCCGCGATCCCGGCAAATGCCGAGATCATCAGCGGCAGCGCCGCCAACCGCCGGTTATGCGCGAGCACGCCAAGGAACTGCTGCGTCAGCGCCGATACTTTAAGATGGGCGCCCAGATTGGTCATCGCCGCCAAAGCGCCGTCACGGGTCAGCCGCGGGTTGCGAATCAGCGCTGCCAGATCGCCCGACGCAAGAATCGCCTGACCGAGCGTGTCGAGATCGCTTTCCACTGCGCTAACCGAGTTTTGCTCGCTCGCCAGCTCATACAGAGCAGAGGCGTAGCGCCCTTGCAAGCTGGCCGTAATACCGCCGGAATTCTCCACGCGTGTCGCTTCCTTACATCGGGTGCGTTGTCGGGGCGGTTGCCGTGCAAGACTGCACGACGGCCCCGGGGACGGGGGCGCGCATAGCCATGATTGTGCTGCGATGCAAGGTGGGGCAAGGAACCGTCGTGCGCAGATCGGCGGATGAGGAAGCAAGATGGGCGAAACGATCCACCTGACGATGGCCGATGGCCATGAATTGCCGTGCTATCATGCGCTGTCTGGGGGTGAACGCCGGGGCGGGCTGGTGCTGGTGCAGGAGATTTTCGGGGTCACCGACCATATCCGCGAACTGTGCGATGAATATGCGGCTGACGGTTATGAAGTGATCAGTCCGGCCTTGTTCGACCGGCAGGAGCCGGGCTGCGCGCTGGGTTATGCCGGGGCTGACTGGGAACGCGCGGTGCAGATCGCCCGGACCGAACATGACTGGGACCAGGGCATCGACGATACCGCGCGAGTGATCGCCTGGATGAAGCAGCGCGGCGGGCCGGTCCTCATAACGGGCTACTGTTTCGGAGGCTCGGTCGCCTGGCGAATGGCGCAGCTGTCCGACGATCTCGACGCGGCATCGTGCTATTACGGCGGCTATATCGCAACCCGGTTTGCCGACGATCCGCCCAGATGCGCGACGATCTGCCACTTTGGCCGGTATGACTCGATGGTCGAGATCGCCCCGGTCGAAAAGCTGATCGAGAAGCAACACCCGACCGCGCAGATCTTTATCTATGAAGCCGGGCATGGCTTCAACTCGGATCGGCGCAAGGATTACCATCCCGCAAGCGCCGAGCTGGCGAAGGAGCGGACCCTGATGCTGTTCAAGGCTTTGGGCGGCTAGGCTTGGCCAGAATCCTGATCATCCTCCCGCAGACCGACTTCGATCCTACCGAAGTGGCCTTGCCGTGGCAGATGTGGAGCGAGGCCGGGCACGAGGTGTGGTTTGCCACCGAGACCGGTAAGCCCGCGACCTGCGATCCGCTTACGCTGAGCGGGCAGGGTCTGCCGGTGCTCGCCGCATCGCTCAAGTGTCGGCCCGCGGCGCAGTCGGCATATGCGGAAATGATCGCGGCGAATCGGTACCAGAAGCCGCTCGACTGGGCCGAGGCGCGCGCCACTGATTTTGCCGCGCTGCATTACCCCGGTGGACACGCGCCCGGGATGCGACCGTATTGCGAAAGTGCTGAGGTCCAGCGCCTCGCCAAAGAGGCCTTCGCCGCCAAGCAGCCGGTCAGCGCGATCTGCCACGGGGTGCTGCCGCTGGCGCGCGCGGGGGTGCTCAAGGGCCGCCGCACCACCGCGCTGACGCACATTATGGAGGAAATATCGGTCCGCCTGACCGGCAAGGCGTTGCCGGGACATTACCGGACTTATCCGATCAGTGTCGAAGACGAAGTCCGCCAGCGAATCAAGCCCGGCGGCCGGTTCGAGCGCGGCGGACTGTTTCCCCGCTATTCTGGCGCAAAGGCACCTAACGCGGGCTTCGTGCTGCGCGACGGGCATTACGTTTCCGCGCGCTGGCCCGGCGATGCCTGGACGCTGGCGGTGCGCCTGAATGAGTTGCTTTGACCGCAAGCTGCGGGACGCGGGCCAGTCAAGCGCACGCTAGCACTCTTTCACAACGGCGCGAATGAGCGGATGCAGATCCGTGGTAACTGTGAGAAGGATCGACCCATGGCCCGAATTTGTGAAACGATCGCTATCGCTGCTCCGCCCGCTGCGCTGTGGGCTGCACTCGCGGATATTGGCGCGCTGCATGATCGCGTGGTGCCGGGGATGGTGGTCGACACTCAGCTTGAGCAGGACGGTGCCGTGCGGATCGTCACATTTGCCGACGGAACCGTGCTGCATGAGGATATCGTCAGTCTGGATCAGAGCAGGCGCGAACTGGTGTGGACCGCGAAGGGCGGTCCGTGGACTCATCACAATGCGTCGCTTACGGTGACCGACCGTGCTGACGGCGGCGGCAATGTAACCTGGACCGCCGATGTTTTGCCACATAGCGCGGGCGAAATAATCGCTGGCTTTGTCGTAGCCGGATTGCAGACCATGAAAGCCCATTACGAGCGCGGCAGCAATGACTGACGACGAATGCTGGTCCGCTGCCAGCGCGCGTGATCGCGCATTCGACGGGCGGTTCATCACCGGCGTGCTGACCACCGGAATCTACTGCCGCCCATCGTGCCCGGCGCGGCATCCCAAGCGCGAGAACGTGCGCTTCTTTGCCGACGGTGCGGCGGCGCGGGCGGTGGGATTGCGGGCCTGCCTGCGTTGTTCCCCCGACGACGTCAGCCGCGACGAGCGCGCGGTGCTGAGCGCGATTGCGGCGATCAAGGCGGCCGAGCAGCCGTTGGTGCTGGCTGCGCTGGCGGCGGAGACGGGTTATTCCGCGGCGCATTTTCAGCGCGTGTTCGCGCGTCACACCGGGCTGTCGCCATCTGCCTATGGCCGCGCGCTGATGGCCGAGCGGGCAGCCTTGGCGTTGAGCGATGAAGGCAGTGTCACCGAGGCGATCTATGCGGCGGGCTATTCAGCGCCGTCACGGTTTTATGAGGCCAATCAGGGGAGGCTGGGTATGGCGCCATCGGCATGGGCAAGCGGCGGGAAGGGCGTAACGATTCACTGGGCGGTGGTGCCCACTTCGCTTGGCCAGATGCTGGTCGCCGCAACCGACAAGGGCGTGTGCCGCCTGTCGTTCAACGAAGGGGCCGAGGCTTTGGCGGCGCGGTTCCCCCATGCGATCATGCGCAAGGGCGGCGCAGAATTCGGCCAGTTGCTCGATACGGTCGTCGCTGCGGTCGAAGCACCGGGCGATTTCAGTCACATCCCGCTCGACGTAAAAGGCACCGCTTTCCAAGAGGCGATCTGGCGAGAATTGCAGCGCATTCCCAAGGGTGAGACGCGGACCTATGCGCAGCTCGCCGCCGCCGTAGGCAAACCCAAAGCGGTGCGCGCAGCGGGCAGCGCAAACGGGGCGAACAACGTTGCGGTGCTGATCCCGTGCCACCGCGTGATCCGTACCGGCGGCGGCTTGGGCGGTTATGCCTATGGGTTAGAAATCAAACGCAAGTTGCTGGAAAAGGAAGCCGAATGACCGATCAAATTGCTGTTTTCAAAGCGCTCCATGTTCCCGGCGATCCGCTCGTGCTGTTCAACATCTGGGATGCGGGCAGCGCGAAGGCAGTGGCCAAGGCGGGGGCCAAAGCTATCGCCACCGGCAGCTATGGCGTGGCGGAATCGCAGGGTTTTGCCGATGACGAGACCTTCCCGCTGGAACGCGCGCTCGATGTGGTCGCCAGTGTGATCGAATCGGTCGATCTGCCGGTCACTTTTGACATGGAATCAGGCTATGGCACGGATTCTCGGGCGGTTGGCAAGTCGGCGGCGCTGGCGATGGCGGCCGGTGCGGCGGGGATCAACATGGAAGACCGGATGCCCGGCGAAACCGCGCTTTTGCCCGCTTCTCAGGCCGCCGAGCGCTATGCGGCCGCGGCCGCCAGCGGCTTGTTCGTCAACGCGCGCACCGATGTCTACCGCGGGCTCAAAGTGGACGACTATGGGCAGCACCTGATCGACGCGGTGCTGGAACGCGCCGAGGCCTATGCGAAAGCGGGCGCGAGCGGACTGTTCGTGCCGTTCCTTGGTGATCACGAAACGATCAGGTCGATCTGCGCCGCCTCGCCATTGCCGGTCAACATTCTGTGGGGCCCGGGTCGCGGCACCAGGGCCGAGCTTGCCGCACTCGGCGTTGCCCGGATCAGCTATGGCCACGCGCCGTGGGCAGCGGCGATGGACTGGCTGGGGGAGCAGGCCTCGGCGGTATTCGCCGGCGAGATTGTGCCTTACGCTGCCGGGTGATGGCAAAACCAGTTGCCAGCCGCGCCGGACTGCGCGATGAAGGTGTATGGATCGGCTAACACACCCCGCCATGTCTGCCCCGTCACCGGTTGAGCGGCCCGGCCTCGCCCGGCGCATTCTGGCGTTCCCGCTGACGCTGCTGCTGATCGAATTCGCCGCCATTGTGCTGATCGGTTCGGGCTATTCCGCCGCCGCGCAATCGGTGTTGCACAAATCCGACGGCGCCGCCTACTTTGGCGGGGCGCTGGGGCTGGCGGCGGTGCTGGTGCTGACCTGGAAGGGCCTGCAACGCTGGCTAGAGCGCCGCCCCGACCGGGAATTTGCCTGGCCCGGAGCCGGCCAGGAGCTTGGGCTGGGCCTGCTGATCGGCTTCCTTTTGTTCAGCGCGACGACCGGGATCGTCGCGCTGCTCGGCGGGTTCGAGGTGCTCGGACTGCGCGGCCAGGGCGCGCTGTGGGCCACGCTGGCAATGGCGGTGACCAGCGGCACGATCGAGGAAATCATGTTTCGCGGCATTCTGCTGCGGCACCTGGAAGCATTGATCGGTACCTGGGGCGCGCTGGCAATCACCTCGCTGCTGTTCGGCGCGGCGCATCTTGCCAATCCGGGCGCAAGCCTGTTCGCCGCATTTGCCATCGCGATGGAAGCCGGGATCCTGCTCGGCGCGGCCTATCTGGTGACCCGGCGGCTGTGGCTGGCGGTGGGAATCCACGCGGCGTGGAACTTTACCCAGGGCTGGGTTTTCTCGGTCCCGGTTTCAGGCCACAAGGAAACGCTCGGGCTGCTGATCACGCGGCGGGTCGGACCCGACTGGCTAACCGGCGGTGACTTCGGGCTCGAGGCCAGCGTCATCGCGATGGTGGTGGCGACCGG
>JANMCG010000073.1:0-24989 GCA_031361075.1 Novosphingobium sp. | reverse complement strand
ATGCACATCGCCTTTCTCGCCTGCCCCGCCACACTGCCCGGATCGCCCGCCCGGCGGCCTGACGCGTTCGAGCATGACTTGCAGCTGGCCGCATTGCGTAACGGGCTTGGCACCCGCGCCGAAGTAACTGACATCGACTGGCACGCGCCGCTCGCAGAGCTCACGCGGTTTGACCTCGCGATTCTCGGCACGCCGTGGGATTACACCGAGGCCAAGGATGAATTCCTAGCCCGGCTCGAAGCGCTTGAGGCCGCCGGGGTGGTGGTTGCAAATCCGTCCGCCGTGGTGCGCTGGAACGCCGACAAAGTGTACCTGCGCGAGCTTGAAGCGCGGGGTGCGGTGAGCATTCCGACGCTGTGGCCGGATGCCCCCGTTGCCAGCGACATCACCGCTGCGTTCGAGCACTTTGGTTGCGAGCGCGTGGTGGTCAAACGCCGGGTCGGCGCGGGTGCAATCGGGCAAGACAGTTTTACCAAGGGTGACCCGCGACTGACCTGCTGGAGCATGGACCAGCCAGCACTGATCCAGCCGTTCCTCCCCGCCATCCAGCGCGAGGGCGAGTTGAGTTTCATTTTCGTGGCCGGGCAGTTCAGCCACGCGCTGATCAAACGCGCGGCGGGCAACGATTATCGAATCCAGTCGCTGTATGGTGGCAGCGAACATGCGCTCACCCCCGCCCCCGCCGACCTCGCCGCTGCGCAAGGCGTGATGGCGCTGCTGCCGTTCGCCCAGCCACCACTGTACGCGCGGATCGACATGGTCCGGCTGGACAGCGGCGCGCTCGCGGTGATCGAAGCCGAGCTGATCGAGCCTTATTTGTACCCGCTGCAAGGTGATCGGTTCGGGGCAATGCTGGCAGAGGGGGTGCTGGCGTCGGTTGTGTAGATACAATTGTGCGGGATGTCGGCCTTGGCCACGATGCAGACCGAACTTGGTATGGCCCGGCGCGGGCAGGTTTCATCAACTTGCGGCTCCAGCACTATAGCCGCCAATCGACGGTCCCGCGCCCCTGACCCGCTAAAAAGGCGTTCGCCGCGCTGAAATGCCCACACCCAAAAAACCCCCGGTGCGCCGACAACGGGCTGGGGTGCGGGGCGGTCAGGATCAGGTGCTGGCTTGCTGCAAGCCCCGGCACCGATTGCGCTTTGCGCTGGGCCTGGCTGCCCCACAGCAGGAATACGCATGGATCGGGCTGAGCGGCGACCGCGCCGATTACCGCGTCGGTGATCTCCTCCCAGCCTTTGCCGTGATGCGATCCGGGGCGGCCCTGCTCCACCGTCAGCACCGCATTGAGCAGCAGCACGCCTTGCTGCGCCCACGGCGTCAGATCGCCAGTCTGCGGTCGCGGCAGGCCTAGATCGGCGGCTTGCTCCTTGAAGATGTTGGCCAGGCTGGGCGGAACTTTGACCCCGGCGGGGACCGAAAAGCTCAACCCGTGCGCCTGCCCCGGCCCGTGGTAAGGATCCTGCCCGAGCACCACCACCCTGACCCGTGCAAGCGAGGTCAGCTCTATCGCTGCCAGACGGACCGCACGCGGCGGATAGATTGCCGTGCCGGCGGCTTCCTCGGCGCGCAGAAACTCTGCCAGCGCGCGCGACCTGGCGCTGGCCAGCACCGGTTCCAGCGCAGCGCGCCAGCTGGCGGAACAAGCGTCCGCGATTGTTGCGCTGCTTGGCACGGGTTGGCTCTCCATCAAGTGCGGGCTTTCATCGCCGCGCAGTTCCGCCTAAGCACTTGCACCATATGACTGTTCATCTCCACGAAGAAGATTTGCCCGCCGGCGTGCTCGGCGACGGCCCCTTGGCCATCGATACCGAAACGATGGGGCTGATTACCCCGCGCGACCGGCTTTGTCTGGTGCAGATATCCGACGGGCGCGGCGATGAGCATCTGGTTCGGTTCGGCCCGGGTTCCAGCTATGACGCGCCGAACTTGAAGGCGGCTCTGGCCGATCCGGCGCGGGTCAAATTCTATCACTTTGCGCGGTTCGATCTGGCCGCGATCGAACATTATCTGGGGGTCGAGGCGGGCCCGGTGTTCTGCACCAAGATCGCCAGCAAACTGGTGCGGACCTACACTGACCGGCATGGCCTGAAAGATCTGGTGCGCGAACTGCTTGGCAAGGAAATTTCCAAGCAGCAACAATCGAGCGACTGGGGCGGCGCCGAACTGTCAGAAGCGCAGCGTGAATATGCCGCCTCGGACGTGCGCTATCTGCACGCGATGGTGGCCATCCTGACCGAGCGGCTGGCGCGCGAGCATCGCACTGCGGCGGCAGCGGCAGCCTTCGCCTATCTGCCGCACCGCGCGCGGCTCGATTTGCTGGGCTGGGCCGACAAAGACATCTTCAGCCACGAATCATGAGCGATGCTGCGTGAACGAGAACGCCGATCAGGTCCGCGACAAGCGGCAATCATGGGCTGCGCCGGGTGGCTGGCACGACCGCAAGGTGAAGATCCTGGCGGTCTGGCTGCCCGGCACTGTCGGCGTGGTGCTGGCGGCGATGGTGATCGGGCCACTTTTTGCACACCGCGAGGTCAGCTTCCTGCTAGATCGCAATAAAGTAGCGCTGACGCAGGACCGGGTGCGGGTGGCCGATGCCATGTACCGCGGGATCGACAATCAGGGCCGACCCTTCACGGTGACCGCCGACAACGCGGTGCAGAACACGATCAAGGTGCCGGTGGTCAAGCTCGACAAGCTGGCTGCGCGGCTGAGGATGAGCGATGGCCCGGCCGAACTGGTTGCGCAGAACGGCGCGTACAATTATCAGGCCGAAACGGTCGCGGTCGCCGGGCCGGTGGTGTTCACCGCGGCCGATGGTTACCGGATCGTCACACAAAACGTCTCGATCGACCTTAAACAGCGCCGCGTCGCGGGCAGCGGCGGGGTCAGCGGTTCGGTTCCGTCTGGAACTTTCCGGGCAGACCGGCTAAGTGCCGATCTTGAACAGCGCATCGTCACGCTTGATGGGAACGTGCGGATGGTGATGCAGCCCAAACGCCTGAGGATGCCGCGATGAGCCGAACTTCCGCCCCTTCGTCTGCGCTGCGCACCACTGCGATGCGCTCGCTGCTGGGCGGGTTTGCCATTGGCGGGGCCGCGCTGCTGGCGCTCGCACCATCGCAGGCGCAGGTCTTTGCCGGGCAGAACAGCGACGCCCCGGTCAGCGTCGCGGCCGATCATGGCGAACTGCTGGGCAAGCAGAATCGCGCGGTGCTGGCAGGCAATGTAGTAATCAATCAGGCCGGACTGACCGTGCGCGCGGCGCGCACCACGCTTTCATTTACCAGCAGCGGCGGCGATGGGGGGTTCAAGATCCACCGGCTCGACGCAACCGGCGGAGTGACCGTCAATCGCGGCAACCAAAGCGCCAGCGGCGAAGTAGCGATCTATGATTTCGACCGGCGGATCATCACGATGGCCGGCGGCGTGACGCTGCTGCGCGGGTCTGACCGGCTAAGCGGCGGGCGGCTGGTGATCGATCTGACCACGGGGCTATCGACCATCGACGGGAACGTTGGCGGGGGTTCATCGGCGCTGGGTTCGGGATCATCCGGCACTGCGCCCCGCGGCGGGCGGATCACGGGCACCTTCTCCGTGCCCAAGCGCACCAACTGATCTGGGCCAGGCGGGTGGAGCTGGCGCAGCTGCGGCGCATTGCGCTCGATCTGGTCGGCACCGTGCGCCAGCCCGAGCTACGCGGGCTTGGCGCTGCTGACTGGACCACGCTGGGCGGGCTGGCCGTGCAGCACCGGCTGCAGCCGTTATTCCATGCACAGCACGGCGGCAACGCGGCGATCCCGGCGGCGATCCGCGCGGAGTGGCAAGCCGCACACCGCGCTGCAGCGATGCAGGCGATGGTCGCGCGGCAAGAGCTGATCGAATGTGCCGCGCAGCTAGAAGCGGCGGGGCTTGAGCCGATCGCGCTTAAAGGCGCGTGGCTGAGCCAACACGCTTATCCGGCAGCGGCGCAGCGCCCGATGCGCGATATCGATGTGCTGGTGGCCGCCACGCGGGTGCTTGAAGGGTACGCGCTGCTGCTGGCGCGCGGCTATACCGAGCTTGAGCCGCCCGAAGTTGCGCTGTCCGAATTGGTCCGGCTCGACAAGCATATGCCGGCGCTGGTCGCGCCGCGCGGGACGGTGACCGAACTGCATCACCGCTTGTGGGAGCCCGACGGCCGGCTCGATCACGCCACCCCGACGTATGATGACACAGCGCTGCGAAGCGCGGCAATGCGCGATGCCGATGGCATTCGCTACCTCGCGCCGCAAGATACGCTGGCGCATCTGATCGTCCACGCGGTCTACAGCCACCGGCTCGATTGCGGGCCGCTGCTGCTCGCCGATATCGATTTTCTGTTGCGTGCCGCGCCGATCGAATGGGCCGCGTTCTGGGACCGCGCACGGCACGAAGGCTGGCGCAGCGGCGCGCGGCTCGTGCTCGATCTGGTCGCGGACCATCGCGGTGCAGAGATCGACTTCAGCCCCGATCAAGGCGCGCCCACCCCGCCCGAAGTGCTGGCTGCCGCGCCCGATCTGTTGCTGCAGGATCTGACCACGCGGGCCAGCGCCGGGGTCGCGGCGACCGCTCTGGCGGCCGGACCGCGGCGCTTGCTCCAACGCTTGCGCGGGCAGCGCGCTGCGCATGGCGAGGCGGCTGTGACCCGTTCGATGGACCATGCTGGCGGGCTGCTGGGCTGGGCCGGATCGCGCGCGTGGCGCAGCGTAGCACAGCTCGCCCGCGCCGATGTGCGGCGGCAGTCGCGCCAGCTTGCCGCGCTGAGCCAGTGGCTCGATCAATGACACAGCCAGACAGCTTGGGAGCTGTATTGATCGTCGGGCTGAACTATACGCCCGAGCCGGTCGGGATCGGACCGTACACGCAAGGTCTGGCGCAAGCGCTGGCCGAGGCCGGAGCCGAAGTAACCGCGGTGGTGGCCAAACCATATTACCCGCAGTGGCAGACCATGCCCGCTTATGCCGGAGGCGGATGGCGGCGTGAAGCCGACGGCGCGGTGCAACTGGTGCGCTGCCCGATCTATGTTCCCGCCCAGCCTGGCGGGCTCAAACGGGTGATCCATCTGGTCAGCTTCATGCTGTCGGCGCTGGTTCCGGCGCTGCACTCGGCGCTGCGCCGCCGCACCCGGCCCGCGCTGGTGGTTACGGTCGCGCCCGCGTTACTGGGAATCGTCACCGCGTGGCTGGCGGCGCGGCTGGCCGGAGCACGGCTGTGGATCCACGTGCAGGATTTCGAAGTTGAAGCGGCGCTGGCGACCGGGCTGATGCAGCAAGCCAGCCTGCCCGCAAAGCTGGCGCGGTGGACTGAAAACCGGCTGCTCGGGCTGGGCGATCTGGTCTCGTCGATCAGTCCGCAGATGTGCGCCAAGCTGGTGACCAAAGGTGTTCCGGCGGAGCGCGTGTTCGAGATGCGCAACTGGTCCGACGCGCGGTTTGCGCCCGACCCGGCGGGAGCGGAGGCCGTGCGCCGCGAATGGGGCTTGAACACGCAGACCGTGGCGCTTTATTCGGGCAATATCGCGCGCAAGCAAGGCATCGAGATCTTGGTCGAGGCGGCACGGCTGTTGCAGCACCGGCGCGACATTGGCTTCGTGATCTGCGGCGAAGGGCCTAACCGCGCCGAACTGGAACGGCTGGCGGCGGGCCTTGCCAATGTGCAACTCCACAATCTGCAGCCCGCCGCGCAGATGGGCGCGATGCTGACCATGGCCGATCTGCACCTGCTGCCGCAGATTGCCGGCGCGGCCGATCTGGTGCTGCCGTCCAAGCTGACCAATATGCTCGCTTCGGCCCGTCCGGTAATCGCCACGACCGAAACCGGAACCGGGCTTTACGCCGAGGTTGATGGTTGCGGGCTGGTGACACCGCCGGGCGATGCGGCGGCGCTGGCTGCGGCGATTACCGCGCTGGCGGACGATCCGGCCAGGCGCGCCACGCTGGGCCAGGCGGCGGCATTGCGCGCGGCGGAGCGGTGGTCAAAACCCGCGATTATTGCACGGGCGCTCGCGCGGCTGGGCTAACCTGCGCGCATTATTCCTCGTTCCAGTCAGCATTGTTCGGGGCCGCCTCGTGCACTGCCGCAAGCTTGACCGGCGGCGTATCCTGATCGGGAGACGGCACACTGCAATAGGCGGTCAGCAAGATCCCGAGTGACCACGTGACCGCTTTCCAGCGACTGCGGAAGACCTGATTGATGCTGGTGCCAAAGCCTAACATGCGGGCTAAGGTACGTGGTCAGGGTTAAGGAAGCTTGCCTGCCTCGCGCTGCAATTCGTACAGCAGATCAAGCGCTTCGCGCGGGGTCAAGGCATCGACGTCGATCCCGGCCAAGCGCGCTCGCAAATGATCGACCGCTTCTTCCTGCGCTTCGGCAGCGGCAGCGAACAGCGGCAGATCGCCCAGCCCCGCAGCCAGTCCGCCGGTGGCGGCGCGGGCGTTTTCGAGCCGGGCCAGCACTGCCCGCGCGCGCGCTACCACCGGTGCTGGCACCCCGGCGAGCTTGGCCACCGCAAGTCCGTACGAACGATCGGCCGGACCTTGCGCCAGTTCGTGCAGCAAGACCAGATCGCCGTGCCATTCGCGCGCGCGGACGTGGTGCAGGCTCAGCGACTCGCAGCTTTCCGCCAGCCGTGCGAGTTCGTGGTAATGCGTCGCAAACAGGCAGCGGCAGCGATTGCTGCCATGCACCGCTTCAACCACCGCCCAGGCCAGTGCCAGCCCATCGTAAGTCGAGGTGCCGCGTCCAACCTCATCGAGGATCACAAAACTGCGCGGCGTCGCTTGCGCCAAAATCGCGGCGGTTTCGACCATCTCGACCATGAAGGTAGAGCGGCCGCGCGCCAGATTGTCCGATGCGCCAACCCGGCTGAACAGCCGGTCGACCAGCCCGATGGTCGCGCTGGCCGCCGGCACAAAGCCGCCGGCCTGCGCCAGCAGCACGATCAGCGCATTCTGGCGCAGGAAGGTGCTTTTGCCGCCCATATTCGGCCCGCCGATCAGCCACAGCCGGTCAGCTGGCGACAACGCGCAATCGTTAGCAACAAACCGCTCGGCTTTGCTGGCCAGTGCAGTTTCAACCACCGGATGCCGCCCGCCGACAATCTCTAGCACCGGATCGCCGACCATCCCCGGGCGGCACCAGCCACCTTCGGCCCCCCGCTCGGCCTGCCCCGCCGCGACGTCGAGCCGCGCCAATGCTTGTGCGGTGGTTGCAATCGCCTGCCGCGCGGCGACTGCGCGCTCGCACAGTTCTTCGAAATGCGCTTCTTCCGCTGCGAGCGCATGGCCGCCGGCTTGCGCGATCCGGCTGGCTTCCTCGTGCAGCGCCAACGCGTTGAACCGCACCGCCCCGGCCATCGTCTGGCGGTGGGTAAACGGGCTTTCGGGCCCCATCAATGGGTCGGCATGGCGCGCAGGAACTTCGATGAAATAGCCCAGCACGCCGTTGTGTTTGACTTTAAGTGCGGCGATTCCAGTGTCGGCGCGGTATTTGGCCTCAAGCCCGGCGATTGCGCGGCGGCCATTGCTCGACAGCTCGCGCAATGCGTCAAGCGAATGGTCGTAGCCCGCCGCGATGTAACCGCCCTGCTCTCGCGTGGTCGGCGGCGCGGGCACCAGCGCGCGCGCGAAATGATCGGTCAGCACGGCATGCCCTGTCAGGCTGGGGAGCAGCGCGTCGAGCAGCGCAGGCCGTTCGGCGCGGGCCAGCAGATGTTCATGCAGTTGCCGCGCCTGGCTCAGCCCATCGCGCAGTTGGCCAAGATCGCGCGGGCTGCCGCGCCCCGCGACCACCCGGCCCAGCGCGCGACCCACATCGGCCAAAGCGCGCAGCACGCCGCGTAGATCGGCGCGCAGCAGCGGATCGTCATGCAGCCACGCAACCAGCGCCAACCGCGCCTCGATTGCCGCCAGATCAGTTAACGGCGCGGACAAATCTTCTGCAAGTTGCCGCGCGCCAGCGCCGGTGACGCAGCGATCGACCGCCTCGATCAGACTGCCGCGCCGCCCGCCCTGGCTCGCGCTGAGAATCTCCAGACTGGCGCGGGTCGCCTCGTCCATCGCCAGTTGCGAATTGCCGCTGCGCGCCACTGGCGGCAGCAGCAGCGGCAGAGTTCCGCGCCCGACATGGTTGAGATAGGCGATCAGCCCGGCCGCCGCAGCGAGCATCGGACGCGTGAAATTGCCGAACCCGTCAAGCGTGGCGACATCATGCAGCGCCTTGAGCTTGGCTTCGCCTGCCTCACTGGCAAATTCTCGCGCCGGGCGGGGGATTGCCGCAGGCGGCGCTCCATCCAGACCGTCGCTGACCACGACTTCGCTCGCGCCGAGCCGCGCCAGCACTGCCCCGAGTTGATCTGGTGTGCATTCCTCCAGCGCCATCGCTCCGGTCGAAATATCGCACGCGGCCACCGCGCAGGTTCCGCGCAGTTCGCATACTGCTGCCAACAGATTGGAACGGCGCGGTTCAAGCAAGGCCTCTTCGGTCAGCGTGCCCGCAGTAACAAACCGCACAATGTCACGCGCGACCAGCGCTTTGGAACCCATCCGGGCGCGCGCCTGTTCGGGGGTTTCGGTCTGCTCGGCGATAGCCACCCGGCACCCCGCCTTGATAAGCCGCGCCAGATACCCTTCTGCCGCGTGCACCGGCACCCCGCACATCGGGATCGGAACGCCTAAGTGCTCACCGCGGCTGGTCAGCGCGATATCAAGCACTTGCGCGGCCTGGCGGGCATCATCGAAGAACAGCTCGAAGAAATCACCCATCCGGTAAAACAGCAGACAGTCCTGCGCCTGCGCCTTCAAAGCAAGGTACTGCGTCATCATCGGGGTGGTGCTGACGGGTTCGGCGGGGGCGTACATCGTCTCTGCCTAGCCTATAATCGCCGATTCGCGACGCTTTGCCGGGCAGCTTTCCCCTATCGCGTCGCGCGGCGCTGGGTTAGGGCACAAGCGATTGCGGGAGATACCAGTGTCAGACGATGCCCCAAGGGAAGAAGCCAACCTTCGCTTCACCGAGCGCGAGGCGCTGTTCTATCATAAGACAATTCGCCCCGGCAAAATCGAGATCATCGCCTCCAAACCGATGGCCACCCAGCGCGATTTGAGCCTGGCCTATTCGCCGGGCGTCGCGGTGCCGGTCCAGGCGATCGCGGACAACCCCGCCGATGCTTATGAATACACTGCAAAGGGCAATTTGGTAGCGGTGATCACCAATGGCACGGCCATCCTGGGCATGGGCAATCTGGGCGCGTTGGCGTCCAAGCCGGTGATGGAAGGCAAGGCGGTACTGTTCAAGCGCTTTGCCGACGTCGATTCAATCGACATCGAACTCGACACCGAAGATCCCGACAAATTTATCGAGGCGGTGGCTTTGATGGAGCCGACCTTCGGCGGAATCAATCTCGAGGACATCAAGGCCCCCGAATGCTTCGTGATCGAGCAGGCGCTGCGCGACCGGATGAAAATCCCGGTGATGCACGATGATCAGCACGGCACCGCGATTATCGCTGCCGCTGGCCTGCTCAATGCGTGCTATTTGACCGGGCGCAAGTTCGAAACGGTCAAAGTGGTGGTCAACGGCGCGGGTGCCTCGGCGCTGGCTTGCACCGCGCTGATCAAATCGATGGGCATGCGGCACGAAAATGTTACCGTTTGCGACCGGCAGGGGGTGATCTATCGCGGCCGCGAAACCGGGATGGACCAGTGGAAGAGCGCGCACGCGATCGACACGCTGGCGCGCACGTTGGAAGAGGCATTGGTCGGCGCGGACATCTTCCTTGGCCTGTCAGCAGCCGGCGCGCTTAAACCCGAATATGTCGAGCGGATGGCGCGCCAGCCGATCATCTTTGCAATGGCCAATCCCGATCCCGAGATTACCCCACCCGAGGCCAAGCGCGTGCGCCCCGATTGCGTGGTGGCAACGGGGCGCAGCGACTATCCCAACCAGGTCAACAACGTGCTGGGCTTTCCGTTCATTTTTCGCGGCGCGCTTGATGTGCGGGCAACCGCGATCAATGAAGAAATGAAGATCGCCGCCGCACAAGCCATCGCGCAGCTGGCGCGCGAACCGGTGCCTGAAGAAGTCGCGGCGGCTTATGGCAAGACTCAGCAGTTCGGGCTTGATTACATTATCCCGGCGCCGTTCGATCCGCGGCTGATGGAGGTGGTCTCTTCGGCCGTGGCCAAGGCGGCGATGGATACCGGGGTGGCGCAAAAGCCGATCGAGGATTTCGAGGCTTATCGCACCAGTCTGAAGGCGCGGCTCAACCCCACCACCTCGGCGCTGACCGCGGTCTACGAGGTGGTCAAGGCCAACCCCAAACGGATGATCTTTGCCGAAGCGGAAAACGAGATCGTGCTGCGCGCGGCAATTCAGTACCGCGATTTTGGCTATGGCGAGCCGGTGCTGGTCGGGCGGACCGAAGCAGTGCGCGAGAAACTTGCCGAACTCGGAGTTGAAAATCCCGATAGCTTCCACGTCGAAAATTCGGCGGTCAGCATTTACGTCCCGGCGATGGTCGAGCTGTTGTACGAGCGGCTCAAGCGGCGCGGGTTCATGGAACGCGACGTCAAGCGGATGGTCAATCAGGACCGCAACGTGTTTGCCTCGTTGTTGCTCAAGATGGGAATCGGTGACGCGATGGTCACCGGGATCACCCGCACCTTTGCCCAGACAATGCGCGAAGTGCGTCATGTGCTCGATCCGCAGGAAGGCCGGCTGCCGTTTGGGATCCACCTGATGATCGGCAAGAATTACACGGTATTCCTCGCCGATACGACCGTCAATGAGCGCCCCAGCGCGGCTGATCTGGCAGTGATCGCCAAGGAAACCGCCGCCGTGGCACGGCGCTTGGGGCACGAACCGCGGGTCGCTTTTCTGTCCTATTCCACTTTCGGCAATCCGCCGGGACGCTATCTGGAAAACATTCGCGATGCGGTCGCCATCCTCGATGCCGAGCAGCCCGGGTTCGAGTATGAAGGCGAGCTGGCCCCCGATGCCGCGCTTAACCCCTCGGTGATGAAAAACTATCCGTTCAGCCGCTTGTCCGCGCCGGCCAATGTGCTGGTCATGCCCGGGCTGCAATCGGCCAACATCTCGGCCAAGCTGCTGCGCGAACTGGCGGGCAACGCCACGATCGGGCCGATGCTGATCGGGATGGAAAAGCCGGTGCAAATCGCCCCGATGACCGCGATTGCGCCCGATGTGCTGACTTTGGCAGTGCTGGCGGCGGCTGGGGTCGTAGGGTGACTGCGGCGGACTATCGCCCGCGCCGCAGCGCGCTGTTCCTGCCCGCGTCGAACCCCAAGGCCGTCGCCAAGGCGCGCATGCTCGCGGCCGATGTGATCATCCTTGATCTGGAAGACGCCGTTGCGCCCCAAGCCAAGCTCGATGCCCGTGCGGCGGCAGTGGCGGCGGTGCGCGGCGGAGGCTGGGGCCCGCGCGAACTGGTGATCCGGGTCAACAGCCTTGACAGCGCATGGGGCGCTGACGATCTGGCGGCTGTTGCAGCTGCCGGAGCCAACGCGGTGCTGGTGCCCAAAGTCAGCAGCTGCGATGATCTGCGTGCCTACAACGCCGCGCTGTCCGCTGCCCCTGCGGCGACCCGGCTGTGGACCATGATCGAGACTTGCGCCGTGATGCCACAACTTGACCGGATCGCGGCGCTGGCAAGCGCCACCCGACTGGCGGCCTTCGTGCTGGGCACGAACGATCTGGCCAAAGACATGCGCGCGCAGATCAAGCCGGGGCGCGCGCCGTTCCTGCCGATCCTGACCGCAGCGGTCTGCGCCGCGCGCGCGCACGGGCTGATTGTGCTTGACGGCGTGTGCAACGAATTTCGCGATTGCGGCGCACTCACCGCCGAGGCGCAGCAAGGACTGGAGTTCGGGTTTGACGGCAAATCGCTGATCCATCCCGATCAGATCGAGCCGTGCAACGCGGTGTTTTCTCCCAGCGCCGCCGAAATTGCACAGGCGCAAGCGATTGTCGCGGCGTTCGATCATCCCGGTCACGCTGGCAAGGGCGTGATCCGGCTTGAAGGAATGATGGTCGAATTGCTGCATTTGGCCCAAGCGCGGCGCACCTTAGCGATTGCGGCAGCGATTACAGCTGCAGACCAAAGGGTCTAGCCCCAGGCGCGGTAAGCTCCGTACAAACTGGTCACCGTGAGCACCACGCCGACCAGCACCAGCATCACTTTGGGATCGAAATGCTTGGCCGCCCAAGCTCCGATCGGTGCAGCCATGAGCCCGCCGATCAGCAGCCCAAGCGTAGCACCGGCCACGTCGGCGATCCCCAGATGCCAGATGAACAGCGCTGACACCGACACGGTCAGAAAAAATTCGACCGTGTTGACCGTGCCAACGACCTTGCGCGGATCAGCGCCCTGGATCAACAGGTTCGACGTCACCACCGGACCCCAGCCGCCGCCGCCCGCCGCATCCAGAAACCCACCAACCAGGCCCAGCGGTGCGATGTATTTCGCGTCACGCAGCTTGGGCGGATAAAACAGCCCGCGCACCAGCAAGTAAATCCCGATGCCCGACAGGTAAACCAGCACGAACGGCTTGATCACGCTCGCATCGATCGAAGTCAGCACATAAGCGCCAAGCACGCCGCCAATAACGCCGGGGATTAACAGCTTGAAAAACAGCCGCTTGTCGACATTGCCGTGAATCAGGTGGCTGATCCCCGACACTGCGGTGGTGAAACATTCGACCAAATGGACTCGCTGCGAAGCCAAGGCGGGCGGAACTCCCAGCACCCCGACCAGCAAGGTGTTCGAGATCACCCCGAACGCCATGCCGAGCGCGCCATCGACCAGCTGCGCCGCAAACCCGACCGCGATAAACGGCAGCAGCGCGGCCAGATCAATCTGCGACAGGTCAAACACGCGGGCGCTCTCCGGTAATTTCTCAACCGGACGGATAGAGTCTGGCATGAGCCGCGGCGAGAAAGAAATTTAGCCGCTCGGCAAAGCGATACCTTTGCAGGCCGAGGCGATCGGGTGCGCTGACAGGGTGCCTAACGGGCGGCGAATATGCGGGGTTTGGCCGCGCCCGGCCTGGCCCAGGCTGGTCGCACCGAAGCTTGCTTACTCAGTTTGACGCAGCGCGCCTCAACCACTGGATAATCGGCGCGCAGCGCAGCGTCGCTGTGCAGCACGGGCTCGATCTGCGCCTGGCATTGTGCCGATCCGCTGTAGACTTGTTGCGGTGCTGCAATCCGCTCGCAGGCGGTGCCATCGTCGGCACAACCGAACATCAGCAAACTGTAAGCTAACAGGCTCATCGCGCGCACTCCTTGGCTGAATAACCAGCAAGTGCGGACAACGTTCCCGCGGCAAACAGTGCACTGTGATCGATCAACCGCGCCGCTCTGCCGGCTGCGCGCTGGCCTGCCTAGCAGGGCAGGGCGGGCCGGTGGCTCGGGCGGTTCGGGCGGCGTAAAGCGCTAGCCTTCTTCGATCGCCGCAACATCGCCGTCTGCTGCGATTTCCAGCTCGATTTGGGCTTCGGCGGCAGCCGCGTCGAAGGCCGGCACCGCGAACCGCAGCACCATATACCCCAAGATGCCAGACAGCACCGAGCCGCACATCACCCCCAACTTGGCTTCCTCGATCAATTGCGGCTCCGCGGCGAACGCAAGCGTGCCGATAAACAAGCTCATCGTGAAGCCGATGCCGCACAGCACCGCCACGCCATAGACTTGCAGCCAGGTTGAACCGCGCGGGCGCCGGGCAATGCCCAGCTTCACCGCCAGCCAGATCGCCGAAAAAATCCCCAGTTGCTTGCCCAAAAACAGCCCAGCCGCGATCCCCAATGGCAGCGGTGCCAGCAATGTCATGAAACCAAAGCCGGTTAACGAAATGCCGGCATTGGCAAAGCCGAACAGCGGCACAATCAGGAATGCCGACCACGGGTGAAGCGCTTGTTCAAGCCGGTGCAGCGTCGAATCGGGCGAATCAGGCTCGCCCGGGGTCGCCACCACGGGCACGGCGAAGGCCGCCAGCACGCCAGCAATGGTGGCGTGGATGCCAGACACCAGTACGGCGCACCACAGCAACGCGAAGGCGGCAAGATAGGGCGTTATCCGCCGCACGCCAGCGCGGTTCATCACCATCATCGCGCCAAAAATAACCACCGCAGCCAGCAGCGCGAGTCCCTTGATGCTGGCGGTATAAGCCAGCGCGATGATCACCACCGCGCCCATATCATCGACGATCGCAACCGTTGTCAGGAACAGTTTGAGCGCAGTCGGCACCCGGCTGCCCAGCAGCGCCATTACCCCGATGGCAAAGGCAATGTCGGTTGCGGCGGGGATTGCCCAGCCTTGCGCCAATTGCCGCGAGCCGGCCGTCACCCACAAAAACACCAGCGCTGGCAGCGCCATCCCGCCAAGCGCGGCAACGAACGGCAATCGGCGCTGCCGCCAGGTGACCAGCCGCCCGTCGACAAATTCGCGCTTTATTTCCAGCCCGACCAGCAGGAAAAAAACCGCCATTAAGCCATCATTGATCCACAGGTGGACCGTCATCGGCCCGAGCTGCTGGTTCAGCATCGGTCCGGTTTGCGCGTGAAGCAGCGCGAAATAGGTTTCGGCCAACGGGCTGTTAGCGATGACCAGGGCCAGCACTGCCACAACCATGAGGATGATCCCGCCCGCCGCTTCGCTGGCCAGAAATTGGCGCAAGGCCGATGTGGGACGGAGTTTTCGGAACATCTTTCCATCATTATCTACGGCGCAGGGCAAGCGCCGTGCAAGCGTTCCGACGTTACGCCGACGGGGCCGTCAAATCCATGCCAAGCAGCCGGTCGCCGTTATTATGCCCCAGCGGTGCGCCTGAACCGAAAATACCAGACTTCGTGGTGATAGACGGTGCGGGCCTTGGCTTCATAGCGGGTTTCAGGCCAGCCGGCCGGGCGGCGCTGAAAATCGGTCGGCGTGTCGCAAAGCCATTCAAACTGCGCGGTATGGCGGCGCATCACCATTAACGCGTGGCGCAGATAGACCGCGTGATCGGTGCCGAAGCGAAACTCGCCGCCGGGCTTCAACTTGGCCGCAAACAGCGCAAGCGGGCCATCGTTCATCATCCGCCGCTTGGCGTGGCGCGCCTTTGGCCACGGGTCGGGGTGGAGCAGATAAAGGAAACTGAGCGAGCCATCGGGAATGCGCCGCAGCACTTCGATCGCATCGCCGTGGTGGATCCGCACATTGCCGAGCGGTGGATGCGCGCCGTTATCGCCATCGACGTGCATCAGCGCTTGCGCCACCCCGTTAAGGAAGGGTTCGGCCCCGATAAAGCCGTGATCGGGCAGCATATCGGCCCGCGCCGCCATGTGCTCGCCGCCGCCGAAGCCGATTTCAAAATGGAGCGGACGATCGGCACCGAACAATGCCTGTGCGGTAATCTCGCCCTCGGCCGGCATGGCGATGCGCGGCAGCAGCGTATCGACCAGGCCTTGCTGGCCAACGCGAAGCGGTTTACCTTTCGAGCGCCCGTAAAGGCGGTTGATCGTGGTCGGATCGCCAGGTTTGTGCGCAGTCATGCGCGCGGCGCTAGCCGATTGGCGCGGCCGCTCCAACCCTCATGTCAGTCCTTGCGCAGCGCGCTGGCCTTGTGCGCGGCGCGCTTGCCTGCAGCGGTTTCCACGAGATATTCGGGATTGTCGGGCGAGGCCGCGACATGATGGCCCTTGATCTCCATCGGCTCCGTCAGTTTGCGTACGACTTTGCCGTGCGCGGTGCCAGCGTGGCTCTTCCAGCTGACGCTATCTCCGTTGCTGAGCTTCTTGGTCATGGTGTCCAAACGCGGTTTGGGGGGGCAAGTTCCAGCAAGCGGGCCGATCCTTGGTCAGCGGCAGCATTTTCCTACACGACCGCGGCTTGATAAGCCGCGCCCATGTCTTCAATCTTCACCGTTTTGCCGCTCCCGCGCCGCGCGCCGCGCGCCACCTGCGGTGCAGTCCGGGACCAACAGTTTATTGTGGCCAGGACTGTGGTCCAAGCGGTCCAAGCGGGCCAAGCCAATCAGTTTTGGCCGGTTACCGGGCCTCGTACGAAAACGGCCCGCCTCTGGCGAGACGGGCCGTCGTTCCGGGTAAATATGCGCTCGGTGTTAGGCGGAACCTTAAGCGGCTTGGGCCTCTTCGCCCGGATCGCGCAGCACATAGCCGCGGCCCCAGACGGTTTCGATGTAGTTTTCACCGTTGCAGGCATGCGCCAGCTTTTTGCGCAGCTTGCAGATGAACACGTCGATGATCTTGAGTTCGGGTTCGTCCATCCCGCCATACAGGTGGTTGAGGAACATTTCCTTGGTCAGCGTGGTGCCCTTGCGCAAGCTCAGCAGTTCGAGCATCGCGTATTCCTTGCCGGTCAGGTGGACCCGCGCGCTATCGACTTCGACCGTCTTGGCATCAAGGTTGACCGCCAGTTTGCCGGTGCGGATGACCGATTGCGAATGACCCTTCGAACGGCGCACCACGGCGTGGATGCGGGCGACCAGTTCTTCGCGGTGGAACGGTTTGGTGACGTAATCGTCGGCCCCGAAGCCGAAGCTGCGAACCTTGGAATCCATTTCCGAGATACCCGACAGGATCAACACCGGGGTCTGCACTTTGGCAACCCGCAGCTTTTTGAGCACATCATACCCGTGCATGTCGGGCAGGTTCAAATCGAGCAGGATGATATCGTAATCATACAGCTTGCCCAGATCCAGGCCCTCTTCGCCCAGATCGGTCGAATAGACGTTGAAGCCTTCTGTAGTCAGCATCAGTTCGATAGCCCGCGCCGTAGTCGGCTCGTCCTCAATCAACAACACGCGCATGGGTATCCCCCTTTTGCCCCGAAATCCCTGAACCCTAACCCCTTGGTAAGGGTCATTGCTCGCCATTAACCATATGACCAATGAAGATGAAAGGTTAATTTCTCGTAAACGGCGGAACTGCGCGAGTCGTTTGGTTGCCAGCCAGGTCAGGCTAGTTACTCAAGCGAAAGAGCGCGCCTAACCCGTCAGCGTAACCGTCGCGGGATGATGCTTGTCGAGGTGCTTACGGATGATCCGCAGGTTCTTGGTGTTCGAACGAAACGCAAAGTCGAACAAATCGCCGACCAGCGGCACCGCGCCGACCAGGCTGTCGACCCCGACGTTGCCCGCCATCCGCCACAGCTGCCAGCGCGGCATCTTCAGGTTGCGCGCTTCCCACACCATATAGAGCCCCATCGCGGCGGTGGCGACATCGCCGACCACCGGGATCAGCCCGACAATCGCGTCGAGCCCGATCTTGCGCCCACCCAGGCCAGGCACTTCGAACATGCCTTCGAGCAAATGCTCAAGCGCTTCGACCCGGCGGCGAACCGATTGTGGATCGGTGCCGAGCGGCAAATCGGCGGTCATCCGCTGCGGCTGATCTGGCATGGTGGTGGCGGCCCCTGTCTGGTGCGGAGCCAAGCGCCCGCTGCTGGTTATTTGGGGATGAACGCCAGCGGCATCAAGGGATGAACCCCCCAGCGGTTTGCAGCGAACCCGCCTTTGCGGCTGACCAGCGACCAGCGGATCGGGACACCGAACGCAATGTAGCTGTTGGCCACGGTCAATTGCGCCTCGGCTTGGGCAAACAGCTCGGCGCGCCTGGCGGGCACTGGCTCGGCTTGGGCCTGCTCGACCAGCCGGTCTGCGGCCAGGCTGCACAGCCCGCGCGCATGGGCGCAGCTCAGCTGGTTGAAGAACCACATCGGCCGGGCATAACGCGCGGTGCGATCGACCAGCCGCAAATCGGCATCGGCGGCCAGCGCGACCCGCACCGCGCCGAGCCCGACCGCTTTCAGATCGCCCGCCAGCCGCGCGAACAGCAGATCGGAACCAAGCCCGGCAGGCAGCGCGATCCGCAACGGTGCTGGGCTGTGGCCACTGTTTCTCCACTGCGCCACGCGGGCGCTGGCTCTGGCCCGGCGTTCGTCGATGGTCAGCCCGGACCAACGCTCGAGCACCGTTCCGTTATCTCCGTCCAGCCCCGGATTGAGCACCCGGCTGGTTGCGGTCCACCCGGCAATGTTAAAGCTGGCGATCATCGCCTCGCGGTCAATCGCCAGGGCAATCGCTTCGCGGTTTTCAGGCTTGGCCAGAAAGCCATCCTCATGCACGACGGTCAGCCCGAACAATCCAGCCACCGGGTCCAGCCGGATCGAGCTGCGCGCGACCCCGGCTGCGTCGAGTTGCGGAAAATCGGCCAGGCTGCCGCCCAGCACCAGATCGGCCTTGCCCTGATTGAACAGTGCGATCGCCTGCGTGGAGGGCGCCGCCGACAGGCTGACCAGGCGCACCAGCTTCGACCAGTTTTCCTGCGGGGGCAGGCCGCGGTCTTCGGGGGCGATCGGGCGCAGCACCACGCCGGTCAACTGCTGCTCCTGATCGGTACTGCGCTTGGCCTTCATCGGACCAGTGCCGCGCCCGCTCACCATCACCCCCAACTCGGGCTGCGCCAGCAATTGCAGCATATCGGGCATTTGCGCGCGGAGCCGGATTTCGATGACCCGCCCGGCCATCGCCCGGACATCTTCGATCGCTGCCAGATCCGCACCAAGCGGCTGAGCCGACTGCGCGCGGATGGCTTGTAGCAACGCAGTCCGGGCACTTTCGGCATTGATCGGGTTGCCGTCGGGCCAAGTTCCATCGCGCAGCCTGAAAATGTAGCTCAACCCATCGTCAGTAACGATCCAGCGGTCGGCCAAAGCCGGCACCACCCGGCCCTGTTCATCGAATGCCACCAGTCCTTCGGTGGTCGCCGCGCGGAGCAGTTGCGCCGCCAGCGGCAGATTGGCGCCGCCGGCTAACAGCGTCCCCGGTGCGCCGATTGCCAGCACTTCAAGCGGGCGGTCGGCTGCGCCGAAACAGCTTGCCAGCGCGGCCGGCAAAGCCAGCGCGCACAGTGCAAAGAGTGGACGGAACGGCATGCGCCCCAGCCTTACCGGAATTTTTGAGCGCGGCCCACTGGCATTTCCGGAGTGATACGCACGGCGGAGTCAGACCTTGCGCATTTGCCCCGGATCGAACACCGGCAGCGGCGGGCGGACGAACCGCGGGGTGCCCTCGCCCACTTCGAGCGGTGCGCGCGCAACCATCGGGTCAATCTCCTCGCGGAATGCAATCCCGATCCGGCTGCCTTCGATCCAAGCAACCGATCCTTCGACCCAGCCGATATTCCGCACATTGACCCAAGCCACCTGACCGCGCTGTGCGGACGGCCCGCCTTCGGCCATCAGCCCGCCTGCCGACAGATTGCGCACGCGGATCCGGTGGTCGCCTTCGACGCCGTCGATCCGCAAGTCAGCCATAACGAACAGGCTGTCGCGCACGATCTGCCGGTGGTCGTTATCGGTCATGACGGTCCTGGTTACTCCTGCACGTAAGCCATCGCGGGCCCTGCCTGCGCGCTCTGTATCGGCGCGACCTCTCGCAATTGTAAAAGCCAGTGGCAAAAAAGAGGTTAACGCCGGCGCAGCAATTAATCGTCGCGCGAGACCTTTTCGCGGCGTTCATGCGCTTCCTGCGCCTCAACCGTCATGGTCGCAATCGGGCGGGCGGAAAGGCGGCCCAGACCGATCGGCTCGCCGGTCACTTCGCAATAACCGTATTCGCCTTCTTCGATCCGGCGCAGCGCCGAATCGATCTTGGAAATCAGCTTGCGCTGGCGGTCACGGGTGCGCAGTTCGATCCCCCAATCGGTCTCGCTTGAGGCGCGATCGTTCAGATCGGATTCGCTGATCGGCCCGTCCTGCAACTGCTGCAGGGTATCTTGTGCCGCTGCGTGGATCAGCTTTTTCCATTCGAGCAGCAGCCGGCGGTAATAATCCAGCTGAGGCTCGCCCATATAAGCATCAGCGTCGCTCGGCGCATAATCGCCCGCGATCGACCGCTTTGCCTTGGCCAGGACGTCAATCTCTTCACCGAGAACCGTCGCCATATTCTCTCCAAATCAAACAGCCGGCTAACGCAGTCCTGGCGGCACCGGGTTTTCCCGCTTGCCCCGCATTATCCGGCTCAACCATTTCGAGCGGGCCTATAGTGCTGGGTAAATTCCCGCACAAGCGCCAATCCATGCGCGCTCCGGTTTGGCCGGGATTCGGCCAACATTAACACGCCAAGGCACCGCATTTCCGGTTTGAGCGCATAGCCTGAGGCGGCGGCCGGTAAACGACCAAAACAAATGTGCGCGCGCATTAACCTTTTGTTGAGCATGTTCGGGAAGATTGGGATCAGACGGCAGGCTCAGGGGGCCAGCCACATTGGGGGGAAACAAGATGAGCTCTGCCTGGAACGCCAACGGCACCATTGCCGGTACTTTCACCGGGGTTGTCGCCAGCGCCGCCGAACACGGCGAGGATATGCTGGTCGCCAGCTGTCTGGCCGCTGCTGCCGGTGGCGATATCAGCGCTTATTACGATCTGGGTGTCGCCTATTCGACCGGCAGCCACGGGGTCACTTGCGATCTGATCGAGGCGCACAAGTGGTTCAATCTGGCCGCCGTTTCAGGGCATGACGAAGCGCAGATGTGCCGCGCCGATATCAGCGACGAAATGTCTGCGCGCGAAATCGCCGAAGCACAGCGCCGCGCACGCGAATGGATTTCGGCCTCGTCACGCCGCGCCGCCTAAGCGCTCAGCCTTTGCGGAACGGAGTGCGCTCACGCAAATGCAGTTGATCCTGCGCGACGCCGTCACGCTCGCGCTTGAGGAATTCGCCGACTGCATCGCGGAACCCGGGATGCGCAATGTAATGCGCTGACCAGGTTTGCACCGGCTCGTACCCGCGCGCCAATTTGTGCCCGCCTTGCGCGCCGGCTTCAACCCGCGCCAGCCCCAGACCGATCGCCACGTCGATCGCCTGATAATAGCACAGCTCGAAATGCAGGAACGGCTTGTCGACGACCGCACCCCAGTAGCGGCCGTATAGCGCATCCTCGCCGATGAAGTTGAGCGCGCCGGCAACCGGCTGATCCCCCACAAATGCCAGCATCAGCAACACCGCATCGCCCAGCCGCTCGCTCAGCAACGTGAACGCCGCGCGGGTGAGGTACGGCTGGCCCCATTTACGCGCTCCGGTATCCTGATAGAAATGCCAGAACGCATCCCAGTGCTCGGGCAAAATCGCTGCCCCGCGCAAGTGGCGGATCTGCACGCCATCCTGCGCCGCCGCGCGTTCCTTGCGGATTGCCTTGCGCTTGCGTGATGACAGCGCATCAACAAAATCATCGAAGCTGGAGTAACCCCGGTTGGCCCAATGGAACTGGATATCGCTGCGCAGCAACCAGCCCGCAGCTTCGAACAGCGGCAATTGTTCGGGGGCAATAAAAGTGGCGTGCGCCGATGACAGCTGGTTGGCATCGCACAATTGTTCGGCTGCGCGCAGCAGCGGCCCGGCCAGTGCCGGATCGGCCAGCAGCAGCCGGGGCCCGGTCGCCGGGGTAAACGGCGCGGCAATCTGGAGCTTGGGGTAATAATCCCCGCCCGCGCGCTGCCACGCATCGGCCCAGGCATGATCGAACACATATTCGCCTTGGCTGTGCGCCTTGAGATAGGCCGGAAGCGCGGCGATCAGCTGGCCATCGGCATCCGTGATGGTGATCGGTGCGGGCGACCAGCCGGTGCCCGGGCCGACGCTGGCCGAATCTTCCATCGCTGACAGGAATGCGGACGAAACGAACGGATTGCCGCCCGCCAGCGCATCCCACTCAGCCGCCGGAAGTTCACCGACTGCGGTGCCGACCCGCGCCTCGATCACGCCACGCCCGCCCCTTCGGCGATCGGCGCGTCGGCATAAAGTGCGGCGCGTGTCCGGTGCTCTGCGCTGCGCACGGTCCAGCTCAGCACCGGCAATCCGCGCCGACGCTGAGCCGCAGCAAACCGGCTGGGCAGATCGCGGATATCGTAAGCCAGAAAATCGGGCCGGGCGTGCCACAGAGCAAGGCGGCGCCTGACGATGCCCGGCAAGGTCTTGGCGTTTTCTTCAGTCACCACCAGACCGCGCACAGTCAGCGCCGAATGTACCGAAAACCAATGAATCACGCGCGGGTCAAAACTCATCACCGCGTGCGGGCCAAGATAACCTTCGAGCGCACGCCGCACCGCCAGGCACAGCGCACTGACCCGGGTTCCGTCGTCGCGCTGCGATTTGATCTCGATCAGCACCGGCACCGCGCCGCCAATCTGGCCCAGCATCTCGCGCAGCGTCGGGATGGCATCGCCACTGCCGGTCAGCTTGATCTGCCCCAGCTCTTGCGCGGTGCGCGCGGCAACCGCGCCGGTTTCGCCGGTCAGCCGGTCAAGCTCGGCATCGTGAAACACCGCCGCCTGTCCATCGCGAGTGCGCTGCACATCGCATTCGATCCCCAGCCTGCGCGCGGTGGCCGCAGCAAACGCACCGGGCGAGTTTTCGGGCACGCCTGGGCCATGCAGCCCGCGATGCGCATAGTCCCACTCCCCCAGCCAAGCGACTTTGGCGGGCCGGGGCGGCGGGCTCAGCCAGCGATCAAGCGGGGCGAACAGCAACGACCGCGTCCATTTCCACCGCGACGCCCAGTGGCAAGCTGGGCGCCCCCACCGCCGCGCGGGCGTGCTTGCCAGCCTCGCCGAACACCGCCACCATCAGTTCGGACGCGCCATTGGCAACCTTGGGCTGATCGGTGAAGTCAGCCGTGCAATTGACGAAGGCCCCCAGCTTTACCACCCGTTCGACGCGGTCGAGCGAACCCAGTGCCGCTTTCAGCTGCGCCAGGATCATCATTCCGCAGCCCTGCGCCGCGGCGATGCCTTGATCGAGCGAAACGTCGTCGCCCAGCCGGCCCTTGACCAGCACGCCATCGACAAACGAAACCTGCCCCGAAACGTAAGCAAACCCGCCCGCGATCACCACCGGGACATAGGCCGCAACCGGGGCGGCGGCGGCAGGCAGGGTCAGGCCAAGTTCAGCCAGTCTTGCGTCGATGCTCATTGCTTGTCTCCTTCAATGCGGTTGAGCAGCCACGGCAAAGCGTGGTCCCACGTATCGATCCGCGCGTGTGCGTGCCCGGCTTTGAAAGCGCAGGTGATGTGCGGCGCGAGCGTCGGCTCACCGCACAAATGCAGCCGATCAAGCTGCGGCACCAGTTCCGCCGCCGAGCCGATGTGTTGCGCCAGATCATCGATGAACACCGCGCTGCTGGGCTGATATTCGGCCATGATAGCGGCCAGCGCCGGGCCCTTGGGGCCTTGATTGGTGAACACCCGCACGTCCAGCCCGTGATCGGCCAGCTGGCGAGCGCGTGCAGCGTTGTGGCGGTCTGCCAGATTGGTCAGCACGACCACGTCGGCATAGTCCTTCAACGTGTTCATCGCCTCGATCGCTCCGCTGATCGGTGTCTGGCGGCCCATCTCATGGTCAAAAAACGCGCCGAGCAGCCGCCAGATCTCGGCCGGCTCGACCGGCTGGCCGCTGGCCTTGTCGCGGATCGCGTTGGAAAAATCGTTGCCGATCAGCTGAAACGAAACGTCCTGCGTTTCATCCAGCCATTGGCCGAACGGCACGATCATGTGCAGCAGCACTTCGTCGCAGTCGCTGATGATCAGGGGCTTGCTCATGCGGTTAAACTTTCACGTGCGGACACAAGCTGCGCCGGGGTTACGTTCAGGGCCGCTGCCGCCGCAACCAGATCGGGTTCGTGCGCGCACAGGAAATCGAGCACTGCGCCCAGCATTGCCGGATCGCTCAACCCGCCGCGCAAGGTATCGGCATCAAGCCCGGTCAGGCTCAGCAGCCGTTCGGCCCGCGGGCCGTCGCTCAGCACCCAGCCAAGCGCGCTCAGCGCCAGCGTGGCGGGATCGGGCACCGGGGATTGGGGTTCGCGCAGAATTGTCAGTCTCACTACAACAGCCTAGGGCAGCGCAATGGCAAAGCGCATCCTGGTTGTCGAGGACAACGACCTTAACCGCAAGCTGTTCTGCGATGTGCTGAAGAGCCAGGGCTATGCGGTCGAGCCTTGCGCCGACGGGATGCTCGCGCTCGATGCAGCGCGGCAATTTGTTCCCAACCTGATCATCATGGATATCCAGCTGCCCAATGTCTCGGGGCTCGATCTGATCGAAGCCGCCAAAAAAGACAGCCTGCTGCGCGGCATCCCGGTGCTGGCGGTGACCGCATACGCCGGCAAAGGCGACGAAGAACGTATCAGGGATGCGGGGGCGGAAGGCTATCTGGCCAAGCCGGTTTCAATCGGGCCGTTCATGGCGGCGGTACGGGGACTGGTGGAGAAGATGAGTTGAAGGCTTCGCAGAAAGTTTGGCACGAAGATCCACAAGTCGCTCTGCCCCTTAGCCGAGCAGCTCGACTTCCGCACGGCGTTGATCGAGACCCCGGAGAATCGGCACTGTCATCGGCGAGCGCACTTGATCTGATCGAACTCAGACTCCAGGCGCGCCGCCATCTGCATAGCCGCCATCTGCATAAACGAATTGACGCGTACGCGATCGCAATCTGAGGCGTGTGCGATGTCTAAGGCGGCTGGATATTTGTCGGCGTCCGCCCCTTTTCCGCCCCATTCCTCGGCCATTGCGCCGCCAGACTTCAGGAGCACGTTATTCAAATGAACCGCGAAGACACTGCCGCCAAGATCGCCGCCTTGATCGAACCCTTCAACAAGAAGGGCGTGGCGATCACCGATGCCACCACCTTTGCCGGCGACCTTGAATTCGACAGTCTGACGGTGATGGATTTCGTTGCCGAGATCGAGGACGAATTCGACATCATCATCAGCATGAACGCGCAGGCCGAGATCGAGACTTACGGTCAGCTGGTCGATGCTGTTGTGAAGATGCAGGGTTAGAAATCACCCCTCCCCGGTGGGGAGGGGTTACGAGACTTGGCAGCTAGCTGCCTAGTCGCAGTGGGGTGGGGGTTCGACATCGGCGTGGAACCCCTACCCCAACCCCTCCCC
>JANMCG010000063.1:0-12395 GCA_031361075.1 Novosphingobium sp. | reverse complement strand
CGTCAAAGGCACCATTACCGCAATTGAAAACGACAAGGCCGTCATCGACGTCGGCCTCAAGAGCGAAGGCCGCGTGGCGCTGCGTGAATTCGCAATGCCCGGCCAGCCGCACGGTCTGTCCGTGGGCGACGAAGTCGAAGTTTACGTCGACCGGGTCGAGAACGCGGATGGCGAAGCGATGCTCAGCCGTGATCGCGCCCGCCGCGAAGCTGCGTGGGACAAGCTGGAAAGCGAATTTGGCGAAGGCAAGCGCGTCGATGGCGTGATCTTCGGCCGGGTCAAGGGTGGCTTCACCGTCGATCTTGATGGCGCCGTGGCCTTCCTGCCCGGCAGCCAAGTCGATATCCGGCCGGTTCGCGATGTGCAACCGCTGATGGATATTCCGCAGCCGTTCCAGATCCTCAAGATGGATCGCCGCCGCGGCAACATCGTGGTGTCACGCCGCGCCGTGCTTGAAGAAACCCGCGCCGAACAGCGCACCGGGCTCATCTCGGGTCTGGCAGAAGGTCAGATCATCGATGGCGTGGTCAAGAACATCACCGATTACGGCGCATTCGTCGATCTGGGCGGCATCGATGGCCTGCTCCACGTCACCGACATGAGCTACAAGCGGGTCAACCACCCCAACGAAGTCATCAATATCGGTGACACGGTGAAGGTGCAGATCATCCGCATCAACCAGGAAACCCAGCGCATTTCGCTGGGCATGAAGCAGCTGGAATCGGATCCGTGGGAAGGCGTTGCCGCCAAGTACCCGGTCGGCGCGATGCTGCACGGCGTGGTGACCAACATCACCGAATACGGCGCCTTCGTCGAACTGGAATCGGGCATCGAAGGCTTGGTCCACGTGTCGGAAATGAGCTGGACCAAAAAGAACGTTCACCCCGGCAAGATCGTCAGCACTTCGCAGGAAGTCGATGTCATCGTGCTCGAGGTCGACAGCGACAAGCGCCGCATCTCGCTGGGCCTCAAACAGGCTGCGCAGAACCCGTGGGATGCTTTCGCTGACAAGTTCCCGGTCGGCTCGACCGTCGAAGGCGAAGTTAAGAATGCCACCGAATTCGGTCTGTTCATCGGGCTCGATGGCGATGTCGATGGCATGGTCCACATGTCGGATATCGCCTGGGGCATCTCGGGCGAAGACGCGCTGGCACTGCATCGCAAGGGCGAGCAAGTCTCGGCGATCGTGCTCGACGTCGATGTCGAGAAAGAGCGCATTTCGCTTGGCATGAAGCAGCTTGAAAAGGGCGCTCCGGCGGCTGGCGTAGCGGTTTCATCGGGCGGCGGTCTCAAGAAGAACGACGTGGTTACGGTCACCATCCTCGAAGTGCGCGACGGCGGCCTTGAAGTGCAGGCCGGCGATGATGGCGCCACCGGCTTCATCAAGCGCAGCGACCTTGGCCGCGACCGCGACGAGCAGCGTCCTGACCGGTTCCAGGTCGGGCAAAAACTCGATGCGATGGTCACCGGGTTCGATCGTTCGAAAAAGCCCAACTTCTCGGTCAAGGCGCGTCAGCTCCACGAAGAGAAGGAAGCCGTGGAACAGTACGGTTCATCGGATGCTGGCGCTTCGCTCGGCGACATCCTGGGTGCCGCGCTGAAGGCCAAGAAGGACTGATCCTTCGCGGTATTAGTTAGCCAATCAAAGGCCCGTCCGGAGCGATCCGGGCGGGCTTTTGCTTTGGGACAAAGCGGGTATGGTGGCGGCAGGAGAGTAACATGCTGCAAATTCACCAATTCGCCTGCCTGTCGGACAACTACGGCTTTCTTCTGCATGATCCTGATAGCGCAGAGACCGCCTGCATCGACACCCCCGATGCCGACGCCTATCTGCGCGAGGCCAAGGCCAAGGGCTGGCAGATCACGCAGATCTGGAACACGCACTGGCACCCGGATCACGCCGGTGGCAACGCGGCGATCAAGGCGGCGACCGGGTGCGTGGTCACGGGCCCGGCCGAGGTCGAGAAGCTCGGCATTGCGCCCGACCGCGTAGTCGCGGCAGGCGATACGGTAACGCTGGGCGATTTCGCAGCCACGGTGATTGACGTTTCGGGCCACACCAACGGCCACATCGCTTACCACATGCCCGAAGCCGAACTGGCGTTCGTCGGCGACGCAGTGTTCGCGCTGGGCTGCGGGCGGATGTTTGAGGGCCAGCCCGACCAGTTCTGGACCAGCCTGTGCCGGATCAAGCTGCTGCCCCCCAGCACCATGCTTTACTGCGCGCACGAATACACTGCCTCGAACGCGCGGTTCGCGCTGCACGCCGACCCCGAAAATGCCGAACTTCAAGACTACGCCGCGCAGATCGCCAAACTGCGCGCGGCGGGCCAGCCGACCGTGCCGACCACCCTGGCGCGCGAACTGGCTACCAACCCATTCCTGCGCGCTGATGATCCTGCGCTGGCGGCGCGCTGGGGCGGCGGCGATGCGGTGGCAACCTTCGCGGCGCTGCGAGCGGCGAAGGATAGTTTTTGATTCCAATCCACATCCGTTCGTGTCGAGCAAAGCCGGGACATGTCGCGCAGGTGTCTCGACTTTGCTCGACACGAACGGATTTTGGGGAATGTTTTGAATGAAGGCGCTAACGGTCCAGACCCTGTCCCCCGATCTGTCTGGAGTAGAACTGAGCGAAATTGAGGCACCGGTCCGCGCGCCCGGTGAGGTGCTGGTCCAGGTTCGCGCAGCCTCGCTCAATTTCCCTGACTTGCTGATGACCCGCGGCGAGTATCAGCTCAAGCCGCCACTGCCGTTCGTGATGGGGCTGGAATTCGCTGGCGAGGTTATCGCGGCCGACGCCGACTGCGCATTGCGCCCTGGCGACCGGGTTTACGGCGGCAAGCAGACCGGATGCTTTGCCGACCAGGTAAGTGTAGCCGGCTCTGCGCTGCGCCCGATCCCAGCCGGGATGGATTTTACCGCAGCCGCAGCATTTGGCGCGGCTTACAGCACCGCTTACACCGCGCTGGTCGAGCTGGGCGGGCTGCAGCCGGGCCAATGGGTGCTGGTCCACGGGGCGAGCGGCGGGGTCGGGCTCGCCGCGTGCGATCTGGTCAAGGCAATGGGCGCGAAAGTCATCGCCGCGAGCGGCTCGACGGACAAGCTGGCGGCGCTCGAAGCCGCGTGTCAGCCCGATGCCGTGTTGCTGGCGACCGGCAAGTTCCGCGAAGCTGTCGCAGAGATCACCGGCGGCGCGCTGTGCGATCTGGTTTACGATCCGGTTGGCGGCGACGTGTTCGATGAAAGCACCCGCTGCGTGGCATTTGGCGGCAAGCTGCTGGTGGTGGGTTTTGCTGGCGGGCGGATCGCCGATATCTCGACCAACATCCCGCTGATCAAGGGCTTTTCGGTCGTCGGCGCGCGCGCGGGCGAATATGCCCGGCGCTTTCCGGACCGCGGTGCAGCTATCCGGGATGCGCTTCGCGATATGGCGGCGGCGGAGCAAATTACCCCGACGATCGACCGTGTGCTGCTGCTGAGCCGCTGGCGCGAAGGATTTGAGGCGATGGCCGCACGGCAAATCGTGGGCAAGGTTGTGCTGGAGCTTTGAGCGTGCGCATGAGTGGCGCGCGACACGAAAGAAGGGCGGCCCTTTGGACCGCCCCTTCCCCCTCTCCAAGCTGGTGAAATTCGGTGTTGGCTCGCTTTAGAGCCCGGCAATCGCCGCGTCGACCAAGGCCTTGTCAGCCTTGGCAGTATGACTTGCCGCGATCAGACTGCGCGCGGCACCGGCGGCAGCATTGGCGGCTTGTGCGCGCAGCTGGTCAACCGCAGTACGCTCGGCCGCACCAATTTTGTCTTGCGCCATCTTCTCGCGGCGGGTGACCAGCAGTGCGCTGTCTTCCTCAGCCTTGGAAATGATCGTTTCAGCTTCGTGCGCGGCGTGCGCGACGATGCCCTTGGCTTCTTCAGCGGCGGCGGTCTGCTGCTGCTTGGCGCTGGCCAGCAGGGCTTCGGCTTCGGCGCGGACCGCCTTGGCTTCATCAAGCGACCGGCGGGTTTCGGCAATCTGGGTATCGAGCGCGCCAAGCACTTGGCGATGGGCTTTGGCCCCAAAAATTGCGATCAGGAAGAAGATCGTCATGCCGGCATAGACCCAGCCTTCCGGACCAAGGCCGAGCAAGGTAGCTTCGTGCTCGGCGCCGTGCGCAGCGGCAGATAACAACGACAGTGTGGCGGTCATGACCATGTCTCTCAGTGGTGCGCCGCAACCGCGGCCTGCGCCACGTCGAGCTTGGGCTCGGTCCCGGTCAATTTGGCGACAATCGCTTGTGCACCTTCGGCTGCCGCCAGATTAAGCGCCGATTGCGCTGCGGCAACCGACTTGGCGATCCGCACCTCGGCTGCCGTCAAGGCAGCGTCGGCGTGCTGACCGGCCGCTGCCAGGCGGGTTTCGGCCGATTTGGCTGCAGCCGCCTTGGCATCAGCAATTGACTTGCGCGCGGCATCGCGCGACGCGGCCATTTCAGCATGGTAGCGCGTATCGACCTCGTCGGCCGTCTCTTTGGCGGCCTTGGCCGCGGCCAGATTGCCGCTGATCTGATCGTCGCGCGCGTCCATGACTTTGCCCAGCCGCGGCAGCGTCAACCGCACAACGCCGAAATACAGCACGGCAAAGCTGATCGCCAGCCAGACCAACTGCGGCCAAAACACATGCGTGAAATCAAACTGAGGCATTGCAATCCCTGCCGGTAAACGGGTTGGCCGGGTCAAGGCTGGCCACAAGGCCCACCTTCACCCGGCCAGACAAGCTTAGCTGAACGCCAGTGCCAGCGCGACCACAGCCGCGATCAGGCCAAGGGCTTCGGTCACTGCGAAACCGAAGATCAGGCGTCCGCCCAGTTTGGAATCGGCTTCAGGGTTGCGCACCGCGCCGTTGAGATACTGACCGAAGATCGAGCCCACGCCAATCGCGGCGAGGCCTGCACCAATGGCCGCAAGACCGGCGCCGATGAGCTTTGCAGATGCTGGATCCATGTCGAAATTCCTTATAGTTCAGATGGGTGGATGAAAAACTTAGTGAAGATTGATCGCGTCGTTGAGATACAGCGAGGCGAGCAGAGCGAAGACGTAAGCCTGCACCACCGCGATCAGGATTTCGAGCGCGGTGAGCGCCACGCTGACCGCCAGCGGCAAAATCCCGAATACATATGGCAGCGCGCCGAACGAGCCCAGCGTCACCACGAACGTGCCGAACACCTTGAGCAGCACGTGGCCAGCGGTCATGTTGGCAAACAGCCGGATTGCGAGCGTGAACGGGCGAGTCAGGAAGCTCAGAAATTCGATCACGAACACGAACGCGCCAAGAAAGATGTTGGCATCCTTAGGCCAGAACAAGGTCAGAAAATGGAAGCCGTGGTGCCAGATCCCGACCACGCAAACCGTAACGAACACGATCATTGCCAAGCCGAAGGTGACGGTGACGTGGCTGGTTGGCGTGAATGCACCCAGCCACGGGATCAGGCCGAGCAGGTTGCAAGCCAAGACGAAGATGAAAATCGAAAAAATTAGCGGGGCAAACCGGCGGCCTTCGGGCCCGACGTTATCGTCGAGCATCTTGCGCACGAAATCATAGAGATATTCGGTCGCGGCTTGCCAGCGTCCGGGCACCAGTTGCGGCTTGGCCGTGCCAACGAACAGGAAGATCGACACCGCTGCCAGCGCGACCATCATCCATAGCGAGCTGTTCGTGAACGATACGTCATAACCGGCCACGCTAAGCGGCTTGATCGTCTCGACCGCGAACTGTTCCATCGGATTAGCCATGCGAAGTCCTGCGCGTCCTTACTTGTCGTTGCTTTGGTCGGTATCGAAATCGGCCGAAGTCTGCATCGCGCGGCGCGTCCCCGCCGCAAACCCGAGCACCAGCATCACGATCATGCCGTACGGCTTGGTCCCCAGGCTGGTCCAGTGATCGATGGCCCAGCCGATAAAACCTGACACCAGCACTGCCCCGACAAATTCGATGCCCACAGCCCATCCGCGCGATTCAGCCCGCCCTTCGGCGTTTGAAACCCCGCGCGTGTGCTTGGCCTGCGCGTCTGCAATCCGCCGGTCGAGCTGGTCTCCACCGTTGTTGCCGCTCGATTCGGTCACACCAAAACCCTGTCAGCGGCTGCGCCCGGACGGGCAGGATCAGCCAGCAAAAATAGCGCGCCAAAGGTATCCAATCACTTGGCATGACCCGGCGCGCGGCCCCTTTAGAAACGGACTTGCGCCGAGTCAACCGCAACCCGGATTGCTGGCGCGGCACCGGCACCGACCACTTGGGCCGGCACCGGTGCGTTTAGCGCGTATGCCCGATCATTCGGCTGCCGGACAGTGGCTGTCACGCATTGGCGCTGCGGCGGTGCGGGTGTGCCACGCACCATCGGGACCCTGATATTTTTCACCAGTCTTGGTCTTCATGATCAGGCGGCAGCCGGTGGTGAACGCATACTCTTCAACCGTCGAATGGTTCACCCCGGCGCGTTCGGCATAGATCGCGCGGCGTTTGATGTTCACATCGTCTGCGGTGCGGCGCACGTCTGCGCTGGGCGAAGCCGGGAAGCCCAAGTAGCCATCGACCTGCTCGCCCACTTGACCAGCCGCGCGCGCGGCTGCGTATGCCGGGTTAGCGGTTTGCGCCGCTGCGGGTACCGCTGACAGCACCGCGCCAAACGCCGCCAGCCCGCAACTGGCTTGCAGCAGGTTCAGGGACTTGCGTTGAATCAACCGGGTCATCAGCGTAACACTCCACTTTCAAAAGACGTCAGGGTTCTGGTCGACCGTGTTCGCGGCATCGGCCGCGAGGCGATAGACCACCTCCTGTTTGATGTTGATATTCAGCTCGATCACGATCGGTTTGTCGGGTGCCGTTACCGACACACATCCACCGATCGCCAGCACGCTGCCGATCACCATCGCCGCAGTGGTTGCCCAGCTGCGGTGCGGCCTCCGTTTCCTTGGTGCGTGTTCCATGTGGGGCCCCTGCATCGGCAGGGTTTTCGCAGCCAAGGCGCGGTTGGTCAATTCGAAGCTGTTCATGAACCGGTCCTGCTGTCGGAATGCTGAATATCGGCTGGCTTGATCGCCGCGGGCGGCGGCGGCGGCGGCGGTGGCGGCGGACTGGGGGGCGGAGCCGCCGATCCCGCCGGTGCCGCCGGGACCAGCCCCAGACTACGCGGATCCTTGACGTAAGCCGGGTCGTACAGCGATTTGAACGAGGTAATCAGCTGGTGAAACGGCCCGCGAATGTTGATGTTAAAGCGGATCGGCAGCTTGGCAAACCGCTGGGTGAGGAAATTGCGCTTGGCCCCCAGCCCCTGGCTGACCCCGTCGATCCGCATTTTGGTGACGATTTCGCCGTCGAGCCGGCCTTGCAGTCCGACTTCCATCTGCTTGAAATCAAGGCTGCGGAGCGCTTGAAATGCAAAATTGCCCATCGGCGACAGGTCTTTGTACGTCAGCTCGCCGATATACGACAAGTTGCCGCCGGGGGGCCGCGACACCAGCAGGCCATTTTCGATCCGTCCGCCGTTTTCATCGAAAACCAGCGGCAACTGGCCATCGAAAAAACCGTTGGCGGTGATGTTGCTCAGCCCGAGCCGCTGAACGAATTTGGCCACGTTAAGCCCGTTGACCTTGATCGTGAAGCGCCGCGCATCGGCCGCGCCGATCACGAACCGCGTCGGCAGCAGCTCAAGCGATCCGTCGATAAACGGCCAGGTTGCGCCATTGACCACCAGCAGATGCCCTGGCTCGAGCTGGAACGACAGATCGCCGTCGTTTACCTCGATCCCCGGGTTGATCGAGGCGACGTGCAACGTCTGGCGCGGCGCGGTGACCAGCGCCAGCAGATCGGTGAAATGGACTGTGCCGCGCGCACCTTTGACCGGGCCGAACTGCGCTGCAAAATCAAGATTGTCGGTAGAAAAATCGCCGCTGCTGGTCACCCCTGTGCGGTTCCAGTCAACCCGGCCCCGCCCATAAACTGTCCCCTTGGCCAGCGCGATCACGCCTTGGCTGAGGTAAGTCAGCGTATCGGGCTGCACCGTCCGGTCGAACACAATCCCCGGCACCAGCAGATCGGCATGGCCGGTTGCGGTATCAAGATCGTGGACGATCCTGGCCTCGGTCACCAAGCGCCCACTCTTCGGTTCTCGCAACAAGGCGTCAGCGGTGAATTTGGTCGAAACCAGGCTTAGTGAAGCGTCTTGCGCCACCAACGGATAGAACCGCGCCGCGGGCAGCCGGTCTTTGACCGTCAGGCTTGCGCCCGCGACGCTAAATTGCCGATTGGCAAAGCGCCATGTCCCCGCCGCATCGAGCACGTCGAGCGGAACGGAATAGAGCCTGAGCTCAGTGCCCGCAAAGCTGCCGGCAATTGTCTGGCCAAGCGAGGCGTTAAGCTGCGCGATCCTGAGCGTCGAGGGCAGCTCGGGCGGACCGAACGAAACATCGACCGCACGCGCGACCAGCGCGCCGGGCCAAGCCATCCCCACCGCCCCGCTCCGCAATCGGATCGGGGTGGTTCCCAAGGTGCCGTTAAGCGCCAATCCGGCAGTCCCCGCCGCAACCCGCGTACCGCGCGCATCGCTTTTGACGATTGCGCCGTCGGGCCCGGGGCACAGCGTCAGGCTTTGTCCGGCGAGCGTCAGGTTAGCGAGCTTGAGCCGGTCGAACCGCACCGGAGTGCAGCGCCGCAGCGCCGCCAAGCCGCCGCCGCTGGTCCAGTTGCCGTCAATCGGCACCACCAGATTATCCACCCGCCCGCCGGGCAGCGCGCCGCTGAGCAATGCGCGTCCGGCAAAGCCCAGCGCGCCGTTTGGCAATTGCACCAGCTTGAGCTCGGGCAAGGCCAACACGCTGTCACCGGCGCGGTACGGCGCGAGCGCCAGCAAGGCCTGCCCACCGCCCCCGCTGCGTTGCTCGAACCGCCCTTCGATTTGCGGCAACCCCGCGCCGCCGGTGATCACATTGCCCGCGAGCACAGCCCCGCCGCCTCCGCCCAGCGTCACCGCCACGCGCGACAATGCCGCCAGCCGTGACCCGCGCGGACCGCTCCACACGGCAACCGGGACCACCAGATTGGTCAGCCGCCCGCTTTGCCGCACTTGATAAGTTGCGGTCAGATTGCTGCCTTGCGCCTCGCGCGCCAAAGCCCCGCGCAATTGCCGCGCCAGCGGGGCGATCAGCGTGCCCGCGCCGGTTTGCTCGATTGCAGCCAGACTTGCCTCAAACCCGCGCCCGGGGGAAACTCCGGCAGCGCGCAAGGCACCTTCGCCGCTGAAACTGGCCATCCGGTCGTGACTGCGCGCCGTGCCATCAAGCGTCAGCGTTTCGGCCTTGATCCCGCTCGCGGCGAGACCTTGACCGGTCAACTTGTAGCCGAGCGTGAGATCGCCATTGCTCCAGGCAAATTGCCCGGTCCCGCCCGCGCTGGCAAGCTGGTTGCCCTTGAAACCCACCGTGCCGCTGCGCAGCGCATAACTGCCGTCGGCCCGGTCGAACGCTGCACTGAGGGTGGTAATAACTTGCAGGCTGGTATCGCGCAGCGCCAGCCGGCTGCCGGGGCACTCGAGCCGCCGCAGCCGCAGTGGGCCGTCAAATTTGGGTTTAGCGGCGGCGATGGTGACTGTGCCGTAAGCCGACAGACGATCGATCCGGCAATTACCCAGCGTCAGCGCCGGGGCGATCGCCGCGAGAGTTCCGGCAAACCCGCCGCGCAAATTGCCCGCGCCTTCGGCCTTGAGCCCAAGCGCCCCGGCCGGTCCGTCAATCCGCGCGCGACCGTCGATCAGCGCCAGGTCGAGGTCGGGCAGGCCTTTGGCACCGCCCTTGTTGGCAAACAGCAGTGCATCAAGCGAGCCAAAGCTGAGTTTGCCTTGCACGATCCGGCCGTACAGCCGCGGCTTGGTCAACGTGATCTGGCCGATGGTCGGCAGCCCGAAGGTCGGTACGATTTTCACCTCGGCACGCTCAACCGTCAGATCGGGATGCGCCGGATCGCCGATCACGATGTCGGTCAAGATTTCACGCGCGGTGCCGATTTTCTGGATCTTGTAAGTGGCGGGCAAGCCCAGGCTTTCAAGCCGGGCATTGATCACCCGATGCGCAATCTGCTCACGCGCCAGCCAGGCCCCCAGCAGCGCCGCCACAAGCACCGCCGCGACCGCGCCGAGCGCCCATCGCCCGCGGCGGGCCAGAGCGGCCCTGGCGGGGGTTAGGGCCGGTGCACGGACCGGTTCCTGCGCTTCGTCAAACTGTTGGCCGTCAGGCTCCGACATTGCACCACCCTTGCGCGCGCCGCCCGGGAAAGGCAATGGAATGCGGCGAACCGGGAAGGGAACGCGTGGCCGACGCAAACGATCCTCTGCATGAGAGTGCGCCTGACAGGCCAGCGCCTGTCAAGCCAGCGCCTGACAGGCCGCACGGGCCGGCGCATGAAGGTGCAGGCCACCGCGCACGGCTGCGCAACCGGTTGCTAAGCGGCGGGTCCGAAGCGCTGGGCGACCACGAATTGATCGAATATCTGCTGATGACCGCGATCCCGCGCCGCGATGTCAAGCCGCTGGCCAAGTCGTTGCTGACCCGGTTTGGCGGACTGGCGGGGGTGTTCAATGCCCAGCCGCGCGCGCTCGCGCTGCATCCGGGAATGGGCGAAACCAGCGCCGCCGCGCTTAAGATCGTTGCGTTGGCCGCGCGGCGGCTGGCGCGCACCGGGCTGCAGCAGCGCCCGGTGCTGGGCAGCTGGCAAGTGCTGATCGATTACCTGACGATCGACATGGCGCACCTCAACCACGAACGCGTGCGGGTGCTATACCTCGACATCAAAAACCGCCTGATTCTCGACGATCAGCTGAGCGACGGAACGCTTGATGAAGCCGCGATCCATCCGCGTGAGGTCGTCAAGAAAGCGCTCGATCTGGGCGCATCAGCGCTGATCCTGGTGCACAATCACCCGTCGGGCTCACCCGAGCCAAGCCGCGCCGATATCCAGATTACCAACAAGATCGCCGAAGCCGGGCGGTTGCTCGGCATCATTGTCCACGACCATGTGATAATCGGCAAGGAAGGCCATGTGAGCTTGAAGGCCAAGGGGCTGATCTGATGTGCGTCGCGGCAATTGCATGGCTTGCGCATCCGCGCTGGCGGCTGGTCGCAATTGGCAACCGCGACGAATTCCACGCCCGGCTGACTGCGCCGCTGGCCGCGTGGGACAACGGGATCATCGCGGGGCGCGATCTTCAGGCTGGCGGGACCTGGCTCGGGGTGCATCCGGCGGGGCGGTTCGCGCTGGTTACCAACCTGCGCGCCGCGGGCTATCCCAAAGAAGACAGGGCATCACGCGGGGCGCTGGTAACCGATTGGCTGCTGCACCAGCCGCTCGGCGATCTCGCTGCGATGAACCCGTTCAATCTGTTCTTGGCCGGGCCAGACGGCGCGGAGTTGCTGACGAACCATCCCGCCCCGCAACGCCAGCCGTTAGTGCCCGGGATCCACGGACTGTCGAACGGCAGCTTTGCCGACCGCTGGTACAAGACGCTGCGGCTTGAGGCGGCGCTGGCCGGGTGGCTGGTGGCCAGCGGGCACAGCACCGCGCCGTTATTTGCGGCGCTGGCGGATCGCACGCCCGCGCCCGATACTCCCGATGCCGAGTTCTCCAGCGTGTTCATCGCCAACCCGGCTTACGGCACGCGCTGCTCAAGCGTGGTGTTGGTGGATGATGCCGGCGAAGGCACGATCATCGAGCGCAGTTTCAATGCGTCAGGTCAGATGACCGGTGAAGCTGCGTTCGGTTTTCGCTGGCCGATCTAGGCGTAAATCGCCGCGAGCAGATGCGGGCGCTCGTTGGCGACCTTGACCACCAATTCGCCGAACAGCCCGTTGACCCAGGCGAACCATTTGCGGGTGTAGCGCGCGGGATCGTCCTGATCGAAGGTCTCGTGCATGAACCCGGTCCCGGCATGGGTCGCGCGCAAGGTCTTGAGCGCGCCAGCAATCACCTCGTCGTCGTTGCTCGAGAGCGCGCGGACAATGATCGACATCGGCCAGATTTGCCGCTCACCGATGTGCGGGCCGCCCACCCCCGAGGCTGCCTTGCCCGAAAAGAACCACGGGTTGGCATCGCTCCACACCGCGCCCGCAGTCGCGCGCCACAGCGGGTTATCCGCGCGGACGCAGCGCAGGTAGGCGAGCCCGAGCAACGAGGGGACATTGGCATCGTCCATGAACAGGTGGTTCCCGTAACCGTCGGTTTCGTAAGCGAACACCTGCCGCCCATCGGGCAGCTTCATGATGCCGTGCTTGTACACCGCCGCCTCGACCTCGTCAGCCAAGGCGCGGGCCTCGGCGGCGAATGGGGCGTCGTGCAGCACAGTTTCGGCCAATGCGGCCAGTTCGCGCAAGGTCGC
>JANMCG010000054.1:0-4580 GCA_031361075.1 Novosphingobium sp. | reverse complement strand
CTGCGCCAGCAACTTGGCGGCACCGCTGACACACTCAAGTTTTTCGCCGCCGACCTGATGAGCGATGCAGGCTGGGCCCATGCGATGGACGGCTGCAGCCACGTCTGCCACATGGCCTCGCCGTTCCCGGCGTCAGTGCCCAAGGACGAGAACGAGATCATCGTGCCGGCGCGCGAAGGTGCCTTGCGCGCGCTACGCTTTGCCAAAGCCGCCGGGGTGACGCGGTTCGTGATGACTTCGTCATCGGCGGCGATTGCCTATGGGCATCCCGAAGGCAAACAGGACTATGACGAAAGCGACTGGACCAACGTCGGTGCGCCCGGAATTCAGCCCTATGTGAAAAGCAAAGCCATATCCGAGCGCGCCGCGCGCGATTGGGTGGACCGCGAGGGCAAAGGCCTTGAATACTGCGCAGTATGCCCCGTGATGGTGCTCGGCCCAGTACAAAGCGGTGACTTCGCCGCCTCGGTCGAGGTCGTGTTACGGCTGCTCAATGGCTCGGTCCCGGCTTTGCCCGATGTCGGTTTCAGCATTGTCGATCTGCGCGACATTGCCGATTTGCACGTGCGCGCGCTTGAGGCTCCGGCGGAATTGGTGGCGGGCGGGCGCTTCATCGGCAGCTCAGGCGGATTTATGAAATTCGCCGATGTCGCCCGGGTGTTGCGAGACCGCCTGGGCCCGCAAGCGCGCAAAGTGCCGACGCGCGGGATGCCCGCAATCGGCGTGCGCATCCTGTCGCTGTTCATGCCGGCAGCCAAGCAGTTGATCGGCGAAATCGGCCGAACCCGCACGCACAGTTCGGCGCACGCGCAAACCGTCCTCGGCTGGCGACCACGCCCGCCAGAGGTTTCAATCGTCGACTGCGCCAACAGCCTGATCGAACACGGGGTGGTGAAGGTTTAATTCAGGGCCAGTCGTCAAATTATTCGATCAACGCCACCGCTCTGATCCACCCCGCGCTGGCCCCGTCGATCTTTACCGGGAAACAGCTGAAAGTGAACCCAAAGGCGGGGAGCGCGGAAAGATTGGTCAGTTTTTCAATCTGCCAGTAGGGCCGGATGCGCCCGGCCTTGTGGCCTTCCCAGATGATCGCTGGATCGCGCTTCGCGGCCCAGCGCCGTGCGGTGTGGCTGAACGGCGCATCCCACGACCAGGCATCGGTGCCGACGACTTCGACCCCGCGTTCGGTGAGCCACAACGTCGCTTCCGCGCCAAGCCCGACGCCTTGATCGGTGAAATTGTCTGTGCCGTAGATCGCGCCCGACTGGATTAGCACGATGTCGAGCGGCTGCAGCGAGTGGTCGATCCGCGCCAACTCGGCTTCAACCTGCGCAGCGCTTACCACGGTGCCAGCGGGCAGGGCGCTAAAATCGAGCTTCACTCCCGGGCGGAAGAACCGGTCGAGCGGCGCCTCGTCAATCGTCGGCGCGCGGCGTGCGCCGCCAGGTTCTCCGGCGCCGGTAGTTGAATGATAGTGCCAAGGCGCGTCCATGTGAGTGCCGTTGTGGGTCGATAATGTCAGCGTCTCGACCGCCCAGCCTTCACCATCGGGCAAGTCTTCCTTGGTCAGCCCGGGGAAGAACAACGCGATCTGCTGCCAGCTTTCGGTGTGATCGGTATAGCTGATCTGCGGCAGCATCACCGGCGGGTCAGAGACGACTTTGGTGGTGATCGGGATCGAAAGATCAATGAATGTGGTCATACGTCCAGCCTTTGTGATCCGCGAACTGTTGACCTGGTTTCCGTTTACGTCAATGGCAAGCGGATGAGCTTGCCCCAGACCCTTGCCGCCGCGCGGCCAATCAATGGCGGGTTCGCCGCGACAATTCCCGATGTGTGGATGCAGGGCCGCACCAGCTATGGCGGGTTTTCGGCCGCGATGGCGCTCGATGCTGCGCGGCGGCTCGCGGACGACCTGCCGCCGCTGCGCTCGGCCCAGATCAGCTTTGTCGGGCCGCTGGCGGGCGAGGTTGAAGTAACCGCAAGGTTTCTGCGGCGCGGGCGCAACGCCAGCTGGGTTAGCGCCGAAGTGACGAGCGCGGCAGGCATCGGGCTGACCGCGACATTTGTGTTCATGGGGCCGGTTGAGGCGAGCACGCTGCACCTCAATAATGTGCCGCCGCCCGCCGGCTTGATCGCGCTGACCGATGCGGTGCGGCTGCCTGATGACCGCGGCCCAGCCTTTGCCGCGCAGTTCGACCGGGCTTTTGCAATGCCGCGAACCGAAGCCAGGCAGCCTGAATTGAGCTGGTGGGCGCGGATCAAGGACCCCGACGGGCTCGATCCGATGGTTGCGCTGATCTTGCTGGCCGATGCTTTGCCGCCCGGCGTGATGCCGCTGATGGAGGCACGGTCGCCGGTGTCTTCGATGACCTGGCTGGTCAATCTGCTGACACCGGTGCCGCAGACGACCGACGGCTGGTACCTGCTACGCGCTGCGGGCAACTATGCCGAGCAGGGCTGCTCAAGCCAGGACATGGCAATCTGGAACGCCGATGGCACGGCGATTGCGGTGGGGATGCAAGCGATCGCGATTTTCGGCTAGCGCGCCAGCTCGGCGTCAAGAAATGCCGCGACGTCGCCGAGCGCGACATCCTTGGCCAGAAATGCGTCGCCCAGACTGTTAAGCAGCACGAATGGCAGCGTCCCAGCGTCCATTTTCTTGTCGTGCAGCATATGTGCGATCAGCATCTGCCCATCACAATCGAGCTCGAGCGGGGCAATCTCGCTTGGCATATCGAGCCGGGCGAAGTGCCGCGCCACATGGTCCGCACTGGCGCGCGGAAGCAGCCCGCGCGCCGCAGAGAACCGCGCGGCGAGCACCATCCCGAGCGCCACCGCTTCACCATGCAGCAGCTTGCCCGAAAAGCCGGTCTGCGCCTCGAGCGCGTGGCCAAAGGTATGACCAAGGTTTAACAACGCGCGCAGCCCCAGCGTCTCGCGCTCGTCGGCCGCAACGATCCGCGCTTTGGCGGCGACCGAATAGGCTACTGCATATTCGCGCAGTGCCGCATCGCCCGCCAGCATCGCCGCGCCGTTGGTATCGCACCAGCCAAAGAACGCGGCATCGCCCAGCAGGCCGTATTTGACCACTTCGGCATAGCCCGCATTGAGCTCGCGGGCGGGCAGCGTATCGAGTACCGCCAGATCAGCCAGCACCAACGCGGGCTGATGAAATGCGCCGATCAGGTTTTTTCCCGCAGGCGTGTTGATCGCCGTTTTGCCGCCGACGCTTGAATCGACTTGTGCCAGCAGCGTGGTGGGCAACTGGATGAACTGGCAGCCGCGCTTGAGCACTGCGGCAGCAAACCCCGTCAGATCACCGATCACCCCGCCGCCCAGCGCCAGCACACAGTCGCCACGTTCCACTTCCTCGGCCAGCAGCCAGTCGGTCGTGGCGGCCAGTTGCTCCCAGCTTTTGCTCGCTTCGCCCGCCGGGATGATCCGCCACGCCGGCTCGTGGCCCCCAGCGTGCAGCGCGTGTTCGACGGTTGTCCCCCAAGCGGCATAAACATTGGTGTCAGTAACGACCGGCACCCGTCGTTTACGCAGCTGTGGGCTGCATTGCTGCGGTAAGTCGGCGAGCAGGCCTGCCGCGACCCGCACTTCGTACGGACGCCCGGCGACATCGACAGAAATTACAGCCATGCGTCGATCCCTTTCAGCACTTCCATCACCGCGCGGGTTAGCGGGCCGTGGCCGCTTGTCACATGGATCTGCGCCTCGGCATAGGCGCTTTGGCGCTCGGCCTTCAGCCGGGTCAGCACCGCGCGCGGATCGCCCTGGCGCAGCAACGGGCGGTTGCCCTTGCGGCTGACCCGTTCAAGCAAGATCTCGATATCGCTGTCGAGCCACACCGCCACCGCGCGCTCGAGGATCAGCGCGCGGGTCTGCGGATCGGCGAATGCGCCGCCGCCGGTGGCCACGATCCGCCGCCCGCCAGCGACCAGCCGCGCAATCACGCGCCGTTCGCCATCGCGAAAGTAAGCCTCGCCAAACTGGTCGAACATTTCGGGAATCGACATCTGCGCGGCGCGCTCGATTTCCTCGTCGGCATCGATGAAACTTAGGTGCAGCGCGCTGGCCAACTTGCGCCCGACACTCGATTTGCCCACGCCCATCATCCCGACCAGCACCACCGGCCGGTCGATCCGGCGCGCCAATTGGGCGATTTCGTCTGGGGAAAGTTCAAGCTCCATTGCGGCCCCGCCTATAGTTGGGCTAACCGGCGTTGCAAGTTTTGGCCGGTTGCAGGCCGGGCCGGGTTGAGAGGGCGCGCGTGGGAACCGATTGGCGCAAAAGTGGGGCGATTGCAGGCGCGGGCACGGTGCTGCTCGGGGCGCTGCTCGGCTGGGCCTATTACGACGGCGGCACGCGCCCGATTACGCTGCGGTCAGCGCCGGCATTGCTGCCGCCGGTCGGCCGATGAAACGGGCGCTGTTGAGCGGTGGCGGACTGGCGCTGGCGTTGACCTCGGCGCTGGTCGCCGCGCAGGATTCGCCCGAATCGCTGCTTCCCCCCGGTTTTGAAAAGCCCAAGGCGGCCAAGCCCGCCGCGCCGGCCAATCCGCCAGCGGCCCC
>JANMCG010000049.1:0-10019 GCA_031361075.1 Novosphingobium sp. | reverse complement strand
GCACCGCCAACTTCATCGCAAGCGAGCAGTTCGGCAGCATTCCCAGCGTTAACCGACCCGCCGTAAAGGATCTGCACCGCAGGCCCGTCCTCGCCAAACGCGACCAGCAATTTGGCCCGGATCGCCCGGTGCATCGCGCTGACATCCTCCGCCGAGGCGACGCGGCCGGTGCCTATGGCCCAGACCGGTTCGTAAGCAACCGTGATTTGCGCAGCGGCGCCGTCAGCGCTGGGGAGCGATCCGGCAAGCTGCTTGGCCACAACGGCTTCGGCGCGGCCAGCATCGCGCTCCTGCTCGGTTTCACCCACGCACACGATGACGCTTAACCCGGCGGCCAGCGCGGCCTCAGCTTTGGCGCGGACCGCGGCATCGCTCTCACTGTGGCCAGCACGGCGCTCTGAATGGCCGACAATCACGAAGCTCGCGCCGATATCTGCCAGCATCACCGCCGAGATATCCCCGGTAAATGCGCCAGCAGCCTCCTGATGGCAGTCCTGCCCGCCTAAATCGAGTGCTTCGGTAGCCTCTTTGATCAGGCTGAGCAGCGTGGCCGGCGGGGCGATCCCAACTTGCACCCCGGGATGCCGCGCTGCCCCGCGATCAATCGCGCGCACCTCCGACATCGACGCACGTGTTCCATTCATCTTCCAATTGCCGACGATATAGGGCCGGTTTGCCATCGATGTTCCCTCACTGAATAGGCTTGGCCGCGGTTGGCGGCAGTGCTTTTATCCGCGTTACGGTACACTTGGCTTGCGGTTAGGCCCGCGGCACGACGCTTGTCAAAGTCCTTGCGACAGGGCGCGATGCGCAACCGGGTTACTGGCCAACCGCTTGCCTGCACCGGCAATGGTCCTTAAAGCGCGGCTGCGTAACGCGTGCCACTGGCGGCACGCGCCCGTATTTATCTGGCGATCCGATCGATGCTGACCTTTTTTCGCACTATGTTCAGCTCCAGACTTGGGGTGATCCTGACGCTGGCATTCGTCGGCGTCATCGGGATCGCGTTTGCGCTGGGCGACGTTGCGGGAACCAGCTTCGGCGGATTTTCCAGCGGAAGCAAAGTGGCCACCGTGGGCCGCGAGAAAATCAGCGCAACCGACCTAGAAAGCCAGTTCCGTAACATTCTGACGCGGCTGCGCGGACGCAACCCGCAACTCTCGCTGAAGGAATTTCTGGCGCAGGATGGGCTGAACGAAGTGCTTGTCTACGCGATGGACGGCAAGGCGGTGATGCAGTGGGGCGAAAAGTACGGGCTGTATGTCGGTGACCGGTTGATCGACAGCGAGATTGCCAAGGATCCCAATATCCAGGCGCCAGATGGCAAGGTCGACAACGCCTTGTATCGCCAGATGCTGGCCTCGCAAGGCACCACTGACAGCGCCTATCGCGCCGAACAGACCCAGACGCTGATGGCCAAAATGCTACTGTCGTCGAACTCGCTCGGGGTGAAGTCGCCGCGCAAGATGACCGGCCGCTATGTCGCGGTGCTGACCGAACATCGACGCGGCGCAATTGTAACCTTGCCGCAGGCCGCGTTTGCTCCGCAAGCCGCCCCTAACGATGGCGAAGTGACCGCATGGTACAACGGCCACAAGGCTGACTACACCTTGCCCGAGCGCCGGACGCTGCGCTACGTCAGCTATACTGACGCTGCGGTGCAAGCAGCCACCGCGCCAAGCGATGCCGAAGTGGCGGCGCGCTATGGTGAGAACAAGGTAAAATATGCCCCGGCCGACAAGCGCAAGCTGTCGCAGATGGTGCTGGGTTCGGAAGCTGCCGCCAAGCAGGTTATCGCCGAGGCTACCGCCGGCAAGCCGCTTGAAGCTGCCGCTCAAGCTCAGGGCTTGGCCGTGGCCGCGTTGGGCACATTGAACAAAGACGGCTATGCCGCGCAAAGCTCGGCCGAAATCGCGACAGCTGTATTTGCGGCCCCCAGCGGCAAGCTGGTTGGCCCGTTCAAGGCCCCGCTCGGATGGCTGGTAGTGCGAATTGACGGTCGTGAAACAACCGCTGGCAAAACTATCGCGCAAGCCACGCCTGAACTGGTCAAGGAATTGACCGATGAGAAGCGCAAGGTCGCCATCACCGATTTTGGCGCCAAGCTGGAGCAGGAGCTGGATAATGGCGCCACACTGGGCGATGTCGCCAAGGAACTGGGTCAGACAGTATCGGAAACCCCGCTGCTGACCGCGGGTGGCGCTGTGTTTGGTCAAGACAGCGCGGCCGCACCCGCGCTGCTGCAGCGCGCCATCCCGGCTGCGTTCCAGATGGACGGAACCGGGCAACCACAACTTGCCGAAGTCGAGGCGGGTAAGACCTTCGTGGTGTTCGATGTGGGCAAGATCGCCGCCGCCGCCCCCCCGCCACTTAACGAGATTCGCGCGCAGGTGACCGAAGATGCGCGCATCGCCAAGGGCGAGACGGCGACCAAGGCAGCCGCCGAAAAAGTCAAAGCCCAAATCGAACGAGGCGTGCCGATCGATTTAGCTGTGGCATCGCTCGGCGTGTCGTTGCCGCCGGTCGATCAGGTCGACATGGACCGGATGGAACTGCAGAAAAAAGGCAAGAACGTTCCGCGTCCACTGCAGATGGTATTTGCGATGGCCAAGGGCAAAGTGCGGCTGATGCAGGCACCGCGCAATCACGGCTGGTTTGTCGTTACCGTGAGCGAGGTCATCCCGGGCAAAGTCGATGAACAGCGCCCCGATTTTGATGGTTTCAACAAAGACCTGGCGCAGCAGCAAAGCCAGGAGCTGGGCGACCAACTGCGCGGCGGTTTCCGCAAGGAACTTGGCACCACCCGCAACGAAGACAACATCCGCAAGCTTGAGGCCCAGCTTGCGGGCGGCAATTGATCGGTAAGTCATGCCAGCAGCCGGGGCAGAAAATTGGGCCGCTGCGGCAGCTTCCCTGGCGGCGGGCCAGCCAGGGCTGATCTGGCGGCGGCTGATCGCCGATTGCGAAACCCCGGTTGGCGCGGCGACTAAGCTGATTGTCCCGGGGCGCGGAGATTACCTGCTCGAATCGGTTCAGGGCGGCGAGGTGCGCGGGCGCTACAGCTTGCTCGGGCTCGATCCCGATCTGGTGTTTCGTGCGCACGGCGTTTCGGCTGAGCTTAACCGCGATTGGCGGCACGACCGCGCGGCGTTTGCGGCTTTGCCGGGTGACAGCATCAGCGAATTGCGCGCGTTGGTCGCTGCCTGCCGGTTTCACGTACCGGGCGAACTACCCCCGGTGCTAGCGTGCCTGGTCGGTTATTTCGGGTATGAAACTTACGGCCTGATCGAACAGCTTGCGCGGCCGCCGGCCAATCCGCTGGGCTTGCCCGATATGCTGTTTGTGCGGCCTGCGCTGGTGCTGATCTTCGACCGGCTGAGTGACGAGCTGTTTGCGGTCGCGCCGGTCTGGCCGTCCGCTGCCGCGCCCGAAGCGGCATTGTCGGCGGCGCAGGACCGGATCGACGAGGCATTGCGGAAACTGGCTGCCCCGGCAATCGTGGCAGTGACTGATGCCGCCTTGCCCGAGCCCATCCTGACGCCGACCATGGCCCCCGGTCGCTATGGCGGGATGGTGCTGCGCGCGAAAGACTACATCGCGGCGGGCGATATCTTCCAGGTGGTGCTGGCGCAGCGGTTTACCTGCCCGTTCACCCTGCCCCCGCTGGCGCTGTACCGCGCGCTGCGCCGGGTCAATCCATCGCCGTTCCTGTATTTCCTCGACTTGCCGGGCTTCGCGCTGACCGGGTCGAGCCCGGAAATTCTGGTGCGGGTGCGCGATGGTGAAGTAACCATCCGCCCGATCGCCGGGACAAGGCCGCGCGGCGCAACGCCCGACGAGGACCGTGGCAACGAGATCAGCCTGCTTGCCGATCCCAAGGAACGTGCCGAACATCTGATGCTGCTCGACTTGGGCCGTAACGACGTTGGCCGGGTCGCCACCGCCGGATCGGTCACTGTGACCGAGAGTTATACGGTCGAGCGCTACAGCCACGTGATGCACATCGTCTCGAATGTGGTGGGGCAACTCGATGGCGCCCATCACGATGCGATCGATGCCATGTTTGCAGGGTTCCCGGCCGGCACCGTCAGCGGTGCTCCCAAGGTTCGCGCGGCGCAGATCATCGCCGAGCTCGAACCCGAAACGCGCGGGGCATATGCGGGCGGGGTCGGATACTTCGCGCCCGACGGCAACCTTGACAGCTGTATCGTGCTGCGGACGGGTGTCGTCAAAGACGGCGTATTGCACGTGCAGGCGGGTGCCGGAATCGTGGCCGACAGCGACCCCGTTCTGGAACAACGCGAATGTGAAGCCAAGGCCGGCGCGCTGATTGCGGCGGCACGTGAAGCAGTGCGGGTGGCTGCGGAAGCCAAATTCGGTCAGTAGCTTGACGCAGGCTGTGACGGGCTTAGCTTCTCACTATGCGTAAACTGATCCTGCTTTTCATCGCCCTGTTGCTGTCCGCTCCGGTCCACGCTGAGGACTGGTCCAAACGCGCTGCCGAGCGCGACGTGGGGCTCAACCAGTTCCGCTTTGGCACGGGCGAGGTGATGGATGTCAGGATGCACGTCACCACGCTGGGCACCCCGCACCGCGATGCCAAGGGCGAAATCGACAATGCAATAATGGTGCTGCACGGGACCGGCGGCACCGGCGCGCAGTTCTTCCGTCCGCAATTCGCCGACGAACTTTATGGCCCCGGCCAAGTGCTCGACATTGCAAAATGGTATGTGATTCTGCCTGACAGCATCGGTCACGGCAAAAGTTCCAAGCCCAGCGATGGGCTGCGGATGAAGTTCCCGCGTTACGACTATTCGGATATGGTCGAAGCGCAGCGGCTGATGCTGACCCAAGGCTTGGGGGTGAACCGCCTGCAATTGATCCTCGGCACTTCGATGGGCTGCATGCACGCGTTCGTGTGGGGCGAACTTTACCCCGGTTTCGCTCGCCGCCTTGCCCCGTTCGCTTGCAACGCGATGGAAATCGGCGGACGCAACCGGATCTGGCGCAAGCTGTCGATCGACGCGATCAAGGCTGATCCGCTGTGGCAAAACGGCAATTACACGGCTCCCCCCGCGCAGGGCCTGCGCACCGCCGCAGATCTGGGCGCAATTGCCGGGATGAACCCGGTCCGGATGCAAAACGATGCCCCGACCCGCGCGCAGGCCGAAGCCTTCGTGACCGCGATGAGCGGGGTGCCGCCAGTCGATGCCAACGATCTGCTGTACCAGTACGACAGTTCGCGCAATTACGACCCGCTGCCCAAATTGACAGCGATCAAGGTGCCGGTGCTGTGGATCAATTCGGCCGACGATTTCATCAACCCGCCCGAGCTTGGTTTTGCGCAGCAGCACGCCAAGCTGATGCCGCGCGCACGGTTCATCCTGATCCCGGCGAGTGTCGCTACGCGCGGCCACGGCACGCATACCTGGGCGCAGTTCTGGAAAGCCGATCTTGCCAAACTTATGGCGCTGAAATGACGCAAGCTATGGCTGATCGCCGCACGCTTTATGCGCCAATCGAACCTTATGCCTCTGGAATGCTGGACGTCGGTGATGGCCACTCCATTTATTGGGAACGTTGCGGCACGCCGGGCGGGAAAGCGGCGGTGTTCCTCCACGGCGGCCCGGGCGGAGGGTGCGGACCGGGTCAGCGGCGGCAATTCGATCCGGCATTGTATGATGTGCTGCTGTTCGATCAACGCGGTTGCGGCCGCTCGCTGCCGTTCGCCAGTCTGGACCACAACACCACCTGGCATCTGGTCGCCGATATCGAGCGCTTGCGCAAGATGGCCGGGCACGAACGCTGGCTGGTGTTCGGGGGGTCGTGGGGCTCGACCCTGTCACTCGCTTATGCGCAAACCCATCCCGAGCATGTCAGCGAACTGATCCTGCGCGGGATATTTCTTGCCAGCCAGCAAGAGGCCGACTGGCTCTATAAATACGGTGCAAGCGAGCTCTATCCCGAGGGGTGGCAGGCGTTCCGCGATCATATCCCAAAAGCAGAGCAAAGCGATCTCGTCAGCGCATACCAGGCCCGGCTGACCAGCGATAATCACTCGGTACGGCTTGCTGCCGCCAAGGCGTGGAGCCTGTGGGAAGGCTTGACCGTGACCCTGCTGCCCGATCCCGCGATGCTCGAGGAATTTACCGCCGACGATCACGCAGTTGCGGTGGCGCGGATCGAAAACCACTATTTTCGCCACGATTGCTGGCTCGAACCGGGTCAGTTGCTGGCGGGCGCGCACAAGCTGCGCGGCATCCCCGGCACCATCGTTCAGGGCCGCCACGACTGCTGCACCCCGCCCTCGGCTGCATGGGCGCTTAAGCAAGCCTGGCCCGAAGTAGACTTGCAGATCGTGGCCGATGGCGGGCATCTTTATACCGAGCCCGGGATTACCGACGGCTTGGTGCGGGCAAGCGATCGGTATGCCGGCAAACAAAACTAGTTCCGTCAGGCCAAATCAGACCCGACTTCGATCGTGCGCGGCAAAGAAAGATATTTGCGCCAATTGCCTCGAATTTGCTCGACCCGAGCGGGCTTGTAGCCCGTAATTGCGGGCAAAGACGCGTCTCTGGCCAATCTCTCCGCACCCGGCTATCTGGCCGGGATGATTCTGGTCATCGACAACTACGACAGCTTCACCTGGAACCTGGTCCATTATCTGATGGAGTTGGGTGCCGCGGTGCAAGTGGTGCGCAACGATGCGATGACCGCCGGGCAAGCGCTGCACAGCGGCGCGCAGGGGTTCCTCATTTCGCCCGGGCCATGCACACCCAACGAAGCCGGGATCAGCCTCGATCTGGTCGAGGCCTGCGCCAAAGCCGGTAAGCCTTTGCTTGGCGTGTGCCTGGGTCATCAGTCGATCGGGCAGTATTTTGGCGGGCAAGTGGTGCGCGGCGGGCTGATGCACGGCAAAACCAGTCAGGTGACGCACGATGGCAGCGGGCTGTTCGCCGGTCTGCCCTCGCCGTTCACCGCGACCCGCTATCATTCGCTGATTGTCGATGCGGTACCTGATAATCTGGTGGTCAACTGCACCTCGGACGATGGCCATGTAATGGGCTTCCGCCACCGCGATCTGCCAATTCACGGTGTGCAGTTCCACCCCGAAAGCATTGCCACCCAGCACGGCCACGCACTGCTGGCCAACTTTTTGCGGGTGTGCGGGATGCCAGTCAAGGAATTGGCGTGAGCGGTCTCCCAGCGGCCGAGCCGCATTTGAGCGAGGCCGAAGCCGAGGCCGCGTTCGCCGCGATCCTCGATGGCATCGTCAGCGACGGAGAAATTGCGCAGTTTCTGATTGATCTGGCCGAGCGCGGCGAAACTGGCGCCGAAATTGCGGGCGCGGCGCGGGCGATGCGGGCGCGGTTGATCCCGATTGCTGCACCGGCCGGTGCGATCGACGTCTGCGGGACCGGGGGCGACGGGCACCACACGCTTAATGTCTCAACGGCTGTGGCACTGGTGGTGGCGGCTTGCGGGGTGCCGGTGGCCAAACACGGCAACCGCGCGGCCAGCTCCAAGGCGGGCGCGGCCGACACGCTTGAAGCGTTGGGCCTGAACATGACAAAGGCCGGGCAGACCGCCGAGGCGACGCTGGGCGATCTTGGCATCTGCTTTCTATTTGCCGCCAACCATCATCCGGCAATGCGGAGAATTCAACCAATCCGCGTCGCTATTGGCCGCCGCACCATCTTCAACCTGATGGGGCCGCTGGCCAATCCCGCGCAAGTCAGCCGCCAACTGGTCGGGATTGCCCGTCCGGCTTATGTCCCGATTTACGCTGATGCGCTCGCGCGGCTCGGCACCGAACGCTCGATGATCGTTTCTGGCGACGAAGGTCTTGATGAGCTGAGCCTGGTGGGCGGCAATGAATTTGCCGAAGTGATCGGGGACACTTTTGAAATGCAGCGGCTCGTGTGTACCCAAGCTGGGCTGGCGCATGCTCCGGTCGAGGCAATTCGCGGTGGCGACGCGGCGCACAATGCCGCCGCACTGCGCGCGCTGCTGATGGGCAAGCCGGGTGCTTATCGCGATGCAGTGCTGCTCAATTCCGCCGCCGCACTGCTGGTTGCAGGGCATGTAATGGATTGGCACGAAGGCGTCGAAGAGGCTGCCGAGGCAATCGATCGCGGGTTGGCCAACACACTTCTGGATTGCTGGATCGACACCGTCAAATGACCGACAAACTCGCCGAAATCTGCGTTACAAAGCGCCTCGAAGTCGCCGCGCGCAAACCGCTTGCCTCGCTTAGCAAGCTTGATGCTCAGGCTGGCTTGCAGACCGCACCGCGCGGGTTTGAAGCAGCGCTGCGGACCACGGCGGCCAGCGGTTTTGCTTTGATCGCCGAGGTCAAGAAGGCCAGCCCTTCCAAAGGCCTGATCCGGGCCCATTTCGATCCCGGGGCGCATGCTGCGGCATATCAGGAGGGCGGCGCGGCGTGCTTGTCGGTGTTGACCGATGCGCCGTATTTTCAAGGCCACGAGGACTATCTGGTTGCTGCGCGCGGGGCCTGTAATCTGCCGGTGCTGCGCAAGGATTTCATGGTCGATCCGTGGCAAGTGGCCGAAGCCCGCAGCATCGGGGCTGACGCAATCCTGATCATCGTTGCCGCGCTGGACAATACCCAAATGGCCGAAATTGAGGCGGCGGCGTGCGAACGCGGGATGGACGTGCTGGTCGAAGTACACGACGAGGCCGAAATGGAGCGCGCTGCGCGGTTAAATTCGCGACTGATCGGAGTCAATAACCGCGACCTGAAGCGGTTTGTCACCGATCTGGTTACCACCGAGCGGTTGGCCGCGTTGGCTCCCGCCGGGGCCTTGCTGGTCAGCGAAAGCGGACTGGCCAGCCACGCCGATCTGGTCCGGCTGGAACGCAGCGGAGTACGGACATTTCTGGTCGGCGAAAGCCTGATGCGGCAGACCGATATCGCCGCGGCCACGCACGCGCTGCTTGCAGGATAAGCTGTCCTACTGCGCAGCAGTCTGCCACAGTGGTCTGATGGAAATCTTCGCCACGTCACCGCAACGCCGCCTGTGCCGGCTCAGGCCGGCGCAGCCGGTTTTTGTTTCAAGGAGTGCGTCCAGGCGGTCCAGCGCGCACCAATCTGGCTGGCTTCAATGACCCGACTCACGCACCTTGACGAGCAGGGCAACGCGCGCATGATCAATGTTGGCGGCAAGGCTGACAGCCGCCGGGTCGCAGTGGCTGAAGGCCGCATTGCGATGAGTGCAGCCGCTGTCGCGGCGATCAAAGCTGGTGATGCGCCCAAGGGCGATGTGCTTGGCGCGGCGCGGATTGCCGGGATCATGGCGGCCAAGAGAACCGCCGAACTGATCCCGCTGTGCCACCCGCTGGCGCTCGATGCCGTGACACTGGATTTCGGATTTGAAAAGGATGGCTTGCAGGCCACCGCAACCGTATCTCTGACCGGCAAAACAGGGGTTGAAATGGAAGCGTTAACCGCAGTTTCGGTCGCATTGCTGACCATCTACGATATGGCCAAGGCGCTCGACAAAGCCATGGTAATCGGCGGGGTGCGGCTGCTGAAAAAGTGCGGCGGCAAATCGGGCGATTGGACTGCACCGGCGTGATTCCAGCGCCGCTCGAACTGGCCGAGGCACAGGCGCGGTTGCTCGCGCTGGCGCACCCGCTGCCAATCGAGCGGATGCCGGTAGCCGAAGCGCGCGGACGCTTTCTGGCCGAACCGCTGGTGGCGCGGCGCACGCAGCCGGCGGCTGATCTGTCGGCGATGGACGGCTTTGCGGTGCGCGCAAGCGATCTGCCCGGGCCGTGGCAAGTCATCGGCGAAAGCGCTTGCGGGCATCCGTTCGCGGGCGCGGTCAGGCACAATCAGGCGGTGCGGATTGCGACGGGCGCTTTACTGCCTGACGGTGCCGATACGGTGTTGTTGCAGGAACATTGCCGGCACGAGGGGAACCGGCTTACGCTCGAAAGCTCACCAGCCACGGGCGGGCATATTCGCCGCCAAGGCAGCGAATTTAGCGGCGGCG
>JANMCG010000046.1:0-4830 GCA_031361075.1 Novosphingobium sp. | reverse complement strand
CTGGTGCCAGAATTAACGCGCGCCGTGGCATAGGCAGCGGGGATGCCGTTGACGGTCGTGCGCTGGATTGAAGACGGACTGAGCTGCGTTTGATTGCTTTGTCCAAGCGCATTGAACTGCGCTGCGACATAGTTTTCAAGGCTCCCATCGAACGCCGCAGTGGTGAACTGGCCCTTGCCCGACTGTCCGCCGATTGCGACCGCCTGCGTCCCGTTGACCAGATAGAAACCGGCAGGCGCATCAAACGCAAGCTTATCGATCGGGTGCTTGAAGCTGCGCCCTTCGGCGTAGCCCTGTGCCGCTGAATCGCCGTACGTTAACCCGCTGATCTTCGACAGGAACAGATCGCGGTTGGTTACGCCGGTGGAATTGCCAGCTTGCGCCGCAGTGGTGCGGACCCGCGAGGCCGGATCGGGGTGAGTCGAAGCCCACGCGGGCACTTGCTCGCTGGTCCCCAGCAGCCTCGAATCGAGTGCATTCTGGCTGGCCAGGCTTTGCAGCACGGTCGACATTGCGCGCGGATCGTACCCGGCAGCGCGCAGATATTTGATGCCGTAACTATCGGCTTCGCTTTCCTGCTTGCGCGAGAAGCTGAGCGTCAGCAGTTGCGAGCCCTGCAAAAACACCTTTTGCAGCCCTTGTCCGACTTGACCGTTGCCCAGCACAACGCCCGACAGCAGCGCACCAAGGATGCCGACCACCTGGTTCTTGGTCGAATTGCTCTGCCGCTTCGAACTGTGCCGCAGCACCACGTGGGCGGCTTCGTGCCCCAGCACCCCGCCCAGTTCGGCCTCGTTATTCATCAACCCAACGAGCTGCCGCGTCGTGTAAATATACCCGCCCGGAATCGCGAAAGCGTTGTTGATCGAACTGTCGAGCAGCGTGACGGTGAAATCGTTCGCGCTGTTGCTCATGCCGGTTTGCAATGCGACCCGCTTGCCGATGGCAGCAACATAATCGGCTTGCGGTCCGGTGATAGCACCGCCGTACTCGGCAACGAGTTGCGGGTGGGCCTTGGCGCCTTCGGACTTGTCCCTGGCGCTGATTGATGCGGCGGTCGAAGACGTGGTAGCCGCAGTTAGCCCGCTCGGCGGGACCGCGGTCAGTATGACGGCAGTGGCAATCAAATATCGGGTGGTGCGGCCAAATGGCATAGCGCAGTCCTCTCTCCAGAGTTTGTCGTCGATTATCGCATTAACTGCCCAGTCTCCGAAGCGATCCCGGATAACTGAGGTGACGTTCGTTAGTTAGCGCCGATCTGCAAAAACCGCTCCTCGCGGGCAGTGCGCAGCTGCTCGGAAGATAATTTGTCCAGTGTGCCAAGTTCCTGCTCGATCGCCTGACCCAGATTGGCCGCCGCAACCATCGGCGCGCGGTGTGCGCCGCCGACCGGTTCTTTGACGATCCGGTCGATTACACCCAGCCCGAGCAAATCCTGCGCAGTAACCTTCATCGCCTCAGCCGCATCGGCCGCCTTGTCGGACGTTCGCCATAGAATTGAAGCGCAGCCTTCGGGTGAAATGACAGCATAAACCGCATGCTCAAGCATCAACACCCGTTCGGCGCTGGCCAATGCGACCGCCCCGCCCGAGCCGCCCTCACCGACGATCACCGCGACCATCGGCACCGGCAAGGCCAGGCAAGCTTGCGTCGAACGGGCAATCGCTTCGGCTTGCCCGCGTTCTTCGGCTTCGATGCCCGGAAATGCGCCAGACGTATCGACCAGCGTTACCACCGGCAGCCCGAACCGTCCGGCCAATTCCATCAGCCGGATTGCCTTGCGGTACCCTTCGGGTTTACCCATGCCGAAATTATGCTTGATCCGGCTTTGCGTATCGTTGCCTTTTTCGTGCCCGATCAGCATCACCCGCCGCGCGGTATCACCGGTGCCCAACCTGGCAAACCCGCCGATGATCGCTTGATCGTCACCATAACAGCGATCCCCGCCAAGCGGCATGAAATCGCTGAATGCCAGATCGACGTAGTCGACAAAATGTGGCCGCATCGGATGGCGCGCGACTTGGGTCTTTTGCCACGGGGTCAACGCGGCATAAGTGCTCGCCAGCAGCTGGGCGCTTTTCTTTTCGAGCCGCTCGATTTCCGCGGTGATGTCGACCTCGCCCGATTTGGCGGTCTCCCGCAGCTCGGCAATCCGGGCTTCGAGCGCCGCGACCGGCTTTTCGAATTCTAGGTATGAAATCATTGCGCCGCGCTAGCCTTGCGAGGCGCGCACGGCAAGAGGATGCCGCGCATTGACCAATGCCACCAGCCGCGCGCTATCGACGTGGGTGTAAATTTGCGTGGTGGCAATATCGGCATGACCGAGCAGGGTTTGCAGCACCCGCAAATCGGCCCCGCCTTCGAGCAAATGCGTCGCAAACGCGTGGCGCAGCACGTGCGGACTGACCTTTTCCGGATCGATCCCGGCGCGCGCGGCCAGCGCACGCAACAACTGGAACAGCCGCACCCGGGTCAAATGGCCTTGTTTGGCGCTCGAAGGAAACAGGTGCCTAACCGTTCCCGCAGGCCGCAACACCAGCCAGCGCGACAAGGCTAGACGCGCGCGGTTGCTGACCGGGACCATCCGCTGCTGGCCGCCCTTGCCGGTCACGGTCAACAGCGGCGCGTCGCGCGGCACCGCGCTCAGCGGCAGCGATACCAGTTCGGTTGCGCGCAAGCCCGAACCGTAAAGCAGCTCGAGCAGCGCCAGCAGCCGCACCGCTGCGCTGCGCTCATCCGCCGCTTCAAGTTCGGCGCGGGCAAACAGCGCCGCAACCTCGGCATGCCCGAGCAGGCGCGGCAGCGGCCGGCGGCTGCGCGGGCGCGGCAAGGCCGGTGATGGATCGTCGGCACGCCAGCCTTCATCGAGCATGAACCCGCAAAATTGCCGCAGCGCCGAACATTTTCGCGCCAGGCTTGATGGGGCGAGCCCGGCCCAGGCTGCACCGAGCGAGGCAAACGCGGCTTGATCAGCGGTGACCAGATCGCCGATTGCTTCTTCGGCGCCATCGAGATCGCGGCGATAGGCGAGCAGCGTGTTAGCGGCCGCGCCGCGCTCGGATGCGAGCATCGCGATGAAGGCATCGGCCGCGGCGGCGATATCAGCCCCGCGCCACCGCTTCGGCAGCGATCATCCGCGCTTCGGCGCTTAGTCCGACCCGGTTGAGCGCCAGCACGATATGGTAGAGATTGAAGCTGGTCATCTTGTCCCAGCCGCTGCCCTGCATCCCTAACCCGGCCAGCAGCACCACCAGTTCGCGGTTGTTCACATCGGCGGCCTGATCGATCAGCCGGCTCCACTTGGTCTGCCGGTCCAGCTCGACCCCCAGTTTGCCGGCAAAATCGGCGGCAACATTCGCTTCCACCCGGCCCAGCCCCGCCAGCCCGGCCAGCAAAAAGCGCGATTTGCGATAAGCGCCGCTGTTATCGTTGCCGTAAAACCGCGACAGCGCCGAGGCATCGACCGGGGCCGAGCGCGCTGGAGCCGACACTGCCAGCTGGCCCCACGCGAGCGAGCCCGCGCCAACCTGGCCCGACCAGCGCAGTGCGTTTTGGTCCAACCCGGCGGCGAGCATCGCGGCGATCAGATCGGGAGCCTGCGCGGCATAATCGCTTGCCACCGGTAGCCGCGCGGCGGCATAAGCCGTCAGCACCTGGCGCGAATAGCGTGCATCGGCATCAGCTGCGCCGTCCCACAGCGCTTTGATCGCAGTCAGCCGATCAGCCGGCAGCGGCGCGATATAAGCGTTGCGCAAAGTCTCGGCCGCCTTGGCCCAATCGCCATTGATATCGTCTTGTGCATAGATCTGGCTATAAAGATCGACCATCGCTGCGCTTGACAGAATCCCCGCTGCGGCAGCCCGGTCAGCCCCGGATGCGCGCGCTTCCAACCCCAGCATCGGTGCCGAAGCGGTCATATAGGCATACTCCTTGGGCAGATCTTTCATCAACGCGGGCGGCGGCGTGAGCCCGACGGCGATGGTCAGCGCATAGCGCCACGGGTTCATGTCGCTGATCCCGTCCCATTCGATCTTGACCGCGCGGCGCTGTTTACCCGCCGCTCCGGCATAGCGCTGCGCCAGCAGCACATCGAGCTTGGGCCAGCCGCCAGCGCCGACCAGGCGATCAAGCTGCGCCAGTCCCGAGGCCCCATCGCCTTGAAACGACGCACAGATCGCCCGCAGCGCCCGCCATTCGGCGTCCTTGCGGACTGCGCCGACCACTGCGGTAACCGGACAAACGCCGGTGATGTCAGCAGTGAATTGATAGGCATTGATCGCTGCCTGGGTCAGCGCCGGGGTATAGTTCGCCGCATCGACATCCTGCACCAGCGCGCGGGCCACCCCGCCTTCGCCCATGCGCACCAGCAGCGCCGCCCGGCCAGCAGCAAAATCGGCCGGATTCATTCCTGCCGGTGCATCAAGCCGCGATGCCAGCGCGCGGCGCAGCAGAATGTGTCCCCAGCGCGAAACGAGCTGCCCCCGATTGCCGCTGAGCGCAGCCATAACCAGCTTGGGGTTTTGGCGGGCAAGCGATCCGGCAGGCATTCCGCCTTCGTCTTGGGCCAGAACGCCGACCTGCGTCATCGAACGGCGGGCCGCTGCTGGCATATCGAATTTGGGCTTCAGGCCCAGCAATTCGTCCAGCTGATCCGGCGCCATCGTTTCAAGTTCGCGCAAGGTCGGGATACGCACGCCCGATGGCAAGGTCGGCGTGGCGGGTTTCGTGCTGACGCTGCCGCCCGCCGCGCTGCTGCCGATCGGGAGCGGCTGGACAACCGGCCCGGAGCCGGTTGAGCCGGGCGCAGTGGCGGGTTTGGGATTGGCCGGC
>JANMCG010000009.1:0-9968 GCA_031361075.1 Novosphingobium sp. | reverse complement strand
GTGGTGGTGATCTGCTCGTGCTTGACCAGCGCGGCCGCCATGTTGCGCAGCAGCGCGATGCGGTGAGCCGAAGTACGGTTGAGCTTACGCCCGCCCATTTTATGACGCATGATATATCCTTTGTTCGTTAAGAGGCCGTATCAGGTACCCCGGACCAGGCGCGGCACGGCAGCGCCAACCGTATGATTTAGCCCAGCAACTCTTGTTCGAGCTTCTTGGCCATTTCTTCGATGTTCTCAGGCGGCCAGCCGGGGATGTCCATGCCGAGGCGCAGACCCATCGAGCTGAGCACTTCCTTGATCTCGTTAAGCGACTTGCGGCCAAAGTTTGGCGTGCGCAGCATCTCGGCTTCGGTCTTCTGGACCAGATCGCCGATGTAGATGATGTTGTCGTTCTTGAGGCAATTGGCGCTGCGCACCGACAGTTCCAACTCGTCGACCTTCTTGAGCAGATAGCGGTTAAGCTGGTTGGTATCGCCTTCGTCGGCGGTTGGCGCGGCCATCCCGATCATCGGCGAACCACCGACCGGCATGGCATCTTCGAAGTGCACGAACAGCGCGAGCTGGTCTTGCAGGATCCGCGCGGCATAAGCCACTGCGTCTTCGGGGGTGACGGTGCCGTCGGTTTCGATCGTCAGGCTGAGCTTGTCGTAATCGAGCTCCTGCCCGATGCGGGCATTGTCGACCTTGTAGCTCACCTGGCGAACGGGCGAATAAAGCGAATCGACCGGAATCAGACCGATCGGTGCGTCGATCGGGCGGTTGCCCACCGCCGGCACGTAACCTTTGCCGCTATCGGCGGTCAGTTCCATGTTCAGGTTGGCGCCTTCATCGAGATGGCAGATCACCAGATCCTTGTTCATCACCTCGATATCGCCCGACACGGCGATGTCGCCGGCGGTGACTTCACCTGGGCCGGTGGCCGAAAGCTGGAGCCGCTTGGGCCCTTCGCCCTGCATCCGCAGCGCGATCTGCTTCACGTTAAGCACGATGTCGGTCACGTCTTCACGCACACCGGCCAACGACGAAAATTCGTGCAGCACGTTTTCCATCTTGATCGAGGTGATCGCGGCGCCTTGCAGCGACGACAGCAGCACCCGCCGCAGCGCATTGCCAAGCGTCAGGCCAAAGCCCCGCTCAAGCGGCTCTGCCACGAAAGTGGCGCGGCGCTTGGCATCGTTGCCAGCCTTCACCTCAAGCGTGTTGGGCTTCTTTAGTTCCTGCCAGTTCTTGATATTGACGGTCATAGACTTCCCCTTGGGGTTTGTTCTGGCGAGAACGGCCGTGGCTTCCGGGCGGAGAACCACTGACCGATCCGAATCTGTGGCGGGGATATCCGCCACGAACGGGTGATCAGACGCGGCGGCGTTTCGAAGGCCGGACCCCGTTGTGCGGGATCGGGGTAACGTCGCGGATCGAAGTGATCGTGAAACCCACGGCAGCCAAAGCCCGCAGCGCGCTTTCACGGCCCGAACCAGGGCCCTTCACTTCGACTTCGAGCGTGCGCACACCGTGTTCGGCCGCCTTTTTGCCCGCGTCGTCAGCGGCAACCTGGGCGGCATACGGCGTCGATTTGCGGCTGCCCTTGAACCCCATCGTGCCCGCGCTGGACCAGCTTATGGCATTGCCCTGCGCGTCGGTGATGGTGATCATGGTATTGTTGAAGCTGGCATTCACATGCGCGATGCCGCTCGAGATGTTCTTGCGCTCCCGCTTTTTGATGCGTTGGGGTTCGCGTGCCATGGTATCTATCCTGTCCTAAATTCTGAAGGTGCCGGGCGCGGCCGCTGGGGCCCGCTCCGTCCTGAACTTGCCGAAGAATTACTTCTTCTTACCGGCGATCGCCTTGGCCTTGCCCTTGCGGGTGCGGGCGTTGGTGTGCGTACGCTGACCGCGGACCGGGAGGCCCTTGCGGTGACGCAGCCCGCGATAGCAGGCCAGATCCATCAGTCGCTTGATGTTCATCGCAGTGTCGCGGCGAAGATCGCCCTCGACCATGTGATCGGCATCAATCGCTTCGCGAATCTGCAGCACTTCCTGATCGGACAGGTCCGACACGCGCTTGGTGAGGTCAATCCCCACCTTGTCGGCAATCTGCCGAGCCTTGAACGCACCGATGCCATGAATGTAGGTCAGCGCAATGATAACGCGCTTGTTGGTGGGGATATTCACCCCGGCAATACGAGCCACTTATTTCTCCATGCTCCACAGGATGCAACGGTTGCCCGCAACGCCCCATCTCAACGCTTCAACTGCAAAACACGGCAAAAAGCCCGGCTGGCAAGCACTCTGGCCTACGCCTTCCGGAATTAACCCGTATTTCGGTTGAGCGGCGCGCTTAAGACGATTCGCCTCGCATGTCAACGCCCGCGCAAGCCGTGTGTCCCCGCTCGCCGTGGATCGGTTCAAGAGCGCTGCATTGTGCGGGTAAACTTAGCTAACGCAGGATAAATGTCAAAGGCATTGGCCGTGCCTATGCGGCAACCTGGCCCTTGCCCCAGTCACCTTCCCGCTACCAGTCGGCGGGCAGAATCAAGCCGCAATGATGCGCTCGATCGCACCGGTGACATGCTCGATATCGGCCATCCCATCGACCCGCGCGACAATCCCGCGAGCCTCATAAATCGGCAGAATTGGCGCGGTCTTTGCGCGATATTCGGCCATCCGGGTGCGCACCGTCGCTTCGTTATCGTCGGGGCGTCGCTTGAATTCATGGCCGCCACATCTGTCGCAGGTGCCTGCCACTACCGGGCGCTCGTACGTGTCGTGATAACCCTTACCGCAAGCGGCGCAGGTGTATCGCCCGCAGATCCGCTCGACCAACGCATCTTCGTCGACCTCAAGTTCAATCACATGGCCAAGCGTGCGATGCCGGTCGGCCAGGATGCTATCGAGCGACGCGGCCTGCGCCGCGGTGCGTGGGTAACCGTCGAAGATCGCGCCTTGCCCGGGCGATAATGCGTCAAGCTCTTCACCAATCAAGGCCGAAACAATATCGTCGGACACGAGTTCGCCGCGTTCCATCACAGCCTTGGCCGCCAAGCCGACCGGCGTTGCCGCCTTGACCGCTGCGCGCAGCATGTCGCCGGTCGACAGTTGGCGCATGCCATAAGCGTCGACCAAGCGTTGGGCCTGTGTCCCCTTGCCCGCGCCGGGCGGTCCTAGCAGGATTATGTCCACGTCCACTCCCCCGGGTAGTGCCTAGCGCGCGCGGCCTTTGAGTTTGGCCTTTTTAATCAAATCGCCGTACTGGTGCGCCAGCAAGTGCGACTGGATCTGCGTGATCGTATCGACCGTTACGTTGACCACGATCAACCAGCTGGTGCCGCCGGCAAAGAAGAATTTCAGTCCGGTTTGCTCCATGACGATCTCGGGTACGACACAGACGATCGTGAGGTACATCGCGCCGATCACCGTGATCCGGGTGAGCACGTAATCGAGATATGTCGCGGTGTTCTTGCCAGGGCGAATACCGGGGATGAAACCGCCGTTACGCTTCAGGTTTTCTGAGGTTTCCTCAGGATTGAACACCACTGCGGTATAAAAAAAGCTGAAGAAGATGATCAGCGCGGCATAGAGGATCATATAGACCGGCTTGCCGTGGCCAAGGTATTGGTTGAGCCCGATGATGAAAGCGCCGACCTTTGAATCGGGGGTCATCGAACTGCTGGCAAACTGACTGATGGTCAGCGGCAGCAACAACAGCGAACTGGCGAAGATCGGCGGGATCACACCGGCGGTGTTGATCTTGAGCGGCAAGTGGCTGCGATCGGCTTGCATCATGCCGTTCTGGCTGGCGCGCTTGGGGTACTGAATCAGCAGCCGCCGCGACGCGCGTTCCATAAAACAGATGAACAGCACCATCGCCACAACCATGCCGATCATGATGGCGACGGTAAATCCGCCGATTGCCCCGGTGCCGTATTGCGAAAACATGTTGGAGAAAAACATCGGCATCTGCGCGACGATTCCGGCCATGATGATCAGCGAAGTGCCATTACCGATACCGCGGCTGGTAATCTGCTCACCCAGCCACAGCAGGAACATGGTGCCGCCGACCAGCGAGATCAGCCCGGCGCCGTAGAACAGCAGGCCAGGATCAATCGCAAATCCCTGCACGTCGGCATTGCGCAGCGCCGCATAGCCTTGCAGCACGCTGAGCAACACCGCGCCATACCGGCTGTACTGGTTAAGTTTGCGCCGCCCGCTTTCGCCCTCTTTCTTGAGACTGGCGAGTGAGGGGTGCAGCGACGATGCCAGTTGGACCACGATCGACGCGGTAATATATGGCATGACCCCGAGCGAGATCAGGCTGTAATTGGCGAGCGCACCGCCCGAGAACATATTGAAGAAATCGAGGATACCGCCTGAATTGCGCTCCATGAACGCTTTTAACGCGATCGGATTGATCCCGGGCAGCGGCACAAAGCTCAAAAAACGGAACACAATCAGCGCACCGATGGTGAACCAGATACGCTTTTTCAGCTCGGTCGCTTTGGAAAAGTTGGCGAAGCTGAGAGTGCTCGCGATGTTGTCCGCGCGTGATGCCATCGGAATGATTTGCCTTGCTGTCGGTCCGCCCCGGACCGCTTGTCAGCCCCATATAGGGACGAAGCGGCGAAGTCGAACCCCTCAAACGCACATTCCCCATCCACGCCGCAGCATGGACAGGAAAGCGCGCAAAAGCGTTACTTTGCGATTTTGGCGGCGTGCGCAGTCTTGTTGACTTCGCGGCGCGCGGTCTTCTTCTCGTGCTCGGTGCTTTGCGCGGCGGGCAATTCAACCGAACCACCGGCCTTTTCGACAGCAGCCTTGGCCCCGGCCGAAACACCGTCGACCGCGAACTTGACCTTGGCGGTCAGCTCGCCCTTGCCGAGCAGACGTACGCCGTCTTTGCCGCCACGCGCCAGACCAGCGGCTTTAAGCGCCGCGTGATCGATCACGGCCTTGATGTCGAGCTTGCCAGCGTCGATCGCTTGCTGGATCAGACCGAGGTTAACTTCCGCAAAGTCTTTGGCGAACTTGTTGTTGAAGCCACGCTTTGGAATGCGCATGTGCAGCGGCATCTGGCCGCCTTCAAACCCGTTGATGCTGACGCCTGACCGGGCCTTGGCACCCTTTTGGCCGCGCCCGGCAGTTTTGCCCTTGCCCGAGCCGATGCCGCGTCCGACGCGCATGCGGGACTTGCGGGCACCCTGGTTGTCACGAATATCGGTAAGTTTCATAAGTTGCACTCGCTTTCGCTTTAGTCGCGCTGATGGAGGCGCGCGCATAGGCGAGGACATCGGCGCTGTCACTCACTTTGTGCGGTGCTGCCCTGTTCAACTGGGTCGATGCGCAGCCAGCCTTCGTTTTAGCAGTCTGGTTGCAGGCAATTCAATCGCAGCATAGACCAGCCAGGCGGATATCAGCGCGGTCAGCAAGGCCGCCACAAACGCCGCACAGACCGCCAGCGGGTTCGCATTCGAACCAGGCCAGCCCAACCCGCGATCGATTGCGGCGAAAACCAGCACATGCGATAGATACAACGCATAGCTGATCGCGCCCAGCAGCAGCGCACCCGGACTCGTCACCCGCCGGCCAGCTGACTCCAGGCTTAGCACCGCCGCGACAATCAAGCCCGCTGGCACACCCGCCGAGAGCAAGCGGCTGCCAAGTTGAGCGAGCGGATCGAACCCGATAAGTAGCCCGCCTGCACCAAGCAGGCCCCAGGCAGCGACCGGCGGAACCGCTTTGAACCTTTCGCCTACGCGCGCCAGCGCCATTCCGATTACAAATTCAAAGACGATTTCGTTACCGTAAAATGGCAAATACCGGCCCGGCAGCACCAGCGATGCGGCAACCACGCTGATCAGCAGCGCGGCCACGATTGCAAACCGCTGTCGCTCGCCGCGTGTGATTGCCAGACTGACCGCAAAAATGGTGTAGAAATACATTTCCAGGTTAAGCGTCCAACCGCCGTCGACCAGCGGGTTGAATAATGGCGCCGACCCGCTTGGGACGAAGGCCAGCGAGCGCACCACATCACTCACAGGACGCGCGTCAGTGGTTTGCAAGAAGTAGGCAGCAATGGTCAGCAGCCAGTAAAGCGGGACAATTCGAATGAGCCGATCCGACATGAACCGGCCCGCGCCGCGATCGCGCTGCCGCGCAACATAGACCATTATGAAGCCCGAGATGACGAAGAAGATATCAACCCCGGCTTGCAGAAACGACACTTGCGAGCCATCAAGCCCGAACGGCTGCAACTTCATGGTCAAGTGAAAGATCACCACCATCAGCGCGGCGATCCCCCGCAGCAATTGCACATTGGTGATCATTGCAAGCCGGCCCCGATCCACACTCCGGCGTAGCCAATAGCCTGCGATTGCCTGAACTGGCAAACCGGGCAAACAAAAGGCCCCGACAATCGTCGGAGCCTTTTGCAGTTCATTCGATTCAGGTTCGCAGGTCTGTTCAGTCGACAACCATGACCATGTGCGGCAACTTGGCAATCGCGCCGCGCACTTCGGCGGTATCCTGCAACTCGACGATCCGGTTCATCTTGCCCAGACCCAGGCCGATCAAGATCGCTTTCTGGCTCGCAGGGCGGCGGATCGGTGAACCGATCTGCTTGATCTTGACGGTCTTCTTGGCGTCTTTAGCCATAACTGATTACTCCGTAATGGCGTCAGCGGCGGCTTCAGCCTCCGCAACGCTCGCGCCGCCGCGACCGAGCAGGTCAGCGACTTTCTTGCCCCGGCGCTGCGCAACCGACTTCGGCGAAGTCTGCTCGGTCAGCGCATCGAACGTGGCCCGGATCATGTTGTAAGGGTTGCTGCTGCCGACCGACTTGGTCACCACGTCAGCGACGCCCAGGCTTTCAAACACGGCGCGCATCGGGCCACCGGCAATAATCCCGGTTCCGGCCGGAGCCGACCGCAGATTGACCTTTCCGGCACCGAACCGGCCCTTGCCGTCATGATGCAGCGTGCGGCCTTCCTTAAGCGGAATGCGGACCATTGCGCGCTTTGCAGCCGCGGTCGCCTTGGTGATCGCCTCAGGAACTTCGCGCGCCTTGCCCTTGCCGAACCCGGCACGCCCTTTGCCATCACCGATCACGACCAGCGCCGCAAAACCGAAGCGCTTGCCGCCCTTGACGGTCTTGGACACGCGGTTGATGTGAACCAGCTTCTCGATCAGCTCTTCGCCGCCATCGTCGTTGCCGCCGCGACCACGATCATTGCCGCCACGACCGCGTCCACGATCACCGCCGCCGCCGCGATCGTTACCGCCGCGACCACGGCCACCGGCTCCGCCCGCTCCGCCACCGCGCGGACCGCGCGATTCACGGGTCTCGGGGGCTGCGTTGGCAGTTTGTGGATGCTCCGCAGCAATCGGCGCGCCTGCCGCTACTTCAGGGGTGTTGGTTTCGTCAGCCATTGTCAGAACTCCAGCCCGCCTTCGCGGGCGGCATCGGCCAGCGCTTTGACGCGGCCATGGAACAGGAAACCGCCGCGATCGAACACGACAGTGCTAACGCCGGCCTTGATCGCAGCTTCTGCCAGCGTTTTGCCGACCGAAGCGGCAGCATCGACATTCGCGCCGACTTTGGTGCCGAGCGAATTGGCTGCAGCCAGCGTCTTACCGGCCGCATCGTCGATGATCTGCGCGTAGATGTGACGGCCCGAGCGGTGCACCGACAGCCGCGGACGGCCACCAGCACGCGACTTGAGCGCGGTACGGACGCGCCGACGACGGCGCTCGAACAGGGAAAGCTTGGCCATTACTTCTTCTTCCCTTCCTTGCGGAAGATGAACTCGCCGCGGTATTTGATACCCTTGCCCTTGTACGGCTCGGGCTTGCGCCAGCGGCGAATTTCAGCGGCCACTTGACCGACCTTCTGCTTGTCGATCCCCGAAATTTCGATTGTGGTGTTATCGGGGGTCTTCACTTCAATGCCATCGGGCACGGCGAAATCGACATCGTGGCTGTAGCCGAGTTGCAACTTCAGGTTCTTGCCCTGCGAATTGGCACGGTAGCCAACGCCGGTAATTTCCAGAACCTTGACGTAACCATCGGTTACTCCGGTGATCAAATTGCTCACCAGGGTTCGCTGCATGCCCCAGAAGGCGCGCGCTTGCTTGGTGGCATTGGCAGGCAGCACCGAGATGCTGTCGCCTTCGACCTTGTACGCGATCTCTTCGCGCAGCCCCATCGACAAGGTCCCCTTCGGACCCTTGACCGAGAGCATGCCGTTGGCGATTTCGGCGGTGACGCCGCTGGGAATCGCTACGGGACGTTTACCAATGCGGCTCATCAGAACACCTCCGCGAGCACTTCGCCGCCGACGTTCTGCACCCGTGCTTCAGCATCCGAGAGCACGCCGCGCGGCGTCGAGACGATCGTGATACCAAGACCATTGCGGATCACCGGCAATTCTTTCGAACCCGAATAGACCCGGCGGCCTGGCTTGGAGACGCGCGCCACGTGCTTGATCGCTGGCTCGCCTTCAAAATACTTGAGTTCAATCCGCAGCAAGGGATGAGCGCCGGTGGCGTCCTCAGTGTAGCCACGGATATAGCCTTCGCGCTGCAGAACTTCGAGTACGCGGGTGCGCAGCTTCGAAGCCGGCGAAAGGACAGAGTCCTTCTTCGCACGCTGGCCGTTGCGGATGCGGGTGAGCATATCACCCAGTGGATCGGTCAGTGCCATGCCTTGATCCTTACCAGCTCGACTTGGTCAGGCCGGGGATAAGGCCCTTGTTGCCTTTGTCCCGCAGCTCGATCCGACAGAGGCCGAACTTGCGATAATAGCCGCGCGGGCGGCCGGTGGTGACGCAGCGGTTGCGAACCCGGGTGGGGTTTGCATTGCGCGGGATCTCAGCCAGCTTGAGCCGGGCCATCAGACGGTCGCCATCATCGAGCGACTTGTCGTTGGCCTGGGCCTTCAGCGCGGCATACTTGCCAGCATACTGCTTAACGAGCTTCTTGCGCCGCTCGTTTTTGTTTACGGAACTCAGTTTCGCCATGGACTTAAGCTCTCTTCCTCAGATTATCTTTACGCGGCCTGCTGCGCATCGGCAGCCTCGGGCTCGGGCGTTTCTTGGGGGAACGGGAAACCGAACAAGCGGAGCAGCTCGCGCGCTTCGTCATCGGTGTTCGCCGTGGTGGTGACAATGATATCCATGCCCCGCACCTTGTCGATCAATTCATAGCTGATCTCAGGAAAAATGATCTGTTCCTTGAGACCCATCGCATAGTTGCCGCGGCCATCGAAGCTCTTGGGGTTAAGCCCGCGAAAATCCCGAATGCGCGGCATGGCCACGGTGATCAGGCGATCGAGAAATTCGTACATCCGCTCACGGCGCAGAGTAACCTTGCAACCGATCGGCATGCCTTCGCGCAGCTTGAACTGAGCGATCGACTTCTTGGCCTTGGTGATCACCGGCTTCTGCCCGGCAATGAGCGCCATTTCTTCAGCAGCCGTGGTGACCTTCTTCTTGTCTTGGCTGCCTTCGCCCACGCCCATGTTAAGCGTGATCTTTTCGATCCGGGGGATCTGCATGACGTTAGCGTAGCCGAACTTCTCGGTCATGGCCTTGGCCACTTCCGTGTCGTACTTCGTCTTCATGCGCGGAGTAGCGGAATCAGCCATCGATCTTCTCCCCGGACTTGACGGCGATACGCGTCTTGCTGCCATCCTTGGCAGTTTCGAAGCGCACGCGGGTCGCCTTGCCGGTCTTGGGGTCGGCGACGCCAACCTTGGAAATTGCCATCGGCGCTTCGCGCCGGTCAATCCCGCCTTGCGGATTGGCCTGGCTTGGCTTGCGGTGGCGGGCTGCAACGTTCACGCCCTGCACCAGGACCTTGCCATCCTTTGGCATGACCTGAAGGACGGTGCCGGTGCGGCCCTTGTCCTTGCCCGAGCGGACAACGACGTTGTCACCCTTCTTGATTTTTGCGGCACCCATTACAGCACCTCCGGCGC
>JANMCG010000264.1:0-18156 GCA_031361075.1 Novosphingobium sp. | reverse complement strand
AGCTGCGCCCCGCGATGCAGCCGCAGATCGCGCTGGGCGAAGGCTATGAGCAAGGCAAGGACGCCGAGCTGACGGTCGAACTGGAAGTGCTGCCAAGCATCCCGGCCCCGCAGATTGACGGGCTCAAGCTTGACAAGCTGGTGGTCCCGGTAAGCGACGATCAGGTTCAGGAGCAGCTCGCGCAGCTCGCCTCGAACGCCAAATCGTTCGTTGATGCCAAGAAGGGCAAGAAGGCCGAAACCGGCGATCAGCTGATCATCGATTTTCTCGGCAAGGTTGCTGGCGTGCCGTTCGATGGCGGCAAAGCCGAAGACGCCGCGCTCGAAATCGGCTCGGGGCGCTTTATCCCGGGCTTTGAAGAGCAGCTGATCGGCGCCAAGGAAGGCGATGAAACAACCATCACTGTGACCTTCCCGGCCGATTATCAGGCGGCCGAGCTCAAGGGCAAGGAAGCCACTTTCGACGTCACCGTCAAGGCGGTGAAGGTTCCCGGCGAAAGCAAGATCGACGACGATTTCGCCAAGAGCCTGGGCCTCACCAGCCTTGAGCAGCTGCAGGGCCTGCTGCGCGGCCAGCTCGAGCAGGAAACTGCCGGACAAACCCGCACCCAGATGAAGCGCGCGCTGCTTGACACGCTAGCTGCCGGGCATGATTTCGATGTGCCGCCGACGATGGTCGAGGCGGAGTTTGAACAGATCTGGGCGCAGCTCAACCAGGAAGCGCAGCAGGAAGAAGATCCCGCCGCTGCATTGGCCGAGATCGAAGCGGAGAAGGACGATTACCGCGCAATCGCGGTCCGCCGCGTCCGCCTTGGGCTATTGCTGTCCGAAATCGGTCAGGCCAACGGGGTTGAAGTTTCCGCGCAGGAAATGAACATGCTGATGCAGCAGGCCGCGCAGCAATACCGCGCCGAAGATCGCCAGCGGTTCATGGAATACATCCAGCAGGACGCGCTCGCCGCGGCGCAGCTGCGCGCGCCGCTGTACGAAGACAAGGTCGTCGACTTCCTGTTCGACAAGGCCGAAGTCACCGAAAAGACCGTGACCAAGGAAGAACTCCAGGCCGCAATCGAAGCCGAAGACGCCGCGCCCGCTCCGGCCAAGCCCGCCAAAAATGCCGCGCCGAAGAAGGCCGCTGCCAAGGCTGAGGCGGAACCTGAGGCCGAGATGGAGACCAAGGCTGCCGCACCCAAGAAGGAAGCGGCGCCCAAGGCCGAGAAGGCTGCTGCTGAAAAGCCGGCCGCTGAAAAGCCAGCCGCTGAAAAGAAGGCTCCGGCCAAGAAGGCTGCGCCAAAGAAATAAGCCGGATTACCGGTTCAGGAATGCAAGGGCGTTGCCGCAAGGCAGCGCCCTTTGCGTTTGCAGCGCGGCTTAAGTACCGCCCTATTCGCTTCGGACGAAGGGGCGCGCGTTGTGCATTGCGCGCTATCCATTCCAAAAACCCGCTCATGCAGAGTTTGTCGAAGCACTGCACTTGGTCTTCGTGCCCCGTGCAACGGCCCGAAGGAAAAAGCAGGCTCTCAGCAGCCTCAGGACAAGCGGGGAGGGGGCGGGGTCATTCCGCCCAGCGCTTGAACTTCGGCTTCTCAAGCACAGCCGTCCGCGCCCGCTCATACGCCGCGCCCAGATCCAGAACCCCCTTGTCGCCCCATTGCGGGCCGATGAAGCTGAGGCCGACCGGCATCCCCTCGACTTGCCCCATCGGCACGGTCAGGTGCGGATAGCCTGCAATCGCGGCGAGGCTCCCCGCGCCGACCGAGAGGAAGTGATCGCCGGTTACAAGGTCGATCATGCCGGCAGGTCCCTCGGTCGGGGCGATCAGCACCGCGACGTTGTTCTTGGCCAGCAGCGCATCGATCCCCTCCGGCCCGGCGAGCCGGAACGAATTTGCCCGCGCCTTGTCATACGCGGCGCGGTCGGTGTTCTTTTCGGCGCGCTCGAAGCCGTCCTGCCCGAACCAGCGCAGCTCGGTCGCGGCGTTGGCGGTGTTGAACGCGATTACATCGGCGAGCGATTTGCTTGGCACATTGCCGGGCAACCCGGACAGGTATTTACCCATGTCCTCGCGCAGTTCGAAATACAGCACGGTGCCTTCGTCATTTCCCATTGCGTCAGCAAAATCATAGTCGATCGGGACCAGCACCGCGCCGGCCGCGACCAGATCGGCTTGTGCCTGATCGAACACCCGTTTGACACCGGCGTGCCGCCCGGCCTGTTTGCGCAAGACCCCGATCCGCATCCCTTTGAGGCTGCTGGTGGCAAGCCCGGCGGTATAGTCGGTCTTGCGCCGGTCCGCTGGCGCCGTCGCACTGTCGAGCGGGTCGCTGCCTGCAATCACGCTCAGCACCAGCGCCGCATCGGCGACGCTGGTGGTCATCGGCCCGGGCGTATCCTGGCTGTGGCTGATCGGGACCACGTATGTCCGGCTGACCAGCCCCACGGTGGGTTTGAATCCGACAATGCCGTTCATGCTGGCGGGGCAGGTGATCGATCCGTCGGTCTCGGTCCCGATGGCGGCCCAGGCCATACCCGCGGCAATCGCCGCACCGCTGCCCGAACTTGAACCGCACGGACTGCGATCGGTGGCGTGGGGATTTTTGGTCTGCCCGCCCACGCCCGACCAGCCCGATGAACTGGCCGAGGAGCGGATGTTGGCCCATTCGCTGAGGTTGGTCTTGCCCAGAATCACCCCGCCATCGGCGCGCAACCGCGCGACCAGCGGCGCATCGCGGCCGGTCCTGTTGTCCTTCAAAGCCAGGCTGCCAGCGGTGGTCGGCCATTCTTTCGTTTCGATATTGTCCTTGATCAGTAAGGTGCGGCCCTTGAGGCGGCCCTTGCTCGAAAGCTCGATGCTTTGCTGAATGGCATCAGGATTTGCGATGATCACAGCATTGAGCTGAGGCCCATCGGGGGCATCGTCCAGGCTTGCGATTGCCCTGAGATTTCGAGAGGCGTCCTCCTGCGCTCGCGCAGCATTACCAATGGCCCCTCCAGCCTCTTGGGCAACTGGATTGCGCTTGGGTTTTGCCATTGCGGGCTGTGCCAGCAGGATGGCGGGCAAAGCGGCGATCAAGGCTAGGCGCATGGTGTGTTTTGTCCCCTCGTGGATTGGGCCCATGCTGACGCGAAGCGCGGCGCGTTGCAACGCCGGTCCGCAAGATTGTGCAATTTTCCTACATCGCATTGTTCCGGCATGATTGGATGATGGCCAGCCCCGATCTTGCCTCGTTGACCGCTCGATCGAAGCGCTTGCGCCGCAAGTCCTTTTTTAATGCGTGGCCAGTGGTCCAAGCGGTCCATCCTTGAGCTTTTCCCTCGGCCGAGGTTAACGCCCTTGAACATCGCGCCGCCAGCGCCGACATAGGCTCACCAACCAGACGAGGACTTTCATGCGCGACGTTTACGGCACCGCTTCAAGCTATGGCGACTACTCCCGCGATCCGATTACCGGCGCGCTGATCCCGATGGTGGTCGAACAATCGAGCCGCGGCGAACGCAGCTTCGACATTTATTCGCGGCTGCTGCGCGAGCGGATCATTTTTGTCACCGGCGAGGTCGAAGATCACATGGCCTCGGTGATCGTGGCGCAGCTGCTGTTCCTCGAAAGCGAAAACCCGAGCAAAGACATCTCGATGTACATCAATTCGCCCGGCGGCGTGGTGACGGCCGGCATGGCGATCCATGATACCATGCAGTACATCAAGCCCAAGGTTTCGACCGTGTGCATTGGTCAGGCTTGCTCGATGGGCAGCTTTCTGCTGGCCGCGGGTGAACCGGGGATGCGGGTGGCGCTGCCGCAGGCGCGGATAATGATCCACCAGCCTTCGGGCGGGGCGCGCGGGATGGCCAGTGACATCGAGATTCAGGCCAAGGAAATCCTCCGCTTGAAGGAGACGATGCACGAGCTCTATTCGAAGTATACCGGCAAGTCGGTCAAGCAGGTGGCCGATGCGATGGACCGCGACACCTGGATGAGCGCTGATGAGGCGAAGAAGTTCGGGTTGGTCGACAAGGTATTCGAAAGCCGGCCCGAAGGCGAAGTAAGCGATGCCAGCGGCAGCGGCGGCGCGCCTTCCTGAGAAGGTGGCCCGATCGGGCCAACGTGATCGGGATCTCCTGACCGCGGCCGCCTGACCCGGGATCGCCACCAATTGATAACCTTGCCGCTTCACCCCCGGGCAATCTGCGCGGTGCTATGGCAAGGTTGATAAATGCTGTCGCCGGGTTAAAGTCGGGCGATTCCCGCCGCAATGCGGGGTAATGGACGGAAGCATGACCAAACTTAGCGGAACTGATACCAAAAGCACCCTTTACTGCAGTTTCTGCGGCAAGTCGCAGCACGAGGTGCGCAAGCTGATTGCCGGGCCGACCGTGTTCATCTGCGATGAATGCGTCGAGCTGTGCAACGACATCATCCGCGAGGAAACGAAGGCCGGGATCGCCGGCAAAAAGGGCAGCGATGTTCCTAGTCCGCGCGATATCTTTGAAACGCTGAACGATTATGTCATCGGGCAGGACCGCGCCAAGCGCGTGCTGTCGGTCGCGGTGCACAACCATTACAAACGGCTCAAGCACAGCGGCAAAGGCGGCGAGGTCGAGCTGTCGAAGTCGAATATCCTGCTGGTCGGTCCGACCGGTTGCGGCAAGACGCTGCTTGCGCAGACGCTGGCCAAGACCTTCGATGTGCCGTTCACGATGGCCGACGCCACCACCCTGACCGAAGCCGGTTATGTGGGCGAAGATGTTGAGAACATCATCCTCAAGCTGTTGCAATCGAGCGATTACAACGTCGAGAAGGCGCAGCACGGAATCGTCTATATCGACGAAATCGACAAGATCAGCCGTAAGGCCGAAAACCCCAGCATCACGCGCGATGTTTCGGGCGAAGGCGTGCAGCAGGCGTTGCTCAAGCTGATGGAGGGCACCACCGCGTCTGTGCCGCCCCAGGGAGGCCGCAAGCACCCGCAGCAGGAATTCCTGCAAGTCGACACCACCAACATCCTGTTCATTTGCGGCGGCGCCTTCGCCGGGCTCGACAAGATCATTGCCGACCGGCTGCAAAAGCGCTCGATCGGGTTCGGCGCGCATGTTGCCGATCCGGACAAGCGCCGGGTGGGCGAACTGCTGCAAAAGGCCGAGCCCGAAGATCTGCTCAAGTTCGGGCTGATCCCCGAATTTGTCGGCCGCTTGCCGGTGATCGCCACGCTTGAAGACCTTGATATCGAAGCGTTGGTCAAGATCCTGTCCGAACCCAAAAACGCGCTGATCAAACAGTATGCGCGGCTGTTCGACCTGGAAGACGTCTCGCTGACTTTCACTGACGATGCGCTTGAGGCGATTGCCAAGCGCGCAATCGAACGCAAGACCGGCGCGCGCGGGCTGCGCTCGATCGTCGAAGGTCTGCTGCTCGATACGATGTTCGATGTGCCCAGCGAACCTGGCATCGTCGAAGTGGTGGTCGACAAGGACGTGGTCGAAGGCCGCAAGGAGCCAGTCCGGGTGCTCAAAGCCAAGGACGAGGCCGCTTAACCAGCGGTCCGCACTTGCGGGCGGGTGGGCGGCCCGGGCAAGGCCCGGACCGCCGCCGATCCTGCGCTGTCTAGCCTACTTGGCCTGGTGGAACACCACATCGCCGTTGCGGGCGACCGAGACGTCTTTTTGCGTGTTCGATTGCAGCACCCACACACCGCCGCTCTGCACCCAGGCATCGTCGCTTAATACCGTGATATCGAGCTTCATCGGGGTGCCGTCCGGGCCCGCGCGTTCCATGTGCAGATCCATCTGCTGCTCGACCTTGGCCGTTGCACCCGAAATTGCTGCCGAGAGAATCGTCACCTTGGGGGCAACCCCGGGGCCAGCGCCGGGCATCTTGCCCATGGCTTCGCGCATTTCGGCAGCATTGTGTGCGGTGCCTTGAATGTCGGTCATGACAAAATCGGGCGCCATCAGTTTGGTCAGCGCGGCGGTGTCCTTGGCCAAGGTGGCAGCGTTCATTTCGGCATAGCGCGCTTCGAACACCGTTTTGGCGTCTTGCGCCGATGCGCTCGCGGCCATGCTGATAGCGATCAGGGCGCCGCCAAGCCACGGACGCATACTCGCAAATGCCATAATTCAATCCTTCCCAGTGGCCCCGGAGTGGAGCGTCAAACACCGCGCGCTATAGCGCCAAATCATAACCTGCACTGAATTGATCGATCAATGCGCATGATCGTTCTGCAAATTGCAGTGGACCGCCGCAGCTTCGATCTGAATTGTGGCGTGCTGGATGCGGAAACGCTGCTCAAGCTGCGCGGCCAGATCGCGCAGGAAGCCATCGCCGGGCGCTCCGGTGGGAATGACCAGGTGCGCGGTCAGCGCACATTCGGTCGTGCTCATCCCCCAGATATGCAGATCGTGCACCGCTGTGACTCCCGGTTGCTCGGCCAGGAACCCGCGCACCGCGCTCTCGTCGATATGGCGCGGTACCGCCAGCAATCCCATTTTGACCGCCTCTTTCAACAAGTCCCAGCTGGCCCAGCCGAGCCCGACTGTGATCGCCAGACTGGCAAGCGGATCGATCCACGTCTGGTTCGTCAACAGCACAATCAACCCGACGAACACAACGCTGGCTGAAACCACCGCATCGGCCATCAGGTGCTGAAACGCCGCGCGCAGGTTAAGGTCATCCTTGCTGCCCTTGGCGAACAACAGCGCCGAAACCAGATTGACCGCGATCCCGGCGGCGGCGACGATCATCACTTGACCGCCGTTGACCTCGCCCGGTTGCCACAACCGCTGCACGGTTTCGAGCAGTACCGCCCCCAGCGCGATCCACAAAAGCGCGACATTGGCAATCGCGGCAAGGATCGAGCTCGATTTCAGTCCGTACGTGAACCCCGGCCCGGCCGGCCGCGCGGCAAGCACGCTCGCGCCCCAGGCGAGCAACAGCGACAGCACATCGCCCAAGTTGTGCCCGGCATCGGCAAGCAGCGCGGTCGAGCCAGAGATAAACCCAGCCACGGTTTCAGCCACGACAAACCCCGCGTTGAGAACAATGGCGAGCGCAAACGCCTTGCCGTGCGTGCTTGGTCCGGGATGCCCATGCCCATGCCCGTGCCCATGCGCCGCATGGTGCGAATGATCGTGCTGCGCGCTCATTTTCTAACCTTCGCCCGAAGCGTTGCACAAATGCCGCAGTGCAGCAGCAATCGTTGAGTCTTAACGCGAAGCGCGACGAACTGTAATAGCTCATTTCGCTGCATATCTTTGCGTTTATTGCGCTGATCACAACTCTTGCGATATCTCGTTACAATGCCAGCTGCCAGCCGGGGGAATTGCGGCGAACAAGTCACAGGTCTGTCACACAGACCTGTTTAGGACGCAGCAACGCTCGCTTATGAGCGGGTTCAATCGGCGGGCACTTGTGCGATTCGTCACATGCCCGGGCCAGTTTAGTCGCCATCACATTCAGTTTAGAACACACGGGGAATTTATCGCAATGCGCATCTCACACGCCCTGAGCGCCGCCGCCAGCACCTTGGCGATCGGCATCGCCGTGCTGCCTGGGGCAGCCTATGCTCAATCGACCGGCTCGCAGGAATTTGAAAAAGATATCGTCGTCACCGGCACACGCGGACCGCAACAGGTCGGCGGCGTCTCGTCACCCGATACTTCGAAGGCCAAGGCGGTTTTGACTCAAGAGGCGATCCAGCGGGCCAATCCCGGCCAGACGATCCTCGATACAATCAACCAAATTCCAGGCGTCACGTTCCAGAACAACGATGCCTATGGGTCGTCGGGTGGTACGCTGAACATTCGCGGCTTTTCTTCGGATCGGATCAGTCTAACCTTTGACGGCATCCCGCTGAACGATTCGGGCAACTATGCGATTTTCTCCAACCAGCAGATCGATCCCGAACTGATCGAGCAGGTCAACGTCAATCTCGGCACAACCGACATCGACAGCCCGACTGCTTCGGCTGTCGGCGGAACGGTGAACTATCGCACACTGACGCCCAGCCACGATTTTGGCGCGATGCTGTCGGGATCGGCCGGTCAGTTCGATTTCATGCGGATGTTCGCCAAAATCGAAACCGGCGATTTGACCTCGAGCGGGACCCGCGCCTGGTTTGCCGCCAGCCGTGCAACCAATGACAATCCGTTCAACAATTACGGCAAGGTCAACAAGCAGCAGTACAATGCAAAGCTGTATCAACCATTGAGCGGCAAAGATTTCATCTCGATCGCGGGCAACTATAACGAAAACCGCAACAATTTCTTTGGCTCACTGCCGCTGCGCTCAGACACGACGCGCACTATCACGCTGAGCGGTGTCTCGACGGTCGTCCCGCGGATCGTCGGGCCGCTTTCGCAGAACCGGTATCCGGGTAATTCTGACGAGCGCCAGTATCTGATCAACTATACGTGCACGCTGTCGGCCGCCCGCGCCAACGTAGCCGACGCGCCAGCTGTGTCGACCAAGCCTGGCGGCGCGCCAGACGTCAACGGCGACTATGGCAGCTGCGGCACCGAATTCGATCGGCGCTACAACCCTTCGAACACTGGCAACGTCCGCGTTCAGTCACGCTTTTCGCTGGGTGACCGGATCACGATCAATATCGAGCCGAGCTATCAGTATGTGAAGGCCAACGGCGGCGGCACCGTAACCGCGAACGAAGGCGCAGTGCGCGACATCAACCCCGCTGGCGGAACTGCAACGCCTGCGCAGTGCCGCACCACGCCAACCAGCGCGACGAATACCTGCGTGGCTGGCTATCTGGGCGGCACCCCGTTTGCGGGCCGCGATTTGAATGGCGATGGCGATACGCTCGATACGGTTACCGTGCTGGCGCCAAGCCAGACGCAAACCCGCCGGATCGGTGTGATTAGCGGGATCCGCTACGAGATTAACGATCACAACTCGCTGCGCCTGACCTATACGTACGATCGGGCCAAGCATCGCCAGACCGGTGAAGTCAATCTGCTGCAGATCAATGGCGAGCCGACCGATGTGTTTGCGGTCAACAATCCGACCCAAGACAGCAACGGCATCAACTTGCAAAAGCGCGATCGCCTGTCGTTTGCAATCCTGCATCAGGTTTCGGCGCAATATCGCGGCGAACTTTTCGATTCCAGGCTCATCGTCGAAGCCGGTGTCCGGTTGCCGTTCTTCAAGCGCAATCTGACCAACTATTGCTCGACCAGCTCAGCAGGCGGATTTGTCGAGTGCTTCGGCCAGGGCAACCCGCTGGCAGGCACGTACGCGACGCTTAACCCAACCATCCAAGGGCCGCAGCAGCGCATCTTCAATTACAAGAAGGCGTTGCCAAGCCTGGGCATGGTCTACCACGTCGATGATCACCTGAGCATGTTCGGCAACTTCTCGCAGGGGCTTTCGGTGCCTGGCACTGACAGCCTTTACAATGCGTTCTTCTTCGCACCAGGCAACCCGCGCGCGACCCCGAAACCTGAAACCACGAACAATTTCGATGCCGGTGTGCGGTATCGTTCCGGGATTGTCCAAGGCGAATTGTCAGGGTTCTACAATCAGTTCCGCAATCGCTTGGCGACAGCCTATGATCCCGAGCTTGATCAGAACGTCTATCGCAACCTGGGCAACGTCAAGAAGTACGGGATGGACGGCTATATCTCGATGCAGCCGGTGCCGCAGCTTACGCTTTATGCGTTTGGCAGCCTGCTCAAGTCGGAAATTCGCGACAATATTGCCATTGGTGAGAATTTCGATGGTTCGCCAGTCTTTGCCAACACGGCTGGTCAGCGCGAATCCGGCGCACCAAAGTTTTCGTATGGCGGCACCGTGCGTGGGTCGCTCGGCCCGGTTGATCTTGGCTTCACCGCCAAGCGCACCGGCCCGCGCAACATCTTCGACACGGGCGAGGCAACTTACACTGGAACCTACATTCCGAATGGCGCGCTGACTTCGGCCGGGACTGTGCCCACTACGGTGGTATCGCGGAGCCAAATCTTCGGCACCGCCGCACCCGCTTACTGGCTGGTCAACGCAGACGCGCGGATTAACCTGAGCTTCCTTGGCCTTAATGAAAAAACCTTTCTGCAGCTCAACGTCTATAACCTGTTCAACCAGTTCTACGTTGGCGGGTTTGGCGGCGGAACGTCGCAGTCGGCGACGTTCAACAAGACCACTGGCGTTGCCACTTATGGCAGCCCCGGGTTCGTGCAGATTGGCGCACCGCGCACGGTCAGTGGCACGGTCGTGTTTGCATTCTAAACCAACCATCTGCTTCGATAATCAGGGGGAGTGGCACTGCGGTGCCGCTCCCCCAATTCTTTGCGGCTTACTCGTAAACGCAGGCGTCCATCGCTTCGCTGCGCACAACTCCGCTGCGCGCGGCGATGGCGTTGCCGTGGGTGCGGGTAAAGCCCGATGGATCGTTGACCGCGCGGCGTTTGGGGGCGGGCAGCGCGGCGGCGATCCGCGCTGCTTCAACCTGGCTGAGGTGCGCGGCGGAATGGTTGTAGTATCGCTGCGCTCCGGCCTCGGCACCGTAAGTGCCCAGCCCGGTCTCGGCGACGTTTAGGTAAACCTCCATAATCCGCCGCTTGCCCCACACGTTTTCGATCAGGAAGGTGAACCAAACCTCCAGCCCTTTGCGGGCATAGCGGGTCCAGCCGGTGCCTTGCCACAGGAACACGTTCTTGGCGGTTTGCTGGCTGATCGTCGATCCACCGCGCAGGCGGCTGCCATTGGCGTTGCGGCGCATCGCCGTTTCGATCGCCTGACCGTCAAATCCGGTGTGGCTGCAGAACTTGGCATCCTCGCCCGCGATCACCGCATCGACCATCGTCCGGTCGATCCGGCTGAGCGGGGCCCAGTCCTTGTCGAAGCCATTACGATCGAGCACCATCGTCAAAGTAACCGGGACCGGGACCCATTTGTACAGCAGCGTCATTCCCACGCTCAGCACGATGAACCAGATGATTAACCGCCCGATCCACCATCCGGCGTTATAAACGAGGCCGCGCTTGGCGGTGGGGCGGCTGGGACGCAGGATCCGAAACATTGTCAGCACAGCTACCGCAGGTGATCGGCAAAGGCAAAGCCGCGCTTAGCCGTGGCACCGACCCGGGGGCGCTGATGGCAAAATTATTTGCCTGTGGATTGAACCATATCATTTGCTACACCGACTGCAGATATCGGTAGCGATACAGGAGTGGGACATGAAAAGGATTATATGGGGTACCGGGGTCAGCCTGCTGGCGGCGGGTATCGCTACCACCGCACTGGCGCTGCCAGTAACCGACGCCGGCAAAGTCGTGCTGACCGTCGCCAATCCGGAAGAGACTGCGCAGGCAACCCGGCGCGGCCCGAAGGGTGGTGGGCGTGATAAAATTGATACCGGCCGCGCGGCTGGCGCAGGTGCGGATATCAAGCATGCTCAAATCAAGGGGGCTGAACTGAAGCACTCTGAAAACGGTGGCAATTCCGCTGATTCAAAGGTCACTGGCACCGACGGCACGGCTGTTGATGCCAAGATCACCGGCGCTGACGGCAAAGGCATCGATTTCAAAGGAGCGCAGCAGAAACTGACCGGTAGCGAGGGCAAAGCCATCGATTTCAAAGGCGCGCACATCAAAGTCACGAGTGGTACGGCGGTTGCGCCGAACGATCACATCAAATAGCGCGCAATCGCTGACGGTGCCGGTCTGATAGCTGGCGGCAAGGACAATCAGCCGATGGCTTCCGATATCGACGGGTACGTCGCCGATTCGCGTTATCCCAGCAAGTTCCACCAGCCGATCCAGCCGCCGTGGATCGACGCCGCGCTGGCGCTGAACGGGCTGGCCGCCCCGCGCAGCAGCGATGAGCCGTTCACACTTGTCGATCTGGGCTGCGGCGATGGCATCGGGCTTATTTTGTCCGCCGCCTCGCACCCGCGCGGCCGGTTCATCGGGCTCGATGCGATGCCCGAACATGTCGAGCGTGGCACAGCGCTGATCGCGGCCCTGGGGCTGGACAACATCACGCTGCACTGCGCCAACTTTAGCAGCGCACACGCTCTGGCCGATGGCTCGGCGCACTATGTCACTGCGCACGGCGTGCTGGCGTGGATCAGCGAGACCAATCGCGCCGCGCTGATCGCTTTGGCGGCCCGCTGGCTGCGCCCCGGCGGCAGCTTTGCGGTGAGCTATAACGCTTATCCCGGGTGGACCCCGATCGCCCCGTTTCAGGCCATGATCAAAGCCGCAGCGCTCGGTCTGGACGGCAATTCGAGCGAGCGGTTTGCCAGCGCTTTCGCCATGCTACGTCGACAGGACCTGATCGCCGAGCCGGTGTGGCAATGGCTCGAAGCGCTGGGCGATCAAGTCGGCGAGACCTATTTCGCGCATGAATACCTTAACGCGCATTGGCGGCCATGCTGGTCGGGCGATGTGATCGGTGCGCTGGCCGAACATGGGCTGGGGTATGTCGGACAACTGACCAGCGGGCGCTTGCGCGACGATCTGTGCCTGACCCCGCAGTGGCGCGAGACCATTGCGCTGATGCCAAGCGTGCCGGCCCGACAGATCGCCGCCGACCTGCTCAGCAATTGCTGGTTCCGGCGTGACCTCTATCTAAAATTGCCGGCCTTTGCTTATGATAGCGCCGCTGAACTAATGATGGCCCGGATGGCGCAATGGTGGGGCCAGTCGAGCGGCCTGCCCGCTGATCCCGCCATGCACGTGCAAACTACCGCCGGCGAGCTATCGTTCGACAACGCCGCAGTGCGCGCAATCCGGGCACGGCTGGCGCATGGTCCGGCGCGGCTGGCCGATGTGGCGCAGGCCAGCGCGATCAGCGCGGCGGACCTGATCAACAGTTGCGATGCACTGTGGATCGCCGATCAGGTAGTCCCGCTGGGGCCGCCCGGCGACGCGGCACGGGCCGCATCGACCAACCAAGGGTTGCGAGACGCAGGGATAGTTATCAACGGCAGCGCCACCGAATTCGGCGCACGAAGTACGTGAGTCTTGGGTCCAAAGCTTTCAGACTACGGCGGGGATCAGCCGCTGTTCGCTGCCGATCCGCAACATCGCCTTTTGCAGCTTTTCGAACGCGCGCACCTCGATCTGGCGGACGCGCTCGCGGCTGACGCCGTATTCCTGGCTTAGCTGCTCGAGCGTTTGCGGATCGTCGGTCAAGCGGCGCTGAGTCAAAATGTGGCGCTCGCGCTCGCCCAGACTGTCCATTGCTTCCAGCAGCAGCCCGTGGCGATTGCTTGCCTCTTGCGCTTCTTCGACGATCTGATCCTGCAGCGGCCCGTTATCCTGCAGCATGTCCTGCCACTGGCCTTCGCCGTCTTCGTTAAACGAGATGTTCAGGCTGGCATCGCCGCCCATCATCATCCGCCGGTTCATGTTGATCACCTCGGTCTCGGACACGCCGAGATCGGTGGCAATCTTGGTTACATGATCGGGGTGCAGATCTGAATCCTCATAAGCATCAAGGTTCTTTTTCATCCGGCGCAGGTTGAAAAACAGCTTTTTCTGAGCCGCGGTGGTGCCCATTTTGACCAGTGACCAGCTGCGCAGGATGAATTCCTGCATGCTCGCCTTGATCCACCACATGGCATAGGTGGCCAAGCGGAAGCCGCGATCGGGTTCGAACTTCTTGACGCCCTGCATCAGCCCGATGTTGCCTTCGGAAATGAGCTCGGCCACTGGCAAGCCATAGCCGCGGTACCCCATTGCGATCTTCGCTACGAGCCGCAGATGGCTGGTGACCAGCTGCTTGGCGGCTTCGGGATCCTGGTGCTCGGCATAGCGCTTGGCGAGCATGTATTCCTGCTCGGCGGTGAGCACCGGGAATTTGCGGATTTCGGCCAGATAGCGATTGAGGCTTTGCTCGGGGCCCAAGCTTGGCAGCATGCTGGGTGCACGCGTGGGCGCGCGCGCGGTACCGGTACGCGCGGGCAGGTTCTTTTGCGGTGCAGACATGGTCTTCATTCGCCCTTTCTTCGTCGGCAAACTCTTAAGGGACCCTTTAGAGGCATCCCCCGGCAGCAGCCACATGGGATTTATTTATAACTCAATTGCGCGGCTATTGTTCCGCAAATCGACCAACAGCCCTGCCATGTCGGCAGGAAGCGGACTTTCGAACCGCAGCGGCGTGCCGCTGACTGGATGGATAAAGCCCAGCACCGCTGCGTGCAGCGCCTGCCGGGCAAATTTGTGCTCGGCCAAAACGACCTTAAGCCGGGCCGGGGTGCGACCATAGGCCGGATCGCCCAGCAGCGGATGACCGATCGAGGTCATGTGCACCCGCACTTGATGCGTTCGCCCGGTCTCCAGCCGGCATTCGACCAGGGCCGCCCCGTCCAGTCGTTCCAGCGTCGCAAAATGGGTCACCGCATGTTTTCCGCGCCCGGCTTCGACCAGCGCCATCTTCTTTCGATTGGTATTCGACCGGCCGATCGATCCGGTTACAGTCCCGGCCAGCGGCAGCGGCAACCCCGCGACCAGTGCCAGATAAGCGCGTTCGAGCGAATGATCGGAAAATTGCCGCGCCAACCCCTCGTGCGCCGCGTCGGACTTGGCCACAACCAGCAGCCCCGAAGTATCCTTGTCGATCCGGTGCACGATCCCCGGCCGGGCGACGCCGCCGATGCCGGACAGTTGCCCCCGGCAATGGTGCAGCAGCGCGTTGACCAGCGTTCCGTCAAGGTTGCCCGCGGCAGGATGGACCACCAGCCCGGCCGGCTTGTCGACCACGATCAGGTCGGCGTCCTCGTAAGCCACTACCAGCGGGATGTCCTGCGCGGCAGCGGCGAGCGGGGTAGCGGCGGGAATGCGTAGTTCGAACGGAGTGCCGGCGGCGGGTTTGAATGTCGCTTGCGAGGCCGGCGCTCCGTTCAGCGAGGCCCGGCCTTCGCCAAGCAGCGCCTTGATCCGTTCACGCGACAGCCCGCTCGCTTCAGCGAGCGCTTTGTCAAGCCGCTGACCGCTGGTGGCAATCACGCCGGAAAGTATGGATTCCCCCCCATTCATCGCTAGGCAGATGGGGATGGAGATTGGCGTGACAAGTGGCGTGATGGCCACACTGCTCGAAGAAGCGAACCACGCGCACCCGGACGAGTGCTGCGGGCTTCTGCTGGGGCAAGGCGCGATCGTCGAACGCGCCGTGGCTGCCGCAAACGTCCATCCTGAACCCGCGCGCCATTTCGAAATTGATCCAGCCGCTCTGATTGCCGCGCATCGCGCTGTGCGCGGCGGTGGGCCGCAAGTGCTTGGTTATTATCATTCGCACCCCAATGGCCGCGCGCAGCCATCGCCGACCGATCAGGCGCAGGCCAGCGGCGATGGCCGGATCTGGGCGATTGTTGCGCGCGGCGCGGTAACCTGGTGGCGCGATGCGCCCGGCGGCTTCGAAGCGCTTTCCACCCGGTTCGCCGCGGGTTAAGGGGACCGTTCACCAAACAGGAAATTCCATGCCCGATAGTGCCGTCGATCTTGCCAGCCTGCTGTGTTCACGCCTGTGCCACGATCTGCTCAGCCCGGTGGGGGCGATGAACAACGGGCTTGAACTGCTCGCCACCGAACGCGATCCCGAAATGCGCAAGCGCTGCATGGAACTGCTCGAACAAAGCGCGCGGACCAGCGCCGACAAGCTCAAATTCTTCCGGCTCGCGTTCGGCGGGGCCAGCGGGTTTGATTACAGCGTTCCGGTTGATGAGGCGCGCAGCGTGATCGATGGGCTGGTTTCGGGGAACGACCGGATCACTATTCAATGGGCGCTGGGGGTCGATGCGCTGCCCAAACCGGCGGTCAAGGTGATGCTTAACCTGGCACATATCGGGATCGAGGCGCTGGTGCGCGGCGGGACGCTGGATATCGGGGTAGAAAGCCGCGAAGGCGCGAGCGAGATCGTGGTTCGCGCCACAGGTCCGCGGATTGCGTTTGATCAAGATGTCGGTCGCGCGCTCGACGGCTCGCTACCGATTGCCGACTTGTCGAGCCGCACTGCGCCGGCGTGGATGCTGTGTCAGCTGGCCGCGCAGCAAGGCGGCGGACTGCAGTTTGCGCTCAGCGACGAGGCACTGGTAATGGGTGCGGTGCTGCCCGGAGCGTGATGGTCATTATGCCTTCACGAAATTTCCCCCGTTGGGGGAGGTGGCAGCGCGAAGCGCTGACGCTGGGGGCATGGATGGAACGGACAGGCCCCCTCCGCCTCGCTCCGCTCGGCACCTCCCCCAGCGGGGGAGGATTTTAGCAGTGTCCGAACTGATCCACTCCGAAACCCCGTCCCCCAACTGGAATCAGCGGCAACTCCCGGTATCGATGGTGGTGATGCACTACACCGGGATGCGCACCGGGGCCGAGGCGCTGGTGCGGCTGTGCGACCCCGCAGCGGAAGTATCGGCGCATTATTGCATCGAGGAAGACGGCACCGTCCACCGCCTGGTGCGCGAGGATCGCCGCGCTTGGCATGCCGGGCGGGGGTTCTGGCGCGGGGTGAGCGATATCAATTCAGCCAGCGTCGGGATCGAGCTGGTCAATCCCGGGCACGAGTTCGGCTACGTCCCGTTCCCCGACGCGCAGATGGAGGCGCTGCTGCCCTTGCTCGCGGAGATCGTCCAGCGCTGGGATATCCCCCGCGCCAACGTGGTCGGTCATTCGGATATCGCCCCGACCCGCAAGGAAGACCCCGGCGAGCTGTTCGACTGGGACCTGCTCGCCGCACACCGGCTCGCGCTCAAAACCCCGCGCGTAACCCGGCCGAGCCCTTACGAAAACGACGGGGCCTTCTTCCTCGCGCTCGAACGCTGGGGTTACGACATCAGCGACATGCCCGCAGCGATGCGCGCTTTCCAGCGCCGCTGGCGGCCGCACGTGATCGACGGCGAGGTCGATGGGGAATGCTCGGCGATGCTGTTTTCGCTGCTGCTCGACCGGGATAGCGGGAAGACGCGGTAAAACTAGAGCAGCGCAATCATAGAAAATAGAAATCAGGTCAAAGTGTTCCACGCCTCGATGAATGACGCGTAGTCCATCTGCAATCTCAAAAAATGTACATTTGAGAATTTTTTGAAATTTGTTTGTTCGTCACCTTTCTTCGCACCAATCGAATCTCGTATGAACTTTATAGATGAAATTAATTGGTCAAGCTTTTCGCCATATATCGGTTCGTGATGGGCAACTCGATTGCGAGCCGCATATATGACCTCGAGCGCTGTCGAAATATCACTCCTCTTGATGTCCTTGTTTGGAAAAGATTTTTTGAGGCTTTTCTTCCAAAGCGTGTTTTCATATTCGCTAGAATAGAGCCTCTTCCAAAGAAGTATCGTAGTTTGTGAGATGATCTGCCCGTGTGAAGGATTGAATGTTAACTGCCTTTTTTTGGCAACTGTCTTATGGGGAGTCCCCGGAGGTATCCCCTCAGGATAGACGATAGCGTCGAGTTCGGATTTTTCTTTGTAACTCAATTTTGAATACGCGCCCTTTTGAGCATGGCTTCGAGCTTTGCTGATAGCCGCGCGTTCAAATTGTTTCAGTGGCAATGTCGTATGGCCTGGAAGTAACCATTCCTCATCGCCAAAATCCTCTATAATCCGCAGGTTTGTGACGTTTCGGAGTGTTAATTCAAGTAGTGCAATCATCGACATAAGGGAACTACCCAGCTGCAATGTGTGATTGTGCAAGGCGATCGCCTTTTTATGCCGATCTGTTTTATCGATATAGGTCTTCAGCCGCTCCGAAGAGATGAAATCTTCGATTTCCATATTGTCCCCCCAAATTTCACTTGCATTGCCTTGGTCAAATCATTATGTCCAGAGGCGAAAGGTCGGGGATTAGGTCGGCAGCGCTGCTTCGGCAGTGACGGACCCCCCGCCTATCGAGGAGAGGCTCATCCGTAAGGGTGAGCCTTTTTCGTCTTCTTCGACCGACAGTTCCTTGCCACCCCGTCCCCCATCCCCTACATCCCGCCCCGCCAGGGGGCAGGGCAGCCGCGGGGTTCGCAAGAACCGCGAGGAAAGTCCGGGCTCCACGAAACAAGGGTGGCGGGTAACGCCCGCCTGACGGCTGGACCGATTGCGAGTGCGGGTCAGGTCGTCAAATCTGTCCCTGCGCCACCAGCTTCCCCAACAGCGCATTGACGCGGGTCTGCCAGCCGGGGCCGCTGCCGCGCAAGTGTTGCACGACCTCCGCGTCGAGCCGGATT
>JANMCG010000260.1:0-1826 GCA_031361075.1 Novosphingobium sp. | reverse complement strand
GATCAAGGCCAATTTGTCGGTCGGACTACCGCTGGATTTGATGGTGATTGAACGCGACAGTTTCGAACCCGCGCACAAACGCCGGATCGCGGTCGATGATCCCTATTACCGCGCAATTTCAGTTGGCTGGAGCGAGGCGCTTAAACTGGCCTTCGAATCGCTGCCCGATTATACCTTCTTTCAGGGCAAAGATGCCTGACATTTATTTGCAAAACGGCCGCGCGCTCATTTCAAGATGCAGGTGATCGCGGTGCGCGGCGTTGTAGGCCGGGGTCAGCACGGTGCCGAAGCGCTTACACGCGCTGGTGCGGATCGCGTTAAAGAAATGTTGTACTTGCGGTGACTTATCGGACCAGTCGCCAGCCACGGTGATGCGCCGTCCGTCAGCCAGCACAAACCCCGAGATGTCGATGGCGTTGCCGGTAGCGTGCGCACTGCGGCGCAGCGATCCGGCAACATTGCGGCAGTTATAACTGCCCATGGTTTCGATCCGCACCAGCGCCGAGCCAAGAATCTGCTGCGCCGCCCGGTCAACCCCATAGCGCGCCCACCCAGCAAGATGCTCTGCCAATGCGCAAGTCATCGCGCCCGCACCGCTTAGTCCCAGAATGGCCTGATCGCTTTGCAGAGCGGACAGGCGCACCGAACCGAGCGCTGAGCAACCAGCGCCGTAATACCGATCGGGCAACGGCGTAAAAGCCGCCTGCTTGCTGCCAAGGTCAGCCAGACAAGCGCGTAATTCGGGTCGCGGCGCGATGATTGCGGCGGAACGGGCGGCTGCCGCCGTGCGCGGCGCCTGTCCCGCCGGGATGGCTTGGCACCCACTGCACAGGCTGGCGAGCAGCCCCAGAATCAACCGTCTTCGCATGCGCGAAGATTGGCACGGCTATGGTTAACAAAATTCTACGGCAAGCCGGATTTGTTGCCCAGAACGAATGAGCCGGGACTGCGGCGGCTTGACTTGGGGCGGTGCGGCACTAAACGCAGCGCCGGGCCACGCGGTCCCAACGCCGCGCGAGCTCTCTGCAAGGAGAGACTTTGATGACTGTACCAGTACCCGCGCGAAAACCTGCGCGTCCGTTCTTTTCTTCCGGTCCCTGCGCCAAGCCGCCGGGCTGGACCCCCGCAAAACTCGCCACAGATTCCCTCGGCCGCTCGCACCGTGCCAAGATCGGCAAGTCGCGCCTGCAATACTGCATCGATCTGATGCGCGAAGTGCTGCAACTGCCCGATACGCACCGCATCGGCATCGTCCCGGGGTCTGATACCGGCGCGTTCGAAATGGCGATGTGGACGATGCTGGGGCAGCGCGGCGTGACTGCATTGGCATGGGAAAGCTTCGGCGAGGGCTGGGTGACCGACGCGGTCAAGCAGCTCAAGATCGATCCCACCGTTATCCGCGCCGATTACGGCCAGCTCCCCGATCTCACCCAGGTCAACTGGGACGACGACGTCCTGTTCACCTGGAACGGCACCACCTCGGGCGTGCGCGTGCCGGATGCCGACTGGATCGCCGCCGACCGCCAGGGGCTGAGCTTCGCCGACGCGACCAGCGCGGTGTTCGCTTACGACATCGACTGGGCCAAGATCGATGTCGCGACGTTCAGCTGGCAGAAGGTGCTCGGCGGTGAAGGCGGGCACGGGGTGATTGTCCTCGGCCCCCGTGCGGTCGAGCGGCTCGAAAGCTATACCCCCGCCTCGCCATTGCCCAAGGTCTTCCGCCTCGTTTCGAAGGGCGCGCTGACTGAGGGCGTGTTCAAGGGCGAGACGATCAACACCCCCTCGATGCTCGCGGTCGAAGACGCGATCTTCGCGCTCGAATGGGC
>JANMCG010000233.1:0-1732 GCA_031361075.1 Novosphingobium sp. | reverse complement strand
GCCAGCAGGGGCATGATCAGTTTGCGGACCGGCCACGGCGCGTTGCGCGCCAGCCCAGTGGCGGGGATGAACCCAGGATCATAGGCATGGACCGTGATCGAGCGGTCGATCACTTCGGCGCGCTGCGCCAGCGACCGCGCGGTCATCAGGTTGCACAGTTTGGAACTGGAGTAGGCGCGCAGGCCGGCGGTCATGCCCGATTTTTCGGGCTCCGGATCGAACTCAGCATCTGCCAGATAGCGGGCATTGGCGTGGCGCGGGGCGGGAATTCCGGTGTTTTCAGCCGGGTCGTGCGTCCCGCTCGAAGTCATTACGATGCGGCCACCCGGTGTAATCCTCGGCAACAGCAAACGCGCCACCAAGTAGTGGGCGAGGTGGTTGGTGGCAAACGTCAGTTCAAACCCGTCGGCCGAGCGCAGCTTGGTAGTATGCACCTGCATTCCGGCGTTAAGCACCAACGCATCGATCTTTTCTGGACAAAGGGCCACGAATGCGCGCACCGAGGCGAGGCTGGCGAGATCGAGCGGCAGGAACTCGACCCCGGGTGGGAGGCCGCTGCCGCGTGCCCCGGCGATCACGCGGTGGTCTTCGGCAACCAGCAATTTGGCTGCGCCCTCACCAATTCCCGAAGTCGCTCCGGTCATCACAATTGTTGCCACGTCCTGTCCCTTGCAAATAGTTGCTGCTTGCAACCTAATCGGTTATCGGGTGCGAAACAAGGTGGGGAGCAGACCATGCAATTGAGCGGAAAGACGGCACTGGTGACGGGCGGGACCGATGGGATTGGGGCCGAACTGATCCGGCAATTGCGCGCCAAGGGCGTGACGGTGATCACTCAGGGGCGCAATGCCGAGCGCGTTACCGCGACCCGTGCCGCCGGGTTCGAGGTGATCGCGGCAGACTTGTCCCAGCCTGAAGGCGTGAAGACCTTGGCCGATGCCGTGGCCGGACGCACAATCGATATCCTCGTCAACAATGCCGGGGCGGGGGTCGATCACGATTTTCGCGAAGCTGAGCCCGATTTGGCCGCGGCTGACAGCACCGTGTTCCTCAACCTCAACGCGCCGATCCACCTTATTACCAAGCTGATGGGCACGCTCAAAGCGCGGCCCGAGGCAATGATCGTCAATGTCACATCGGGGCTGGCGATCGCGCCGATGGCCGGTTCGCCGGTCTATTGCGCGACCAAGGCGGCGCTGCGCAGCTATACGATGGCGTTGCGCGCGCAATTGAAGGATACGCAAGTGCGGGTGCTGGAAGTGTTGCCGCCCGTGGTCGACACCCGCATGACCGCAGCGCTGAGCAGCGGCAAGTTGCCGGTCGCCGAATGTGCGCGGCAGATCATCAGCGCCATGGAACGCGGCATTGATGAAGCCAACGTCGGCCAGGTAAAAATGCTGCGCCTGCTCGAATCGATCTCGCCCGCGCTGGTGCGGCGCTTCATGTTGCGGTTTTAGGGAGAACTTTGATGCCAGGCACAGTATTGGTCAGCGGCGGCAGCGGCTATATTGCGGGCGAGACGATCCGCCAGTTGCTCGGCAACGGCTGGACAGTCCGCACCACCGTGCGCAGCCTGGCGCACGAGGCGGAACTGCGCCAGCAACTTGGCGGCACCGCTGACACACTCAAGTTTTTCGCCGCCGACCTGATGAGCGATGCAGGCTGGGCCCATGCGATGGACGGCTGCAGCCACGTCTGCCACATGGCCTCGCCGTTCCCGGCGTCAGTGCCC
>JANMCG010000114.1:0-2445 GCA_031361075.1 Novosphingobium sp. | reverse complement strand
AACGTGGCGGACCTGCTTGGCGAACGTTCGGCTTGTAATGCCGGGACGCCCGCGCCGGTCGTCTCCCGCGCCTGATCGCCCCAAGGCAGTCATCGCGGGAAGGTCCATCCGGCACCGCTGCAGCAGCGCCCGACGATTCGGGGGGTAAGCTTTTGGGGCATGTGTAGGAAAGTGAAAAGTGGGCGTGTGGAAGTTGCCTGGCTTGACCCGGCCCAACCCCGCTGCGCTCATCCCGAGCCTGTCAAAACGCTGTCGCTGTTGTTCGTGCCTCGCACGCAACCGCCTGACCAACACGCAGTCGTTCGGCAGGCTCAGGACGGGCGGCGTCTGGATGTTAGCTGCGATGCAGGGACATGGCCACCTGCTTAGCCGGGCAGAGCCACTCGCTACTCCTCCAGCCCCAGTACCCGCAGCGCCAGTTTATAATGCGGCCGGTCGATCATCCGCCGGTCAATCTGGAGCGTACCCGAACCCGGGTTGGCCGAGAACGCATCGACGATCGCGCGGGCCTCGGCCAGTTCAGCCTCGCTGGGGGTGAAGGCGGCGTTGATAATTTCGACTTGTGCCGGGTGGATTGCCAGCATCCCGGCAAAGCCATCGGCGCGGGCTTCTTCGGCGGCGCGTTTAAGGCCTTTGGCATCGGCGAAATCGGCATGCAGCGTGTCGATAGCGGCCACTCCGCGTGCGTGGGCCGCGAGCAGCGTCTGTGTGCGGGCAAACCGGAAAGTATCGGTCCAGTGGCCGTCCTTGTCGCGTTTGCGGGTTGCGCCGATCGCCGCGGACAAGTCTTCTGCGCCCCAGGTCAGCCCGGCCAGCCGGGGCATCGCCGCAGCCGCGTAATTGCCGATCGACAGCGCTGCTCCGGCGGTTTCGCTGACCAGCGGAATGATCTTGACCGCATTGGGGGCGAGCCCGCTGCGGCCTTCGAGTTCGTAGATTTCGGCTGACAGTTGCTGCACCGATTCGGGTCCGGCGCTTTTGGGCAACATGATCCCGTCGGGCGCGCCGGGCAGCACCGCCAGCAAATCGTCGCGCCACAACCGGCTGTCGAGGGTGTTGATCCGCACCCACAACTCGGTGCGCTGGCCGGTGCCTTGGCCGGTGAGCTGGCCGGCGAGCTGGCCGGCGCCCGGTTGCACGCGGTGCGCGCTGAGCCAGTCGCCGACCATCTGGCGCGCAATCGCCTTGTGCTCGGCCACGACCGAATCCTCAAGATCGAGGATCAGGACATCCGCGCCGGTGGCCAGCGCTTTGCCGAGCTTCTTTTCGCTGTCGCCGGGGACAAACAACCATGAGCGGTGCGGCATCGCGTAAGACCTCGTGATCAGTGTTCTTGCCCCCTTCACGGGGGGGAGGGGCCGGGGGTGGGGAACCACATTGGCGTCGAACCCCCATCCCAACCCCTCCCCTATGGGTAGGGGCTTAAGAAATTCAGGCCGGCACCAGCGCCGGGTAATCGATATAGCCCTCTGGCCCGGGCAGATACCAGCTTTTCGGCACATTGGTGTTGGGCGCCCAGTCCGCGCCGACCTTGATCCGCTCGGCCAGATCGGGGTTGGAAATTTACGGCCGGCCAAAGCTGATCGCGTCGCAGCGTCCGCTCGCGACATCGGCCTCGGCCTGCTGTGCGGTATAGTCCGAATTGAGCATCAGCGGGCCCGAGTAGATCGAGCGGATCAGGCCGTCCTGCTGCGGCACGTCGGTCTGCCCGAAGGTGCCTTCGGGGCCCGGCTGGCGCAGTTCGACGAAGCTGACGCCGAGTTCCTGGACCACCCGCGCAGCCTCACCGAAGATGCTCTCCGGATCGGGATCGTCGCAGCCCTGCGACATGCCGTTGGGCGAAAGCCGGATCGAGACGCGGTCAGCGCCCCACACCGCGATCAGCGCCTCGAGCACTTCGCGCATGAAGCGGGTGCGGTTTTCGGGGCTGCCGCCATACTCGTCGGTGCGCAGATTGGTCCCCGCGCGCAGAAACTGATCGACCAGATAGCCGTTCGCGCCGTGCAGCTGGACCCCGTCAAAGCCCGCCGCCTTGGCATTGCGCGCGGCGTGCGCATAATCGCCGACGATCCGCGCGATGTCATCCAGCGTGGCCGCGCGGGCCTGTTCGTGCGGCTTGCGCCCAGTGGGGGTGTGGGCATGATCTGGCGCGGTGGTGGCGCTGGCCGAAACGCCGGGCTGGCCGTCAAGAAAATCGGGGTGGACGATCCGCCCCATGTGCCACAATTGCAGCACGATCTTGCCGCCCGCGTCATGCACCGCCTGCGTCACCGGCTTCCAGCCTGCAACTTGCGCATCGTTCCAGATCCCCGGCGCGGCGGGCCAGCCAAGCCCTTCGACGCTGATCCCGGTGGCTTCGGAAATGATCAGGCCAGCCCCGGCGCGCTGGCGGTAGTATTCGGCCATCATCGCATTGGGGACAAATCCGGGATCAGACCGGCCGCG
>JANMCG010000113.1:0-10110 GCA_031361075.1 Novosphingobium sp. | reverse complement strand
AACGTGGCGGACCTGCTTGGCGAACGTTCGGCTTGTAATGCCGGGACGCCCGCGCCGGTCGTCTCCCGCGCCTGATCGCCCCAAGGCAGTCATCGCGGGAAGGTCCATCCGGCACCGCTGCAGCAGCGCCCGACGATTCGGTGGGTAAGCGTCCTTGCCCTGTGTAGGAAAGTGAAAAATACGCGGACGAACCGCTGCCAATCGATCGTGAATTGGCCCGTGGCCCTTGCCCCGGCCCCGATATGCGCGCAGTTTCACCGGCAGACATTCGCTTTCGGAGCAACACAATGGCAGTTCGCCGCACCCTGTTTACCCTGCTGGCCTCAGCCGCGCTGGCCTCGTGCAACATGATCGGCACCGGTGCGCAAACCACCGCGCAAGCGCCGTGGGCGCAGTTTGCGCAGACCACGATCGACGGCTGGCTGAAGGTCGATCCGTACTTCGCGGTTTATCAGGGCGCGCATCAGTACGACGGCAAATTTGCTGACTGGAGCCCCGCCGGATTGAAGGCGCGGGGCGATTTCCTGCGCAAGGTGATCAGTGACGCGGGCGCCTATACCGCGGTATCGGGCAAGGACAAGTTTGAGCGCGATTACATGGTGCAAGTCGCCAAGGGCCAGCTGTTCTGGCTCGAAGTGGCTGACCAGCCGCACACGAACCCCGCCTGGTACACCGGTGCGTTCGATCCCAATGTTTACCTCGCGCGCGAATATGCCCCGCTGCCGCAACGCGCCGCCGCGCTCGCGCAATTCCTTGAAGCCGTGCCAGCCGCTGCCGCCGCGATCAAGGGCAACCTCAAGGGGCCGATTGCTGCGCCGCTGGTGACGTATGGCGCTTCGGCGTTCAGCGGTTATGCCGATTTTTACCGCAAGGATGTGCTGACCGCATTTGCCGGGGTGAACGACGCGGCGCTGCAGGCCCGGCTCAAGACTGCGGCGGACAAGGCAGCAGCGGCGATGACCGATCTGGCGGGCTGGCTCAAGGGGCAGGAAGGCGCGGGATCGTTCGCGCTGGGGGCGGACAAGTTCACGCAGATGCTGTCCGATACCGAAGCGGTCAACGTGCCGCTGGGCGAGCTTGAAAAAGTCGGCGAGGCCGATCTGAAACGCAATCAGGACGCGCTGACCGCGGCTTGCGGCCAGTTTGCGCCGGGAGCCAGTGTGCCCGAATGTATGGCCAAGATGAACGCGCACAAGCCAGCCGATAACCCGGTGGCCGAAGCGACCCGGCAAATCCCGATGCTGACCGCGTTTATCAAGGCCAAGGATCTGGTCACCATTCCCGGCACCGAACAGGCGCTGGTCCGCCAGAGCCCGGCTTATAACGCGCAGAACGGGGCCTACATCGATCCGCCCGGACCGCTCGAAAAAGGCATTCCGTCGATCTATTACATCGCTGCGCCCGATCCGACCTGGTCCAAGGAAAAGCAGGCCGAATATATCCCCGGGGTCGACGATCTGATGTTCACCTCGGTGCACGAGGTAATGCCCGGGCACTTCCTCCAGTTCCTGCACGCCAACCGCGCGCCGTCGGTGTTCGGGCGGATGTTCGTCGGCTACGCCTTTGCCGAAGGCTGGGCGCATTACAGCGAGGAATTGATGTGGGAAGCGGGGCTGGGCGATGGCAATCCTGAATTTCACGTCGGGCAGCTGTCCAATGCCTTGCTGCGCGATTGCCGGTTCCTCTCGGCGATCCGGCTGCACACGGCGGACATGACAATCGAGCAATCGACCAGGTTCTTCCAGACCGCGTGTTTTCAGGATGCTGGTACCGCCGAGCAGCAGGCCCGGCGCGGGGCTTACGATCCGGCTTACCTCAATTACACGCTGGGCAAGCTGATGATCCGCAAGTTGCGGGCCGACTGGACCGCGACTCACGGCGGGCGCGATGGCTGGAAGGCGTTCCACGACGCGTTCCTTGAATTTGGCGGTCCGCCGATCCCGTTGGTGCGGCAGGCGATGATGGCCGAAGATGCCCCCAAGGCGGTGTTCTGAAGGCCTGAAAGAAGCCTCGCTCAGCCGCGCCCGCGATAGCCCGAAACGCCCTGATCGGGCACCCACAGTCCGGCCGGCGGCGCATCCGATTGCCAGAACACGTCGATCGGGATGCCGCCGCGCGGGTACCAGTAACCACCGATCCGCAGCCAGCGCGGCTGCATTTCGGCAACCAGCCGCTGACCGATGCCGACGGTGACATCCTCGTGGAATCCCGCGTGGTTACGAAACGATCCTAGAAACAGCTTGAGGCTTTTGGATTCGACGATTGTAGCGCCGGGGGCATAATCGATCACCAGATGGGCAAAATCGGGCTGCCCGGTGACCGGACACAGCGAGGTGAATTCGGGCGCGGCGAACCGCACCAGATACAGTGCGCCGCTGCGCGGGTTGGAGACATAATCGAGCACCGCCGCTTCGGGCGACGCCGCGAGCGCGCTGGTTTGGCCAAGATGCAAGGGTCGAGGTGTGTCTGCCATGCCACGCGCCATGCCCCGATCGTGTGATTTGCACAAGTCAGCGGTGGCGCGCGGCAAGTTCACTTCCTATTCAGTGCGAGAGGCGCTAGCGCGCCGCTGAGCAGGATGGTGGATCGGGTAATGCGAATTTTCGGGGGCAGCATCAGCGCCGCGACCGGTGCTGCGGCGCTGGCGGCGGCGCTCGTCCCGGCGGCGCTGACCGCTCAAAGCTCTGGACAAAACTCTGGCCAGAGCGTGCCGGATTTCTCGATCCCCGGGGCGCGCCCGACCAGCAATCCGCGCGCGCAAGGTCCGGTCGATTCGGACAACCCCATTGTGCGCGGGCCAGTCCGTCCGGTGCCCGCCCCAAGCCCGGTGTTGATCGACACCCCTGCCCGGACCCCGGCTCCCGCCCCCACCCAAGCCCAGGCCCCGGCCCGGGCTCAGGCCCCGGCCCTGGTGCCGCCCCGCCCCGCGCCGGCCACCAGCCCCGCCGCTCCGCCGCGCACCACCGCTGCACCGCTGCCGCAGCCAAGCACCGATAGCGCGCCGGCGCCGGCCCAGACCAGCCCGATCACCCCGTTCCCGCTGCCCGCCAATTCGGGAGCGCCAGTTGCCGCCGCGACTGACAGTGTCATCGCCCCTGCCCCCGCAGCGCCCGGCGGCGGATCGTACTGGCCGTGGCTTGCCGCGCTGGCCGCGTTGCTCGCAGCCGCGCTGGGCGGCGGCCTGTGGTGGCGCGGCCGCCAGCCCAAGACGATGCAGCTGGAATTCATTCCGCCAGTGGTCCCCGCGCCGGCACCAGCCCCGCCCGTTTCGCCGCCCGCCGGACCGGCAGCCGCGCCAGTCGCCCGGCCCCAACCGCCGCTTTCCGCCGCGGTGCCGATCAGCGGCATCGGGATGACGCTTGAGGCGAAGCGGATGAACGCCTCGCTGATGGCCACCACGCTCAGCTACGCGCTGACCCTGACGAACCATTCGGGCGAGACGCTGTCGGCGCTGGCGGTTGAAGGCGATATGATTGCCGCGCACGCCTCGCTGTCGCCCGATCAGCAGATCGCCAGCGGCGGCCAGCGGCTCCAGTTGCGCCACGCTCTGGTGACCTTGGCACCGGGCGAAAGCGCCCGGTTCACTGGTGATTTCCGCTTGCCGCTGACCGCGCTCAACCCGATCCGCGCGGGCGATGCGGCCTATTTTGTCCCGCTCGCCCGGTTGCGGGTTGAAGCCAGCACCCCGGCCGGCATGCCGCTGGTGGAGGTGCAGACCTATGTCGTCGGCGAAACCGGCGAAGTCGACGGCGCGGCCTTGCGGCCGTTCCGGCTCGACCTGGGCCCGCGGACCTATTCGCGGATCGGCCAGCGCGCGGTAAACTAGCGCGAAATTTGCATGGCAAAGCCCCTCGACGGCGGCAGCACGCGCCGCTAGGCAAGCCCGATGACTAGAGGATGCGGTAATCATGGATAGCCTAGTATCGGCCGAATGGCTGGCCAAAGAAATCGGCGCGAGCGATCTTCGGATCGTCGACTGCACCAAGCATCTTGCCGGCAGCGGGCGCGACGCGCTCGCCGAATACGAAGCCGGGCACATTCCTGGCGCGGTGTTCATGGACTTGTCGGATTTGACCGACACCGCCAACCCGGTCGATAATATGCTGCCCAGCGCTGAAAAATTTGCCAGCCGGATGCAGTCGCTCGGGCTGGGCGATGGCAGCCGGATCGTGTTGTACGATGACAGCGCGGTCAAGACCGCCGCGCGCGCGTGGTTCATGCTCAAGCTGTTCGGGGCGCATGACGTGGCCATTCTGGACGGCGGGATCGCCAAATGGAAAGCCGAGCATCGGCAACTGGTGCAAGGCAAGCAGCAATTGCGCCACCGGCACTTCACCGCCTGGCAAGACGATGGCAACGTCCGCACCAAGGCCGATGTGCTGGCCAATCTGGACAGCAAGGCCGAGCAAGTGGTCGATGCGCGCGGCGCGGCGCGCTGGGCCGGGACCGATCCCGATCCGCGTCCCGGGATTGCCGCGGGGCATATCCCCGGCTCGCTTAACCTGCCTTATACCGAACTGTACAAGCCCGATGGGACGTTCAAGGACAAGGCCGGGATCAAGGCTGCGTTCGAAGCCGCCGGGGTCGATCTTGGCAAGCCGGTGACGACCAGCTGCGGTTCGGGGATTACCGCATCGGTGCTGCTGTTTGCGCTGCATTTGCTCGGCAAGGAAGACACCGCGCTGTACGATGGCAGCTGGTCTGAATGGGGCGCCGATCCCGCCACGCCCAAGGCCACCGCGGCCTGAGCCCTGATGGCAGCTAGCGACACAGACAAGCGGGGCAGCGGCACCCGGCTGGTCGGCGCGGGACGCAAGCCTGAATGGACCGGACCGGCGGTCAACCCACCGGTGTGGCGGGCAAGCACCTATCTGTACGAAGACTGCGCCGCGCAGGAAGCAGACCGGCTGCCGAGCGCGGACGGCTTGTTCCACTATGGCGCGCGCGGCGGGCCGACCCAATGGGCGCTGGCCGATGCCCTGACCCAGCTTGAACCCGGCGCTGCCGGGACCATGCTGTACCCGACCGGCCTCGCGGCCCCGGTGATGGCCTTGCTGAGCGTGCTCAAGGCCGGCGACGAATTGCTGGTGGCCGATAATTCCTACGATCCGACCCGGTCGTTCGCGACCAAGGCACTGCGCGATTACGGAATTTCCACGCGTTTCTTCGATCCGCTCGATACCGCCGGCTTTGCCGCGATGATCGCCGACAACAGCCGCGCGGTGCTGCTCGAAAGCCCGGGCAGCCTGACGATGGAGATCTGCGACGTCCCTGCGCTGGCGGCTGCGGCTAAAGCGCGCGGCCTCGCCGTGCTGCTGGATAACACCTGGGCCGGACCCACCGGGTTCCAGGCGCTCAGCCACGGGGTCGATCTGTCGATCCTGGCGCTGACCAAGCATGTCGGCGGGCATTCGGACGTGATGATGGGCAGCGTGACGGCCACCACCGAATACTACCCGCGGCTGCGCCAGCGCTCGTTGCTGCTGGGCCAGCAAACCTCGCCCGACGATGCAGCGCTGGCGCTGCGCGGGCTCCGCACGATGGGGGTTCGGCTGGAGCGCAGCACCGCCAGCGCGGTGACCATCGGCACCTGGCTGCACCGCCGCGCCGAGGTGGCCGCAGTGCTGTGCCCGATGCTACCCGGATCGCCCGGCCACGCGCTCTGGCAGCGCGATTTTACCGGGGGCTGCGGCCTGCTGACGGTCGTGCTGGCCGGGCGCGACGCCGCCGCGCGCAACCGGCTGATCGATGCACTTGAACTGTTCGGCATCGGCTATAGCTGGGGCGGATTTGAAAGCCTGGCGCTGGGCATCCACCCCGAACGCGACCGCAGCATCATGTCTTGGCCCACAGATAATTACGCGGTGCGATTGTGGATCGGGCTGGAAGACCCGGCCGACCTGATCGCCGACCTGACCCGCGGGCTTGCCGCATGGAGCGCAGCATGAGCGTGGCCTCTAGCGTTGGCGAAATAATTGCCCAGCTCGATGCAATCGGGTTCGATGCCGGGACGTATCATATCTCGCTTTACCGCATGCTGCTGATCGTGGTCACGCTGGTTGCGGTGTTTGCCTTTGGGCGGCTCGCAGCGTCGTTTTCGGGCCGGTTATTCGGGCGGATGCACCGGCTCGATCCGGCACAGCAATTGCTTGGCCAAAAGCTGTTCAACATCGCCGCCTGGATCATTCTGGCGCTGGCCGGAATAGAATTTCTCGGGATCAGCCTGACCGCGCTGACGGTGTTTTCGGGCGCGTTCGGGCTGGCGATCGGGTTCGGTCTGCAGAAGACTTTCGGTAACCTCATTTCGGGCATCATCCTGCTGATGGACCGTTCGATCAAACCGGGCGACGTAATCGCGGTCGGCACCGGCGCGGATAAGGTGGTCGGCCAGGTCAGCCGGATCGGCATCCGCGCGGTTTCGGTGGTAACCCGCGACAAGATCGAATTTCTGATCCCGAACGAACAGTTGATGACCTCGACGGTCGAGAACTGGAGCTATTCCAGCCGCGACGTGCGCGTAAAGGTGCCGGTTCCGGTCGCCTACGGCTCGGACCTGGAACTTGCCGAGGCGCTGATGATCGAAGCGGCCAAGGCGCATCCCCGGGTTCAGCAAAACCCGCCGCCGCAAGTCTGGCTGTCGTCGTTCGGCGAAAAAGCAATCGTGTTCGAGCTGCGGATGTGGATCAATGACCCCGAAGACGGCGTCAGCAATCTGCGCTCCGATCTGCTTAAGGCCGTGTGGCGCGCGTTCAGCGCCAAGGGGATCCAGGTCGCATTCGACCCGCAATATGCTGCGGCCAAAGCAGCACCCGATTCTGCCGCAGAGGCGCCCCCGCAAAGCTGATCTAGGCAGCGACAAAGCCATTCTGGCTGGCACTTCGCGGTGCGCAGCGTCATTGGAGGCAGCATGAGCACTCAAACGATTACTCCGGGCAAGGTCTGGCTGGTCGGCGCCGGTCCCGGCGACCCCGACTTGCTGACGCTGCGCGCCGCGCGGCTGATCATGCGCGCAACGCTGATCGTGCACGATGGGCTGGTCGATCCGGCGATCCTCGCGCTGGCCAAACCCGGCGCTGAACTGGTCTCGGTTGCCAAGCAGCGCGCGCGCCACACCATGCCGCAAGATGCGATCAACGCGCTGCTGGTGCGCGAAGCACTGGCCGGGCGCGACGTGGTGCGGCTGAAAGGCGGCGATCCATTCATTTTCGGGCGCGGCGGCGAAGAAGCCGAAGCCTGCCTCGCGGCGGGTGTGCGGGTCGAAGTGGTGCCCGGGATCAGCGCAGCAATCGGCGGGGCGGCGGCGGCGCTGCTGCCGCTGACGCACCGCGCCAGCGCCTCGGTGGTCAGTTTTGTCGCAGGCCAGTGCAAGGGCTTGGCCGAGCAGGACTGGTCGGGCCTGGCCGGGCCAGGCCGCACCTTAGTAATCTACATGGGCATCGCCAGCGCCGAGGCGATCGCCGAAAAGCTGATCGCGGATGGCTTGTCACCCGCGATTCCGGTGGCGGTGATCGAGAACGCGACCCGCGCCACCATGCGCGTGCTGCACGCACCGCTTGCCGGGCTGGCCGATCTGATCGCCACCGAACGCGTCAAAAGTCCCGCAGTGATCGTGATCGGGGCGGTTGCCGCGGCGCGCGAACCAACCGCCCTGCGCGCGCTGGCTTTGGAGGCACAACCATGAAACTGCTTACCGGCAATGACCTGAAATCGGGTGCCGTCACCTGGTGGGACGGGGTACAATGGTCGCTCCATGTCGAAGATGCGATCGATGTCGGCGACCATGCCGACAGCATCCTCGCCCGCGAAAGCGCCGCCCAGCGGGTCAACGCGGCCTATGCGATCGAGGCCAGCAAGGACGAAAACGGCGTCCGTCCGGGCCATATCAAGGAACGCATCCGTGCGCTCGGCCCGACCGTGCGCCCCGACCTGACACTGAAGCCGGCCGATCCTGCAGCCGGGCAATGGGTGATCTGATGTACAAGTATGACACTTACGACCAGGCAATGGTCGATGCCCGTGTGGACGAATTTCGCGATCAGGTGGCGCGGCGGATCGCGGGCCACCTGACCGAAGACCAGTTCAAGCCGCTGCGGCTGATGAACGGGCTGTACCTGCAATTGCACGCCTATATGCTGCGCGTCGCGGTGCCGTATGGCACGCTGAGCGGGGCGCAGATGCACGCGCTGGGCGATATCGCCGACAAGTACGACCGCGGCTATGGCCATTTCACCACCCGCCAGAACATCCAGTACAATTGGATCAAACTGGACGAAGCGCCTGATATCCTGGCCGATCTGGCCAAGGTGGAAATGCACGCGATCCAGACCAGCGGCAATTGCATCCGCAACACCAGTTCGGATCAATACGCCGGGGCCGCCGCCGACGAGGTGACCGATCCGCGCCCGTATGCCGAGCTGATCCGCCAATGGAGCACATTCCATCCCGAATTCAGCTATTTGCCGCGCAAGTTCAAGATCGCGGTGATCGCCAGCGAGACCGACCGCGCGGCGATGCGGCTGCACGATATCGGCGTCAAGATCGTGCGCAATGACGCAGGCGAGCTGGGCGCGGCGTTCTATGTCGGTGGCGGCATGGGCCGCACCCCGATGATCGGGCCGTTGGTGCGCGATTGGGTGCCGCTCGATCAGTTCATCACGTACGCCGAGGCATGCCTGCGCGTTTACAACCGCCACGGCCGCCGCGACAACAAATACAAGGCGCGGATCAAGATCCTGGTCCACGAACTGGGCAAGGAAGAATATACCCGCCAGGTCGAGGCTGAATTCGCGCTGCTGCTCGCACAGAATATCGAGCCGCCGCTGGCCGAGTTGGAACGGATCAAGGCACAGTTCGCCGATCCGCGCTTCGAGGCCGGGCTCGCTGACCTGGTCGATCGCAGCGATCCCGATTTCGCGTTGTGGGTGGATAACAATTGCGTGCGCCACAAGACACCCGGTTACATCGCGGTGACGATCAGCCTCAAGCCGATCGGCGGGATACCCGGCGATGCCAGCGCCGACCAAATGCGGCTGATGGCAGAGCTGGCGACGCGCTATTCATTCGACGAACTGCGGGTCACGCACGCGCAGAACATCGTCATGCCGCACGTCCGCAAAGATCAGCTGTACGATCTGTGGCAGCAGCTGGACGAGGCTGGCCTCGGCACGCCCAACCTTGATCTGGTGGGCGATATCATCGCTTGCCCGGGGCTCGATTATTGCAGCCTGGCCAATGCCCGCTCGATCCCGGTGGCGCAGAAGATCGGCCAGCGGCTCGCCGCCAAGGAACAGCAAATCGGCGAGCTCAAACTCAAGATTTCGGGCTGCATCAACGCTTGCGGCCACCATCACGCCGGGCACATCGGCATCCTGGGGGTGGACCGCAAGGGCACCGAAAATTACCAGCTGCTGCTTGGCGGGTGCGAGGGCGCAGACACTTCGCTCGGCCAGATTACCGGCCCCGGCTTCGATGAAGACGGCATTGTCGATGCGGTCGAAAAGGCCACCGAGGTTTATCTGAGCACGCGCACCGACGGTGAGCGCTTCCTCGATACGTACCGCCGCATCGGCATGGCCCCGTTCAAGGAGGCGCTTTATGGCTGAAGTCCAGTTCCGGTTCCGCCATGACGAAGCGGTGGGTGATCCCGGCGTCACGGTCGGCGCGTTCGGTGCGCAATCGAACGCCGCCGCGGTCCGGCTTGAACCGGGCGATGAAGCGCGCGACCTGCTGCCACATCTTGACCGGCTGCGGCTGATCGAGATCAATTTCCCGGTCTATGGCGACGGGCGCGGTTACACTGCGGCGCGGGTGCTGCGCGAAGCGGGTTACACCGGCGAGCTGCGCGCCGTGGGCGACGTGCTGGTCGATCAGCTCGCCTTTATGCGCCGCTGTGGGTTCGATGCCTTTGCCCCCGAAGTCGCGCTTGATCCCGCCGCTGCGCAAGCCGCGTTCGGCCGCTATCCCGAGGTTTATCAGCCAACCGTCGATGGCCGCGCGCCAATCTGGGCCAAGCGGCACCTGGCCGCGCAAGATGGCTGAGGCCGCGCGCCAGCTTGACCTGATCGACATTCGCCAAGTCGGCCCTGCGCCGCGCTTCACTGCGGCCGATGC